>DAOWGM010000077.1 GCA_030637515.1 Bacteroidales bacterium
CTGTAACCATAGTCAAGAGCATTTACTCCCTGTACTTCATCGCAGGTACGCACACATATTCCGCACATTATGCATTTATTGTGATCAAGAGCAAAGAATGGATTTGATTCATCCTTCTCTATATAATCTTTGGTGGGACGTAATCTTTTCATCCTCTCTTCATCAACCCCTACATATGCAGTTACTTCCTGCAATTGGCAACTACTGTTTTTTGAACAGTTAGTGCAATCCTGGGTATGATTTACATGAATTAACTCCAGCGTTATCTGTCGTATAAGTGAGATTTCTTGACTTTCAGTCCTAACAACCATACCTTCCTCAACTGGTGTTTTACAAGCAATTATCTGACCTCTTCTTCCTTCAATTTCTACAAGGCACATACGGCAGTTACCTGAAGGAATCAAGTCGGAGTGGTGACATAGGTTTGGAATATAAATTCCGTTTTCAATTGCAGCCTCAAGGATGGTCTGTTCACTATTTACTGTTAATTTTTTACCGTCAATATTTATGTTAATCATATTCATGAATTATTCCTCCATTACTTTACTTCCAACATACTTTTCTATAGCATTGAATTTTGACGGGCATTTTTCAAGACACAAACCGCACTTAATACATAATTCCTGGTCAATTTCGTGTATTTGTTTAGGATCCCCACTAATTGCATCTACAGGGCAAGCTTTAAAACAGATATGGCATCCAGTACATTTATCTGGCAAAATATCAAAATTAATTAACTCTTTACATACTTTAGCTCTACACTTCTTGTCTATGATGTGCTCTTCATACTCCTTCCTAAAATATTTAATGGTAGTTAGAATTGGGTTTGGAGCAGTTTGTCCAAGTCCACATAAAGAACCTGCTTTAATACCTTTACCCAGATCCTCCAACAAATCAAGATCTTCTATTTTACCTTTACCTTCAACAATATCTTCCAGTATTTTGAGCATTTGTTTTGTACCTAGTCTACAAGGCGCACATTCTCCACACGATTCTTTGGTTCCGAAGTCAACAAAATATCTGGCTAAATCCACTATACAAGTTTCATCGTCCATTACTACCATACCTCCCGAACCCATCATTGATCCAGCAGCATTAAGTGAGTCAAAATCAACCGGGGTATCAAGCATATCAGCAGGCAAGCATCCTCCTGAAGGACCTCCTGTCTGAACAGCTCTAAATGGTTTTCCTCCGGGAATTCCACCACCAATCTCGAAAATAATCTCACGAAGAGTAGTTCCCATAGGCACTTCAACAATTCCACTATTTGACACCTTGCCAGTAAGAGAAAATATTGCTGTACCTTTACAGGTCTCAGTTCCAATGCCGGAAAACCAATCTGAACCCTTACTTATTATCCAGTGAATGCTGGAATAGGTTTTTACATTGTTAATTATACTGGGTTTACCCCATAATCCTGACTGTGCCGGGAATGGTGGCCGCGGTCTGGGCATTCCCCTGTTTCCTTCAATAGAACTTATTAATGCTGTTTCCTCGCCACATACAAATGCCCCTGCTCCTTCAAAAATATCCAAGTCAAAACTGTATTTACTATTGAAGATATTTTCGCCTAAAAAGCCCTTTTCCTTTGCCTGTGCTATAGCAATATTCAGTCGTTTTACAGCAAGTGGATATTCAGCTCGTACATAAACATATCCTTTTGTTGCTCCAATGGTATATCCTGCTATTATCATTCCCATAATAAGAGCATGAGGATCACCTTCTAAAATAGAGCGATCCTGAAATGCGCCCGGATCTCCCTCATCTGCATTACAAATAAGATATTTTGTATCATTCTTCTGATCTTTGCAAAATTGCCATTTACGCCAGGTAGGGAATCCCGCTCCACCAAGTCCTCTCAAGCCAGAGCTTTTAACCTCTTCAAGAATTTGGTCGGGAGACATTTCAGTTAATGCTTTTTTTACAGACTCATAATCTCCTTTGGAAATAATCTCCTCAATATCTTCAGGATCAATATTCCCGCAATTTTTTAATACGGTTCGTTGCTGCCTGTTATAAAAGACAATGTCGCGATAGTGGTGTATAGATTCACCCGTAGTCGGATCTTTGTAGAGTGGTCCATCTTTCAAGGGCTCTCCCTCGGGTGATATAGATCGAGCAATATCAGGGACATCCTTTACCTGAACTCCTGAAAAAAACTCACCCTCAGGTTCAACTACAACAAGAGGCCCCTGTTCACAAAAACCATGGCATCCTGTGCGTTTTACCTTAATATCATCACTTAATTCTAACTTCTCTAATTCGTTTTCAAGTGAAGCATGTATTTCTTTAGATCCTGCAGAGACACAACCTGTCCCCTGACATATTAAACAAGTTTTATTTGACATCTTGATTCCCCCTGTCCTTTTCTTCAAAAAGTTTATTTACCATTTTAGGTGTTAATCTCCCTTTAACTTCTTCATTAATCATAATACACGGTGCTAATCCACATGCGCCAATACATGCAACATCTTCCAATGAATGTTTCATATCCCCCGATGTTTCACCCTCCTTAATACCTAATTGATTTTCTATCTCTTCCTGTATTCTGGTAGCTCCTTTAACATGACATGCAGTACCTCTACAGCACATTATATGTTTTTCCCCAACGGGTTTAAACTTGAACTGGGCATAAAAGGTTGCCACACCAAACACTTTACTCATAGGTGCCTTTGTAAACCTGGCTATCTCCTCCATTGAATCATCAGACAAAAAACCTTTTGTTTTCTGAACTTTTTGAAGTATTGGTATAAGTTCTTCTTCCTTTCCTTTAAAAGAAGAAAATATATATTTTAAGTCATTACTCATAAAAAAGTATTTAGGTAATTGTATCATATAAATATAAGGCAAGTATCGAAATATATCAATATGTAGAATTAAAATAGACTGATTTTAATTAAAAAAGCCTCGCATAATGCGAGGCTCAAATTCATAATTTTTTATAATCTTATTTCCCAAGTTGCCAACCTAACAATAATTGAATCATTGGCAATATTCTTGTTTCTAAAGGGTAATAATCTGTTGGTTCTTTACCAAATTCATAATAACCAACACCCTGAAAACACAGAGAATGGTTGAACTAAAACAATTCATAGTTGTTGAATAACAAAGAATCAATAAGAAATTTATTATGCCAATTATAAAAGTACTAATTATTACTACTGTTTTAATGCTGATAGTTATGTTAGCATTATCAGTACGATTAATCTTTACTAAAAAAGGAGAGTTTCATGGAGGATCGTGCAGTAGCCATTCCAGTAAATTGAAAGACCAAGAAATTGGATGCGGCTGTGGTGATGGAACTTGCGAATTTTAAAATTTAAAAAGTAGATTCAGAACATGTGTTCCGAATCTACCATATCTTCTATAATTTATATTTATAGAGAACAGCTAATGCTTGATGATATTCCTTTTCAACTAATAAATAATCATCGTAAATCTCATAAAAATAAAACATCTCTGTGAAGAAATCTATTATAGATATTTCTCCCAATTCTAATGATTTATTAAGAAGTTCTTCATTATTTACAGAACTTAAAACTGTTTTATAGCTTTCTAAGTTTTGCTGTAAGGAATTCACTTTTTTAAACTGAATTCTTGTTTCTGTAATTTTATTTTCAGAAACAGAAACTTTATTAAGAGCATAAAAGTCAGATTCTGCTTTTGACTGCTGAATTGATCTTTTACTTCCCCACAATGGAATAGAAAGACCAACCAAAAAACCTTTGAATTTTTCATCAGCAACAGTTTCTGTACCATAGCCTAAGCTAAACTCCGGTAATTGAAGGTTTTTAGTAACTTTTATCCTTTGCTCAGATGCTTCAAATGCATTCTGATTATAAATTAGAACCGGATCTTTTTCCAACCTATCAAACATTACTGAATCTAATTCTACAACATTTCCCAAAGGATATTGATTAACATCAATATTTAAATCAATACCTCCGTTCAGCATTGTGAGCTTTTCTTTTACAGCCAGAATTTCCGTCCTCAAATTATTTTCTTGCTTCTTTACCTGTAATAAATGTAATTTAGCTTTATTCACTTCCAAGGCATTAGCATCACCTGCCTCAATACGAACCAAATAAGCATTATGAATATCATCAGCAAACTTCAACCTTTTATCTGTAACTGAAATTTGTTTGATTAAATAAACATATTCAATTAAGAGGCTCTTTGCTTCATTTAAGATATCCTGTCTCAAAATCTGATGATTTGCTTCTTCCTGCTTAATCATTAATTTTGAATACGCAGATTGATTTCTGTAAAAACATGGCATCTGAAATGATTGACTTACTTCAAAAACCTCCTTTGTTCCGGAGACAGATGAATTATCAGGAAAATATCCGTACGATAATGACGGTCCTCCAGGTAAATTATCTTGTTTGTACTCAAATGCTTTACTTTCCACATATTTACTTCCTGCTTGCAGCTCTAAATTGTTTTGCTCAATTGTTTTCAGGACATTTTCAAAAGTCTGTGAATAGGTACCAGCAGAAAGAATCAATAAAAATGCAATTAATAATATCTTCTTACTTTTCATCTTTCGCCTCCTTTTTATGAATTAAAAAATAAATAACCGGAATAACATAAATATTTAATAATGTAGATGTTAATAATCCTCCAAGTATAACCTTAGCCATTGGACTTTGAATCTCATTACCAGTAGCATCTCCTTTCAAAGCTAAAGGAACAAGAGCAAGAGCAGCTGTTAAGGCTGTCATCAAGATAGGATTTAAACGATCTGCGGAACCACTTGTAATATATTCATATAAGCCAACACCCTTTGCCTTAAAATACTGATAATGCGAAACAAGTAAAATACCATTTCGTGTTGCAATTCCAAACAAGGTAATAAAACCAATGATAGCAGGTATACTAACTATTCCTGATGTAAAATAAATTGTAAAAACTCCACCTATCAAAGCAAGTGGTAAGTTTATCATTATTATTCCGGCCAATTTTAAATCTTTGAATTCCTGATATAACAACAAGAATATGATAAAAATAGCAAGTATTGAAGTTAGCATGAGAGTTTTAGAAGCGCGTGCTTCACTCTCAAACTGTCCACCATACTGAATCATATAATTTTCAGGCAAAGAGACATTTTCGTCAATTTCGCTTTTAATCTCATTTACAACACTTCTTAAATCGCGTTCAGCAACATTTGCTGAAATAACTAATTTACGCTGTACATTTTCACGACTAATTGAGCTTGGACCTGATACTGATAATACATCCGCAACCTGATCCAAAGGAACTTTTTTCCCGTTCTCAGTATCAATCAATGCACTTTTAATACCTTCAATAGATTTTGTATAATCTTTATTCAAGCGAACAATCAAATCAAATTTTCTTTGTCCTTCGTAAATATCAGCTATGCGTTCTCCAGCAAAAGCCAATTCAACAAATTCATTAAACTGATTCAATGTTATTCCATAACGAGCTAACATTTCTCTTTTAGGACGAATCTGAATCTGAGGAATTTCAACTTGCTGTTCAACATTCACATCAACTAATCCAGGAATATCAACAATTGCATTCTGAATTTGATTACCTATTGTAAACATCTTATTCAGATCGGTTCCAAAAAGCTTAATTGCTATATTTGCTCTTGTTCCTGAAAGCATATGATCAATTCTATGACCCAAAGGTTGACCAACCGTAGCAGCAATTCCAGGAACTCCAGCAAGTTTAGATCTTACTTCAGCTATAAATTCTTCTCTGTCACGATCACCTAAATCGAAATTTACATCAATCTCTGCACTATTTGTAGTTTGAGAATGTTCATCCAGTTCACCTCTTCCTGTTCTTCGGGCAGTTGTTTTAACTTCAGAAATTGATAAAAGTTCTGTTTCAATAAGATTCCCTAAACGATTACTTTCCTCCAAAGAAATACCTGGCTGACTAATCGCTGAAATAGTTAAAGCTCCTTCATTAAATTCAGGAAGAAAACTTCTTCCCATAGTTGAAAGAGCAACTAATGAAACCATAAACAATCCTAAGGCTGAGAAAACAACTATTTTTTTATGCTTTAATGCCCATTCTAAAGATTTAATATAAGCATCCATTAACTTGGTAGTAAACCACTTATCCTTTTCTTTTCTAATCAAATACTTCTCCTTTGAAAGCAACAACTTACAAAGTAGCGGTGTCAATGTCATAGCAACAATTAATGACACAAATAATGACACAATGTATGCTATACCTAAAGGTTTTAGCATTCGGCCTTCCATTCCTGAAAGAAAGAATAAAGGAATAAAAGCAACAATAATTATTAGTGTAGCATTTAAAATCGATGCACGAATTTCTTTTGATGCTTCAAAGACAATCTGGAATGCAGATCCACGATCTTTTTTTGGCAATTTATGGTTTTGCCGCAATCGTTTATACACATTTTCAACGTCAATAATTGCATCATCAACAAGGGAGCCAATTGCAATAGCCATTCCTCCCAAACTCATTGTATTTATATTATAACCTAATAATTTAAGAACGATAATTGCTCCCAGCAAAGAAATCGGAATCGCTATAACTGAAATTATTGTTGTTCTGAAACTTCCTAAAAAGAAAAATAGAATAATAACAACAAATATGGATCCTTCAATTAAAGCTCTCTGAACATTCGAAACAGATTTTTCGATAAAATCAGCTTGGCGAAAAATTTTACTATCCAGAACAACATCAGGAGGCAAAGTCTTTCTTAACTCATCAAGGTTCTTTTCAATATTTTCAGTAAGATTTAATGTATTTGTATTGGGCTGTTTCGAAATTGAAAGAATTACAGAAGGTTTTGCATTCTGTGATGCATAACCCATTTTCACTGCCGCTCCAATTTTTACTTCTGCAATATCATTTATCAAAACAGGACGCTCATTTATTGATTTTATAAAAGAATTTCCCAATTCCTCCAAATCGTAAGTTCGTCCAATTCCACGAACAACATATTCGTTTCCATATTCACGAACAACACTTCCTGCAGAATTATCACTTATTCCTTCGCATACATTAGCCAATTCCTCCAATGAAACATTATAGTATTTCATTTTTTGTGGATCAGCAAGAACCTGATATTGTTTGTAATCACCACCGATAATGGTAACCTGAGAAACTCCTCCTGTTGCAAGCAATACAGGCTGAACATTCCATTCAGCGATGGTTCTTAAATCCATTAAAGAAGTTGAATCAGATTGCAATCCAATAAATAGGATTTCACCCATAACAGAGGATTGTGGCGCAAGCGTTGGTTGACCTATATTTAATGGCATTTGGCCAGCAAGTGTCACCATTTTTTCGCTCACAATTTGTCTGGCTTTGAAGATATCAGTTCCCCAATCAAACTCAACCCAAACAAATGAAAATCCCTGCGACGAATTTGATCTAACTCTTCTAACATCAGTAGCTCCGTTTACAGCTGTTTCGATAGGAAATGTTACCATTCTCTCTACCTCTTCTGCAGCCATTCCATGAGCATCAGTCATAACAACAACAGTCGGTGCAGTTAAATCAGGGAATACATCAACATCCATTTGTCGGCCGGTATAAACACCGGCGAACATTAAGAGAATTGCACCTAAAAGCACAAGAAACTTATTGTTCAACGAAAATTTTATTATTTTATCTAACATAATAATCCTGATTTAATGAACATGACCTGCATGTGGATCTAAACTATTTGAAACAGCTGCTAGTTTTACAATTATTGCTCCCTTCGAAACAATTCTCTCAGCGCTGCTTAAGCCAGATAATATTTCAGTATCTGTTCCATCAGAATCTCCAATTTTAATTTCTCTTTTTTCAAAAAACTCAGGAGTTAGCTGTACAAAAACATAAAAATTTCCTTGTTCCTCAACTAATGCGGAATTTGGTACAATTAATACATTTTCATTCGATTTTGTTCTGATATAAATCTCAACAAAACTTCCTGATAAAAACATGCTATTGTTTTCAATCTGAAAATTAACTGGTAGTAAATAACCTTCTTCTTCATCAATATTTTTTCCATAAGAAATTAGTTTACCATTCAGGTCGGTCAAACTATAAATTTGATTATCAATTATTGATTTAAGATTTACTGATGAAATAGAATTTAAAACTGCAAAATGTTTTTGCTGAAGCTCTGCTTTTAGAATTAAATTTTTATTAGAACTAACAGCAAATAGTTTCTCACCAGCTTCAACATATTGCCCATTTTTTACATAAATGTGTTTAACAATGCCATTTTTCGGTGATGTTACAACTTGTCCGTTTTCATTGAAGTTCTTTTTTAAATTATCATAAATAGCTTTTGCATTTTCAAAATCACGCTTTGCATTTTCAAGTTCTTTCTCAGATATAATTTTATTCTGATTAAGAGCTTTAGCCCTCTCATAATTTGATTTTGACAGCTCGTAATTATTCTGAACTTCCTGAAACCTTACATTTGCATTTTCATTTGCTAATCCACTTCCCGAGACATTTAACAAAGCTTCACCTGCTTTTACATCTTTACCTTCGGTAATATTTTCTTGAAAAAATACAATACCATTGGTTTTTGAAATAATTTCAATTTCATCTGTATTGTCAGATAATATCTGAGCAGTTGTTTTAATAATTTTACCAAACTGCTGCATTTTTGGTTGAGTAGTTTCAAAATCAATTTTCCATGATTGCTCTTTTGTGAAATTTATAGCATTTACATTAACTTCTTCTTCTGCAACATGTGATGCGTCATGTTCATTGTCATAAACAACAATATTTTTTATAACAATTTTATGATCGCCCTTTTCATTTTTTATATTAAAAATCAATTTGCCATTCCCTTTTGCTAATGGCTGTAATGCAAATTGATATATTCCAGGTCTTATTGGTTTCTCAATAGTCTGACCTATTCCCTTAGTACCAACATGCAACTCAATTCTTACACTTCCTGCAGATAAAGGTTTGAAATCAGATAAGTTTGTGAAATGAGCTAAAATAGTTGTTGTTTCTCCAACTATAAATGGATCTGTTTCTGCAAACAATTCATACTGATCAGAATATTCTGTAAGTTGTAATTTTACAGTTTCTTGTTCATGATCATGAGTTTCTGGCTCCTTATTTGTACAAGCAAAAGTTGTAATAATTAAAACCAGAACATACAATAAAATATGTTTCATCTTTAATTTTATTAAAAATTATTATTCGCCCATACTTGTTAAAAATTACTTTAACAAATTCAGACATTAATCAAATAAATTACTAATGTTGGTGGTCGTGGTCATGATCATGGTCATGGTCATGTGCCTCCGTTGAGTCTGCTTCTACTTCGAAGCTCTCTTGTTCGGGCTTTACTTGATCTTCGTGATCTCCATCGTTATGAACAGTTCCATCTTCATGCGTATGAACTCCAGAATGCTCTTCTGTTGCTTTATTGTTACAAGAAGAAATTGTTAATGCAAATACCAAAACAAATACTATTGATAATATCTTTTTCATAATTCAAATTTTAAAATTGATTAAATAAATTTTAAGTAAAAATGACTTGTTTTATAAAACAAGTAAAAAAAAATTAGTGTGAATTATGAAATAATTGGAGGTCCACGAAGATAATTACTTGTAGGTATATCTTGAAATACAAAATTAGAATTAAAATTATTCTTGTTTATTTCAAAAACTGAAAGGTAATTTAAAAAAACATCCTCGGTATCTGCAATAAAAATATTATCTATAGATACTTTTGTTAATACTTCAACATGAAAGTGACAAACATGATCATTACCATCCTGATTGCAATCATGAATTTCAGTACTTTCTTCAAAATTGATATTCTGAGCATGATGATTACATTCAGTATGGCTATTTTCGGCATGGTGATGATGTGGGACAATGCTATGAGCAAAAATTATTGTCCACGCCAGAAGCAAAAAAGGTAATATGATATACTTGTTTTTTATCACGAACCAAAGATAATGAATTATTTATATTATCTCTAAGACAAAAACAAATGTGATAAGTTTAAACGTCCTAAAACAAAAAGGTGATTAAATGTTTCTTGATTAACTATTAATAGCTTCACTTTTCTTTTCATTAAAAAATTTGTATTTTAGAACGGACCAAAAATTAAACTTATGCATCCTTTACTTATTTTTGTTTTATTTATGACCTTAGGTGCTACACCAATAGCTATTCTTGTAAATCGAATAAGATATCGCGGAACAATTATATTCAAAACTGCGATTGTAATTCTTGCAACAAATTTTCTTGTCGCAGTCACATCTTTTATAATTGGGCTTTACGGAATAAAGTATTTAATCTGGTATATTCCAGTTGGATACGCAATATTACTGATTGGAAACCAAATTTTTAAGAAGTATGTTCAACGACCTATTAAAGGATCTATTGAAGTATTAAGTAAAGTAACAAAAGGAGACTTAGATGTTGAAATTAGTGAGGATATCAAGAAATATAATGATGAAATTGGACAAATGAATGTTGCTTTGGAAGAAATGATTCATAATTTGAAAGATACTGCTGAATTTGCACGACAGATAGGCGAAGGCAATCTCGATCATCAAATAGAACTTTTAAGTGAATCGGATCATTTAAGAATAGCTTTAAAAGAAATGAACCAAAAACTTTTAGATGCAACTAAAACTCAGGAAGAAAAAAGAATTGAAGATGAAAAACGATCGTGGGCAAATGAAGGATTGGCTAAGCTCAATGAAATTTTAAGAAAACAGGATGACGTTGCTGAATTATCATTTCAAATTTTAAGTTACTTGGTTAATTACATGGATGCAAATCAAGGTGGGATATTTATAAGAAATAACGAAGATCAGAATAATATAATATTAGAACTTCAATCGTTTTATGCATTCAACAGAAGAAAATATATTAAAAAAACATTTGAATTAGGTGAAGGATTAGTAGGTAATTGTGCTATTGAGAAAAAACGAGTTCATCTAACCGAAATTCCTGATAACTATATTCAAATTACAAGTGGCTTAGGTGGATCGAATCCTAAAAGCTTAGTACTTGTTCCAATGAAGCTCGAAGAAGAGGTATTAGGAGTTATTGAAATTGCTTCTTTCAATAGTATTGAAGATTATCAGATTGATTTTCTTGAACAGGCATCATTAAGTATAGCCAGCTCACTAAATATGGCTGAAACAAATAAACGCACTTCTGAGCTCTTAGAAAAAACCCAACAGCAAGCCGAAGAAATGTCAGCTCAGGAAGAGGAAATGCGTCAGAATATGGAAGAGCTTCAGGCTACTCAGGAAGAATCAACAAGACGAACTATTGAAATGGAAAAACTTCTTGAAGAAACTCAAGGTCAAAAGGGAGATATGGAAAGGATTATAGAACAATCTCAAAAACAGTCTGAAGAAATTGAAATGCAAGTTGTAGAATTTGAAGAAAGAGAAATTGTGTGGGAAACAAAGCTTGAATCAGCGAATGAAAAAATTAAAGAACTTGAAGCTAAACTAAAAAAGAAATAAAATTATTTTACACAAATTTAAATACCCTCTTACAAGGGTATTTTTTTTAGTACTACTTGTATAAATTACTATTAATGAAATTATTAATTACCTTCTCAACACTCTTTCTATTTAATGTCTTTTACATACAATTAAAAGCACAAGAGAATCCTGACTATACTGAAATAAGTGATAATCTATATGTGATAAGCAATACAGATGGAGGAAATGTTGCATTTCTTGTAACCAAAAAAGGTATTGTGGTAGTTGATGCCGGAGCAACTCCAAAAAATGGGAAAAGAATTATTTCAATAATTAAATCCGTTTCAGATAAGCCCATAAAATATTTAATCTTAACACATTTTCATGGTGATCACATAAACGGCATTTCAGGTTTTCCAAATAGTGTCAAAATAATTGCTCATTCAAGCCTAACTGAAAATTACAAACAATTTAATGAGAACAACTTAAAAAAATATATTGATAATGTGCTTCCAAGTTATCTGGTAAATTTAAAATTGCAAATGGGCTCAATGAAGAATAAAGAAAGTGAAGAATATTTGACTCTAAAAAATGATTACGAAATAAATCAGGAATACTATAATGACATACAAAATATAAAATTCAGAGAACCGGATATTACTTTCAACGATTTTTACAGATTCAGAATTTCAGATGAGCGAATAATGTTGGAATGTCCGGGACCGGGACATACAAATGATAATATTCTTGTTAAATTTTCAAATCATAATATTATACATATAGGCGATTTGGTCTTTAATAAAAGTTTTCCTTACACAATTGAAGAACACGGTGTGGACATATACAATTGGGTAAAAACACTGGACGATTTAAAAAAAGAAAATATATTTACTGTTATTCCAGGTCATGGTGAAGTTGGTCCAAAATTAATTTTGCAAGAACAATCAGATTATTTTAAAAGTCTTGCTCAAAAAATTGAAAGATTGAAAAAACAAGGATTAAATTTAGATCAGATCATCGCTAAATGCGATTTAAATGATTATGATTTAATTGGAAATGAAGATCAGTTTAAAGTAAATATTACAGTAATATATAATCAACTGACAACTTCAAAAGTTGAATGGTGGAATTTTTAATTTGAGAAAAAAAAGCCTGTCAAATTCTGACAGACTCAACAAAACTCTATTTTATATCAAATTCCCAAATTTAATTCCAAAATAAACTGTTCTTGGTAACGACGGTCCATAAACATAACCTGGATCACGCGAACCTCCAACATCAAGATCATTTTGATACGAATTAAATATATTCTTAATACCTCCAAAAGCTTGAATTGTAACATTATTCAATTTAAAATCATAACTCAGTTTAGCACCCATATCAAAAAATGGATTAGATTCTCTTAATTCACCTATTGTAGGATCTACTGCATTAGGCCCATAATATGGAACTAACATACTACCAGTATAGTTTCCTGTAGCCGATAAACAAGTATTCTTAATAAAATCCCAGTCAATAGTAATATATCCATATTGGTTTGGTGTTCTGAAAAACGATTTCTCATTAAATTCCACTTGAGGATTGTCATATTCGCTTTTTTGAATCGTAAAACCTGCTGTTAACATAAAGTCATTATCAGGATTAAGCTTAGTTTCAAAATTCACACCATTTACCATTGCACCACCATCTGAATTAACTCTGGTATAGATAAACGTATTTTCCTCAGTCGGATGTATTGAAGTTTCATTAGCAAATGCATCATTTAATTGTGTATAAAAACCTTCAGCCAGGAAACCAATATTTACACTTCCTACTAATTTGTTAAAATCTAAGGAAGCCATGTAACTATGACTTGTTTCTTGCTTTAAGTCTGGGTCGTTTTTATGTATCACCTTTCTTGATTCAGATGATAAAATGTGTAAGTCTTCGTCGAAAATTTGAGGTGCTCTGTAACCTTGAGAATAACTTGCTCTCACTTGAATTGACTTAAGCACATCATATTTTAGGGTTAACCTTGGACTTATAACATTTCCAGTTTTTTTATTGGCATTATGTTTTTTATCTTCAATAAAATAATTATCAAAACGAGCTCCAGCTGACACATTAAATTTTTTCCAATCAAATTCATATTGCATAAAAAATCCAAAAGTATTTGAGATTTGATCAGCAATAACATTGTTTTCGGTATGGGTTTGATTCCCAAATTCATCAATATCTAAATAACCAAGTTTTATATCATTAAGTGATTCGTTTCTATTTTCAATACCTAATATTAAACTTGAATTATTAAATCGGTCACTATATTGTGTGCCCACAGTATAAGTAAATCCATTTGTAAATCCATAATCTTTAAGTGATTGACCTGCTCCATAGTATGAATCTCTATTTACGTTTTGAGCTGATACAAAAAGAGAAAACAAATCTTCATCTCTAAAGAACTTATCATAAGTTATTGCTCCTGTAGTAATATCATGTTCTGCAGATTCAGCTACATCAGCTTCATGCTGGGGCAAATCAAATTTATTGCCGCCTCTTCGTTCTTCTTTAATATTAAAGAAATCTATTGCTAACTTACCTCTGTAACCTATTCTTCTAAAAATACGGGTTCCAATTGTAGTATTTTTAATACTTGCTAATTCTGAGAAATCATCTTCGTTTGCATCAAATGGTTGCCTATCTCTATAAAAACCATATAAAACCATACCCGTTTTATTATCATCAGAAACCAAGGATGTATTTAAGTTAACACTGTAATCTTGAGCCAGATCAACATCTTTAATTCCAACACCGATAATTCCTTCATTTATTGAAGCCTCATAAGAATTATTAATAGGATCTTTTAAAATTAAATTGATTGTTCCTGCAATTGCATTACTTCCATAAAGCGCTGAACCTCCTCCTCGAACTACTTCAATTCTTTCAATTATACTTGTAGGGATTAACTCTAAACCATAAACTCCTGCTAATCCACTAAATATTGGACGACTATTAATCAATATTTGAGAATACGGACCTTCCATTCCATTCATTCTAACCTGATTAAATCCGCAGTTAGAACAATTATTCTCCATACGAATTCCTGGACAAAAATTTAATCCATCAGCAATTGTTACTGTTTGTGCTGCTTCAAAAACTCTTGGTGTTATTGTATTTACAATTACAGATGCTTCTGTTCTATTTTTCTCATTTCTATCTGCAGTAATCACAACTTGTGCCAGACCTAAAACATCTTCTTCTAAATCAAAACTAAGCTCCTGCGAATCATTAACTTTAATTTCAATTTCAATTTCTTCTGGTTTATACCCTATTGCTTGTGCACGTATAACCAATTTCCCCGAAGGAATATGCTCTAAATTAAATTCTCCTAATACATTCGAAGCTGTTCCAATAGTTGTTCCTTTTATAATTATTGTTGCGTAAGGAATTTCTTCTCCATTACTGGTTACTTTACCAACAAGCCTTGTAGTTGGAATATTTGTATTTGCCATTGAGATGTTAGCATATAATGCTAATATCAATATATATATGAATCTACTCATTTTGAGTTCTAATTATGAAATTTAGTACTTAAAATATTATTTAAGCATTTAGCTCAAACAATAAAATGATAATAAAAATGTGAATTAAACTAATGTAGATTCGTAAGGAGGACCTCTTGTAGTAGATAACTTATAGATATTTGAATCTGAGATTAAATTCGGCTTACTGATAATCTCTAATTCGAATTCTATATTAAAATCAAGATTAATATAATCTTGTGAAAAAGTATAATAATTAATTGAACTTATTACTTGTAAATCGATTTTATTATGCTTGTGTTGTGAAGAAGAATCCTCGCTTTCGGCACTTTTATTAAATGGATGAGCGTGGACAATTAATTTACCACAGGCCGTTCTATGAGAATGAAGAAAGAAAGTAGAATTAAAAACAATTCCTCCTATTATTATAAAAAACAGGAATGTTATAATTCGATTTTTAATATTTGTTTTTCTATCTCTCATTCTGGGAGCAAATATATAATAAACTATTTAATCTTGGAATACCATATATTAGGTATTCTGACTAACAATAAAACATAAGGTTTAATTAAACTAAAAAAAGGCTTGATCCCGATAGATATCGGGATCAAGCCTTTTAAATTTATCAGATTTATTCTATTGCTTATCTTTTACAACTTCGATTACTTCAGGAAGATCCATACCTATTTCTTTTAGATATTCAACTTTTGGAACTCCATTTTCATTCCAACCTCTACGCTTATAAACAGCATCAAGAAGTTTTTCATATTGACCTTCGCGGTATTCTCTGGTTATTGCTACTTTTTCTTCAGAAGATTTTCCTTCAGGATTAACTCCGATAATTTCTTTCATTTGTTTATCGTATCGTTCTGCTCTTGAATCATATTCTTCAACAGTAACAGGACCAGCAGCTCTATATGGTTGTTTATCGAATTTTCTAACACCATAACCTCTACGAATATTAAAGATACGCTGGAAATTATATACACGTTCTGAATCTTCAATCATTCTGTTTTTATCAAATTCTTTTCCTGTAACAGCCTTGTAAATAGTTACGTAATTATCAACATGCTCAGGAACTTTTGCAGGCTCATCAGTTTCTGCATTATTTGCAGGTTCTACATCGTTCCATGGTAATTTACATAAACCAACTAAGCCAAACCATGTACGGAACATTGGAAAATAGTGTAATGCTTCTGCTTTGTCTTCAAAAGTAGGAATTTGGTTATTAACCATATCCATAAAGATTAACCATGCTTCGTCATGCTGTGGACCTTTATTTGTCATAGCAAAACCACCTTGCTGAGCTAATGATTCTTTTGAAACGTACTCAGAATATTCTAAGTTCTTATTTACCATTCCAATATCATCAAGGAAAGCTCTATCAGCACCATACTTTTCAACAAAAACATCTTTCATTTTAGCAATACCTAAACCGGCTATTTTACCAAAACCTTCGCCACGTGCTAATTGATGAATTAATTCAAGTGCTGCTTCTTTAGCACCAAAGTTAAGCTCTAAGCCTCCGGTAATTTCTTTGTTAATAATACCGGCTTCGTAACATTCCATAATGAACGCAACAAGCGTTCCCCATGTAATAGTACAAATACCATAAGTATCGCAATAAAAGTTTGCTTCAATAATATAATCAGCGTCAAAAATACCACCATTTGAACCTAAACCACCTGCGTTTTCATATTCTGGTCCATCAACAATAACTTCTTGTCCTTTATAAGGCCCTGTTTGCAATTTAAAGTTCTGAACACCTTTAGCACAACTCATTGAACAACCAATCCAACATCCATCAGGAGTACCTTGAGCAAATCGGGATTTCCAAACTTCAGAATGAATTTTATCAATATCTTTATGACTACCATACTTGTAATTATTAACAGGTAATAAGTCATAATCATTCATGATTTCAACAAGGTGAGCTGTTCCTTTAGTCCTCATTTCGCATTGTTCTTCATCGAGGTCTTTCATCTCTTTGTTAAATGTCTTACCTCTTTCGCGAATAGCGTCAATATCAACAACATTATTTGCATTTCCTTTAACACCAGAAACTTTTGCAACTACAGCTTTAATTTTTTTATCTCTAAAAACAGAACCAATACCACCTCTACCAGCTTGTTTTAAACGAATTTCTTTCTTTTTTGTATCGTAGAAACTTATGTTAAGCATTCCAATTAATGAATTTTCAGCTGCTTTACCTGATGAAACTACACTAATATTTTTCATGTCTTTTTCATCGTCGGCATACATCTCGGTAAGTTGTTCTGCTAACATATGACTATCAACATTCTCTTCAGGAGCCTCAAAAATTTCAACTTTCCCGTTTACACCATCGATAAAGATAATTACATCATTTTCTGCTTTTCCTTGTAATTCTAAAGCATCGAAACCTGAGAATTTCAAAAATGGACCAAAATAACCACCAACATTACTATCCATAACGAAATCGGTAGGAGAGATAGAAACAATAAGTGATTTTCCTGCACCTGAATATTGTGTAATACCACTTACAGGACCTGGAGTAATAATAACTTCATTTTCAGGATCATTCCACTTTGTATCAGGCTTTGTAGCATCCCATAACATTTTTAGACCATAACCTTTTCCTCCAATAAATTTCTCTTTCATTAAAGGCGAAACAGCTTTTTCTTCAATTACATTATCAGACACATTAATGTACAGGGTTTTATCCGTAGTACCTCTGTCTAATGGAGTAATATCGTATTTATACTCCTTAAGCAATTTATGCTTCTTTTTCATTTCGTTAATATCCATATCTATTTTTATTTTATATATATTTCAAACTTGCCTGTCAGTAGACAGATTTTTGTGTTTCAAAAGTATAAAAATATAGTGTGCAGTAAAAGTATAATATGACTTATATCAATATGTTATATTATGCATATCGTAATGATTATTAAGTATTTTATTACTTATATGAATATGAGAGTCTTATAGCATTGAAACTTTGAAAATAATAATTGTAAATTTGTTAAATAATTTAGCATTTATTGAATTCAGAATATGCAAGAACCTATCGAGTACTTTTTCGAAAAATATGGAATTGATTTAAAGAGTATAAATCAAATTGTGTGTGGAGAAAAATATGTTGCAGTTTTATTAAAAAATGGTAAAGTCGGAGTTTGTGCTACACTCGATAATTATGTAAATATTGACGTTCGCGATTTAAAAATTCCGGATATAAAAAATATTCAGCATCGAATTGTTTTAAATGCCTATTTCAATGCTGTATTCAATTATCAAAATGAGTATGATGCAACAATTGATATATTTGATGAAATTGATTTTAAAAAATACAATTCAATTGTAATGATTGGTTTTTTTCAATCTTTAGTAAAGAAGTTTGAAAATGACAAAATTGCTCTAAAAATATTTGATAAAGCTGTTCAAGATGATAAGCTAACTGCTATGTCAGATCAAATTTCTGAAGTTGCAAAAGCAGATGCTTTAATTTTGTCATCTACATCGGTTTTTAATAATACATTTTTAGATTTGGTAAATGCAACGAATGAAAACTGTGATATATATACTTTAGGACCATCAACTATTCTTAATAAAGAAATGTTTCAATATCGAAATATTAAATTCTTGTTTGGTTCTATCTTTGAACTTAATGATGTGAATACTCTAAAAATTATTCAGCATGGTGGCGGAACAAAACAGTTTTTGCCTTTTATGGACAAAGTCTACTTGAATTATGAATGACGAATTATGAATGACGAATTATGAATGACGAATTATGACATTTGAAGAAATCAAATCAAAACTTAAAAATTATACTGTTGGCATAGCAGGTGCCGGTGGATTAGGATCGAATTGCGCTATTGCACTTGCAAGAGTGGGCGTTGGTAGAATCATTATTTCTGATTTTGATATTGTGTATGAATCAAACCTTAACCGCCAGTATTTTTTTAAAGATCAAATAGGACTAAGAAAAGTTGATGCTTTAAAAGATAATATTAAAAGGATAAATCCTGAGATTGAAATTATTGACAAATTTATTAAACTTAACGAAGGTAATATTGTTGAGATTTATAAAGATTGTGATGTAATAGTTGAAGCTTTTGATTTAGCAGAAATGAAAAAAATGCTCATTGAAACGTTATTATCGGAGCTACCCGAAAAACCAATTGTAATTGGAATCGGAATGGCTGGCTTTGGTAATAGCAACTCAATTAATTTTCGACAATCTGAAAATCTATATATTTGTGGCGACGAGAAATCAGAGGTCTCCGATGATAATCCACCCATAGCTCCAAGAGTAGGAATAGTAGCTAACATGCAGGCAAATACAGTTTTAGAAATTTTATTAAGTAAAAAATAATGAATATCACTCTAAATAATAGACCAGATTCAATTGACAAAGATAAAGTGACAATTTCTGAATTACTTGAAATTAAAAATTTCACTTTTAAAATGTTAGTTATAAAAGTAAATGGGAAATTAGTAAAAAAAGAAAAATACGATAGCTCATATGTAAATAATGGCGATGATGTTACAGTACTTCACCTGGTAAGCGGAGGATAGAAATAAATCTCAAATTGAAAATTCCAAATTTCAGATTAAAAAAGCACTTATTAACAAAAACTTGAAATTTGAAACATAAAACGTGAAACCAACAAATAATTGTTAATACTTTACATCCCATTTTTTTTGCATAAAATCTAATTTCAA
Organism: Bacteroidales bacterium; assembly: GCA_030637515.1. Lineage (GTDB taxonomy): Bacteria > Bacteroidota > Bacteroidia > Bacteroidales > UBA12077 > UBA12077. The sequence continues at coordinate 19,649 of DAOWGM010000077.1, forward strand.
TTAACATTGCAATATGAGTACTGTTTTAAAAATATGGAAAAAGATACTTCCTTATGCAAAGAATAAATTTATTCTTACAATACTCATTTTTATTGTTTGGCTCTTATTTTTTGACCGCAACAATCTTATTGACCGAGTTAAAGAAATGAACCATCTTCGTCAGTTAGAGAAAGATAAAAAGTACTACATTGAGCGTATCGATAAGGATGCAAAAAGACTTGAACAACTAAAAACGAATAACAAGAATCTTGAGAAATTTGCTCGCGAACAATACTTAATGAAAAAAGATAACGAAGATATTTTTGTAATTGTAGAAGAAGATTAAAACTGCCTTTCCAGACTTCTAAATAATTCTAAATAATTTTTATAATTCTTTTCAACTACTACTTTATCTGAAAGTAATTGAATAAGCTTTTCACTCTCATTCAATAATGCTTGTTTTTCGTAGTAATTATCATGTGCAAAATTCAGAAACTTCAAAACACGAAATGCATCAAACCAATTAAAAAATCGTTTAGTGAAGGTTTTAATATTTGAACTATTAGAATTAATTTCTTCTATGGCAGAAGAAATTCCATTTGCAATTAAAAATTCTGAGATACAATTTGGTAAACTATTTAATAATTGCTCTAAATCTTCTATTCTAAATAACTTATCTACAATAGATAGAAAATATTTCAACTCAATAAAAGCATCAAAATTATATGTTAAAAATTCCTCAGTCTTTGATTCTGCAATCAACTTGACCATCGGTCCTGTTCCAAAAGGAACTCTATCTGACGGTCTGGAAGAAGGGTAAACGCAAGTAGTATTTATTTCATAACAATCGCCAAGTGGGAAAATTTTGTGCAAGAAGTAGAAATCTTCGCCTGCTTGTTTTCGATTCATTCCACCTTGTTTAACATAAGTATTTGCATTTACTACAAAACATGAGCCTACAGTGTAATAAGAATATGGAAATTCTGTAAAACTTAAAGCCAGTTTGTAATAACGCATGTAGAGTTCGTATTGACTTATAGCATCGTAAATATCAACTTCAAATTCATTTCCTTCAACTGGGTGTTCAAAATAAGTAGTAACGGCATTTGTTTTAGGGAACTTACTGAAATGCTTCTCTAATTCAACAAAATAATTAGATTTTAACTTAGAATCTGCATCAACTGATACAATCACTCCATTATTATTATCCAATTGATTAAATCGAGCTACAGCTTGATCCATTCCGATCTTTCTTGCCAATCCTGCTCCGGCAAATTTCTTCGGCAAATTCTTTTCGTGGAGTATAAAAAAACGAAGCGAAGAATCTTCATGCTGTGCAATCCAATTTTTCGCTTCGTTAAATGCTTTTATATTTTGATCTAATATTTCTTGTTGTGTATCCTCAGCTGAATTAATTACAATTATTACTTCAATTGAAGATTTTATTTTTTCGCAATTCCTAATTGAGCTAAGAGTTTCGTTTAAGTTAAACTCATTAAAACATGGAATTACAGCAATAAATTTAAGATCGGATTGCGGTTTACTCTGAATCTTTACTTGAAAATCCTTTTGTCTTTCAAAATAAAAATCAGCAAAACACATTTCAATTTATCTTATTCTTTTATTTTTTCGTACTTCACGTTAAGCCCTATAAGTACATCACTTGTAACATTTAGGCTTTTATCTGTAAATAGAAGTTGTCCCCCAAATGAATTACTAAAAATATATTTGTAATTATATTCAACATTATATTCTTCAAGATACGACATTACCTCATTTAATACCTGACGATACATAACTTGTTCTTCTTCTGATAACTGCATAGCAAGATTATCTCTGGTTGCATACAGTTGCTGTTCTTTTTGTGCAAGTTCTTGTTGTAACATTTGAGCTTTTGTTCTTGTAATTAAGCCTTTGTTTACCTTATCCTGAAAATCACGAACTTCGTTTTCGAATTTTTTTGATTGAATTTGTAACTCAGCTTCTGATTCATTTCTCTTTTGAGTCAACTCATCACTCTTATCAATAAATAAATCATAATTTCTAATCAAAGTATCAATGTTTACATAAGCAATAGCATAATCCCTGTTAATTTCTACTTCTGCACCATCTTCATTTACTTCTACTTTAGAAGTATTATTCCCGGAAAAATGTAAAAAATAGATTCCCCCAACAGCTATGATCAAAACTATATTTAACCAAAGAGAAAGTTTTTTCATAATTAATTGATTTAATTTTTATTTGTTATTTAAGAAAGCAAATATAATTGAATATACACATACCTAAAAGAAATTTAACTTTTTTTAAGCAAACCTTTATAAATCATTCCAAATGAACTGGAATTAAAGATGTTTTTGGATAAAAAACTAAAAATAGTTGTGAAAAATACTCTAAAAAGTAGGACAAGGAATACCTTTTCTTTTTTCTCTTTGAGTAACTCCTTGATTGAAAAAGTAATTTAACGAGATTTCATGTGTTCCTCCTGTTAAGCCTGTTAGCTTTGATATAGTTAAATCATAACTATAACCTACACTAACCTGATCTATTTTAAACCCTAGTAGAAAAACAAGAGCATCATTACTTGAAAGTTCTTTAAAAACGGGTATACCTCTGTACCATATTCCAATTACTAAAGGAACTTGATACCAATACAATCCAAGATCCAATTGTGAATATTGATCCTGCATTTTAAACATGAAAGAAGGTGATATACTTTGTCCACTGGCCCAGTTGTACCTATCAAAAATTTTAAATTTAGTTCCACCATATATTGAAAATTTAAAAGGATCTTCAATAACATCACCTGTTAAAGAACGATTTGGTTTTAAAATTCTATCCCAGGTAAAACCCATCCAGTAGTTCTTATTATATGCTAATATTGAAAATGATGCGTCAATATCAGCCTTTTTCTCTAATATTTGAAGTTCTCCAGTACCAGTTGTCAGATCGCTTCTTAACTCATCCTCAAAAATTAAAGCATCAAAATCAATATTCCTTTGAGTATAGAAAAAACTTAAACCCGGGCTTACTCTCCATTTATTTCTAAAACTAAACTTATATGAATAAGCTATACCAATATTAGTTGTAGAAAGGTTACTTGTTCCTGCTTGCTCTCTATATAATAATATTCCTACACCACTTTTCAAATGAGGAAAGTAGTGATCATAACCCAAAGAATAAGTTTGAAATGATTTAGTTAGTGCTGGCCACTGATTTCTGTAATTTATAGCGACACGGTCACCGTCAGTTGAGCCTGCAAATGAAGGAGCTAAATATAGCGGGCTCGCATAAAATTGTGAAAACTGAGAATCCTGAGAAAACCCTGTTTTAAATAAAACTAAACTAAATGTAATTAATATATATAATCGTTTCACAATTATTATTTTCCTTATTTATAGCAATTTCAGTATCCATACAACGCATGACACCCTCTTGAATTGTAAATTTATAAATATTTTCAGTTCTTACAACTATGTTTAAAATAAATACTTTCAACAATTACTTAATTGTATGAACTTATCTTACTAGAGTTACATCACCTGCAAGCTCAAAAGCTCTTCCATTTGTAAACTTACCTTCTGCTTTCCACACATATACATCCGGTTTTGCCAATTCTCCATTAACTTTTCCATCCCACCCGGCATTTAAATCCTTAGTTGTGAAAATTAATTCTCCCCATCTTGTGTAAAGAAGTAATTCATATTTTATAACACCCTCAGATACAGGTCTAAAAACATCATTCAAGCCATCTCCATTAGGTGTAAAAGCATTCGGGAATGTAATCTCTCCTGCTCCTAATATTTCAACTTCCTCTACTTTTAACAATGAATCTACACATCCATGAGCTGTGGTTACTGTTAATCCAATATCATAAAATCCTAAATCTGTATAGTTATGTGTTACATCTCTTGATATTGCCGTTTCACCATCTCCAAAGTCCCATAAGTAAGCACAGCCTGAAGTATCATTACATTCTGCCAAATTAAAAAACTCAACCCTAGCAACAAGATCATAATTTAGCATAGATGATTTTGGTGAAACCTCAAAATTGGCTACTGGGTTAGAATATACACGTATGGTTTCATATTCATAGTCTTCACCGCCTATTCCAGTTGCAGTTAATTTCACATAATAAACTCCGGCTTTTGCGAAATTATAATCAACTATCTGTCCTGTAGCAGTTCCTCCGTCTCCAAAATCCCACGAATATTCATAAACTTCTGAATAAGAGGATGAAGCAGCTGTAAATAAAACATCAAGACCATCCTGTAAACAGCCTTCAGTTTTATCAACAATAAAATCTGCATTTATATCAGGAGGTAAAATTTCAATCGTTTTTGTTATATTATCAGTACACGTACTGGTTTGACTATTAACAGTAAGTTTAACATCATATTCACCCCAATGATCATAAAGATGACTTCCGGGTTCTTGCACTGTTGATGTTTCTCCGTCATCAAATTCCCATAGATAATCAAAAGGACCGTTGTTTGTTTTATTATCAATATCAGCCTGACTGTCAGGGAATTTTTGTACAATCGGATTAATGTCAAACTCTACTATAGGTTGTACATAAGCAGTAACTGGTTTGAAAATAGTATCCCTACAATCATACTCAGATCTTGCTACCATCATAATATCATAAATACGATCTGTAGCCCATGTATTTGTAAAAGTATGCACAGGTGCTATATCATTCGAGGTTCCATCTCCTCCAAAATCCCAATAAAAATACTGTGCAGGATCGGATGAAGGATCTGAATCGAAAGTAACTGTTATTGGATTACATCCCGTCTGTGGTGTCAGTGTGAAATCAGCAATTACATCTGGGAAAACATTTAAAATAAGTGAAGCACTATCACTGCAACCATTTACAGTTGTAACCCAATGCTCAAGGTAATAATTCTGAACAACATTTACGAGAGTATTAGGATAAGTATGTGCTAAACTGGTATTTGTAGTATTCGTACTTCCATCACCAAAACGCCATTCGAAAGAATCGTACCCTTCCGAATCATTATTGTTCATATTTGCAACTAAATCAGGACATGAAGAAGTTTTATCAATCCAAAACTTAGAAAATGGCAAATGATAAACAGATACCTGATCTGTAATAGTATCAGAACAATAATTAGCAGATAAAACAATTTGTTCTACAGTATAATTTAAATCTGTAACACGGCTTGGATTATAAAAAGTATGATTTGGACTATCAGCACCTGAAGAAGCTCCATCACCAAAATCCCAAATATATGTTGTTAACGGTGGAACAAGAGATACATCGGCAAAATCAACATATAGAGGATTACATCCGTTATCTATATCCATTGTAAAGCCTGCTGTTACGTCTTCAAATACAGTTATAGTGTCTATTTTTTCGGATAAACAACCGTGTACATTTTCAGCAATCAGTTTTACCTGATAGTCTCGTGTTGCAAGAAAATCAACATTATCATAATCATGTATAAAAGGAGATTTATCAACCGGTGAACCTCCAACGGGAGCTCCATCTATCTGCCATTCATAAGTATTTGCTAAATTTCCTAAAGATGTATTCAGAACTGCAGTGTTAAATGGAGGACAACCTTCATTATCTGTAATTGAAAAATTGGCAAATACATTTGAATAAACTGTTATATCGAGTGTTGTATCATGTGTACAACCATGAGCAGATTCAGCAACTAAACTAACCGTATATAAAATGTCATTAGTTGTTGTATTTGTGAAAATATGGCTAATATCCGCACTTCCTTTTATTGAAGCACCGGATGTACCATCGTTAAAATCCCATGAAAAGAAATCCGCATCTGAAAGTGGATCTGTCTGGTTATCAAAATTAACGGCATAAGGTGTACAGCCTTCATATATTCCATCATCTGTATCAAATATTGCTTTAACTGATGAATGTACCAAAATTTCTCTAGTCAGTGTATCCTGACATCCATTTATATTTTCGGCAATTAAGGTTAAATAAAATGTTTGATCAACCCCTGAATTGTTTACATAAGTATGAGGAATTACTTCAGTTGCAACTGAAAGATAATCCGCAGGACCAGCAGCCGTAGCATCGTTCCAATACCATCTATAAATTCCCCCCCTTGAATTATTCGTGATAACAATATCAAGTGGAGAACAACCTTCTGATACATTTATTACATACGAAGCATTCGAAAATGGGTCTACAAAAACGTTTGTTCCTGTTGCATCACTGCAACCTTCTGGTGTCTCTACATCTAATGTTACATTATATGTTACCTGAGCTGCTGTTAGGTTTCTATATAAATGTGTTGGATTTGCATTCGGAGAAGAAGCTCCATCACCAAAATCCCATACATAACTTACTCCCGCAAGAGCAGGATCTATAATTGACGATGTAAAACTAATCGCAGTTGAATCACAAATAGTTTGATTTAAAGGTGTTATAGCATCAATATTTATTTCAGGAAATATTTTCATTTCAATACTATCCCTTGAACTACAACCGCTTGTTCCAGTTACCTCAAGCACTAATAAGTTTGTATCTGTTTCAAACCCAGTATTATTATAAACATAAGTAGGAGGATTTTCAAGAATACTTGTTCCTATTCCATCACCATAATCCCAATCCCAATTTGTAATACCGATTCCAATTGAATTATTTACAACACTAACTCCAACAGGAGAACATCCGCTAATTGTATCTACATAAAAATCAGCGTAAGCTCTATACATATTAATAGAGTTGGAAGTATCATCAAAACAACCATAAGGAGATTCTGCATGTAAAGTAAAAGTGTAAATCTGATCAGTTACTGAAGTATTTTTGTAAATATGATCTAAGGAAGGTGCGGTAGAGTTGGAATTTGTTCCATCTCCAAATGTCCATGTAATTTCAGAAGTTTTATGTACACCAAAGTTAGACAGATTGTTAAATGTTAAAGTATCTGTGTTACATTCACTATATGGATCAATAGTATAATCTGCTATGATTTCAGGATATACAATAATGGTATCTCTTTCTATAAATTCACAACCTTCATTATTCTTAACTCGCATGACAATAATATTGGTATCGACTTCATCAACTCCATCGTTATTTTCATAAAAATGATCAATAAAATTGAAAGTTGTCATTACTGTATCTGTTCCATCACCATAATCCAGAAATATTGTATCTGCTCCAGATGACGTATTCGTAATCCGAACTGTAAAAGGAGAACAACCATCATCCTTATCAATTGTAAAACCCGGATCGAGATATGGATAAACTGATATTGTCTTTCTTGCAGTATCTCTGCAAAAATATGGTGAAGTTACGACTAGTTCAACATCATAATTTACTGTATCATTTACCAACACATGTTTATACTCATGCAACGGACTTGCTGCGGTTTCCTGTCCTCCATCGCCAAGCGTCCATTTATATTTATCCAGGTTTCCTGAAGAAGTATCGGTAAACTGCACAAGTAAAGGGTTGCAACCAACTACATTATCCTGATCAAAACCAGCATAGATTTCAGGCTTCACATGAATCTGATTAAAAAAAGTATCAACGCAGGGATTTCCTAATTGTTTTGATAGTAACCTGATATTGAATGTAGTATCGGAATTTGTATTATTATAAAAAGTGTGTATAATTGTATCTATAGGATCTGTTGTTACTAAATGAAATACAAATGGGTCATTATCATAATTAAAATTCCAGTTTTGTTCATCACTTATTATATCGCTATTATTATAAATTTCTACATCAAAAGGTGCGCAAACTGTATAATCTGACAATGTAAATGAAGCATCGGGTGTATTAATCGATATAATCTGAACATCAATAGCAGTATCTCCCAAACAAGGTCGTTCAATTAACACTTCATAATTATGAACACCTGCAGGTAGTGTTACCCAAGGAGTTGCAATGTTAGGATTATCCATAAAATCGCTTGGAGTCCATTTATAAGTTTTACCACCGCTGGCAAAAAGCTGTAAAGGATTATTCTCACATACCTCGCCAAAAGCACTGGCACTTTGCACAACTTTCCCGGAAACAACACCCTGCACAAAATCCGAGAAATAACCATACTTACAAGTTGTATTCGTTCTTCCATTAACCACTCCCAAATGAAAAACATCTTTTGTGTTAATGATTTTAGTAGCTTGACCCATTGGAATACCTCCTCCTGTTCCATTTGCAAACATATAGTTAGCTTTTTCAAGCACCACCCATCCTGTGGTTCCAACAGGAGCAAACCAGCCACTTGGAATATTATAAGTACTACCATCCTCATATTCAAACCAAAATGCATCTTTATTTGCATCTTTTGTCATTAAAAACAACCAAAAATCATTACTATTTGATCTATAGTAGGTTACTTGCAAAGAACCTGTACAACCATCTATTGTTGGAAGTAAAGCTCCTCCTATTTCACAAGACATTCCTGTAACATGAAAAACATAAAGAGATGTATCTCCTTTTATATGAATTGCTTCTGATCCACTTGGTATTACTACAGTCGCAGGATTTAATATATCATAGAATCCTATTGATACTCCATCCACCTCTATCTCTGTATTATCTACTACCGGATATACAAATGCGCGTTCAGTCGTGGGCAAAGGACCCCTCATGACAATATACTCCTTTCCAGGTACATCCGAAGGTACAATCTGATCCCCAATAGCATCTCTACAAGTACCAACATCATTAAAAGCTGAATCATCATCGATAGTTACTGCTATATCATCACCTGCAATCACTTCAATAATAGTTCCTCCTAAGTGACCAGCTCCTGCAGCAACAGCAGCTTTAATAACATACGTTTCCCCTTCATCCAAAAATATATCAAAGACATCAGTGGCTATATGACCTTCCATATCAGCATTACTTAATGTAATTCTCACCTGAGTTGCATCTCCGGTAGCTACTATATTTATAGTTGATAATGGATCTGGATTATAACCCCAGTCGTTTCTATACAGATTTTGCATTGGAGCAATAAAATGTTTTCCCAGTGCATTTGCTCCTTTTAAAGAAAAAATATCCTGATTATATTGTGAGTCAAATTCATAATATACAGAGATAAGATTTGTTGATGTTATGTGAATCCCGGTTTCATATGGTTGTGGATTAACCGGATGATTTGTTTCTATTAATGCTTTAATGGTAGATAAATCAACAGAATAATAGTCTTGAATACCCATTGTAAATTCTTCAATAAGATAACCTGCTCCACCATTATATGCCGGCAGCTCAACTCTTACAGTTGCCTCTACATCAAAAGTGGCAAATCTAAGATAAATAGGCTCATCTCCATTAGGACCACCATGCCCACTTGTAAAATCAGGAGCTGCAAACCAAAATTCTCTGTCAGTTTGTGTGTATGCTTTATTTAAAAAAACAATTGTTAAAATTAAAAAAAAGATGTATTTTGGTAGTAAGTTTTTCATAAACAATTATCTTTTATCAACTTTTTTCTATATTTCACGTACAAAATATTGCCGATTATCAAATTAAACGTAAAAAATAATAATAGGTTATACTATTTTAAATAAAAACTAATAGACATGAAATTCAAATATACATTATTTTTCTTGTTTTTTCTATCCGTACGCCTAATTGCTCAGGATACAATTCTGTATTATGAAAAATTTGACCTTGATGAAAAACCTATTGACTGGTCATACGATTATGAGGTTGGAAGTATTGACTGGCATTTTCAAAGTGGGGGCTACAGTATAAGTGGAAACCCTGGTGATGGACAACCGCCTTTCCCGAAACAAGGAGACAATAATGCGGTGTTTTATTATGTTAGTCCATCAGGTGAAACAACAAAATTGATTTCTCCTTCATATAACATAGCATTTGCCGTTAAACCAGAATTACGGTTCTGGCATGCGCAGCCTAAAAAGATTACTTCAGGTAATAATGATGATTTAAAAGTATATTATAGAAACAGTACCGAGGGTTCTTGGGTTCTTTTAAAATATTATACTTCGGAAATACCAGAATGGATTGAACAAACCATACAACTGCCAGATTCATCCTTTTCTTCTGATTACTATATAGCTTTTGAAGGAATTACGAATAATGGTTTTGGGACCTGTGTAGATAGTATGATTATTATTGAAACAGGAATAATAAGCAAAGCTATAGAATCCGTAACTATAAAACAAGCAAGTACATATGATATTCCAACATCATCCACTTTAAATAAGATTTTAAGAGTAGATTTTAAAATTATTGGAAATGATGGCGAAATTGTGATGGATTCCATTGCATTTAAATCATTAAATACAAATGATGAAAATATAGTTTCAGGTGGAGTGAAAATTTATTATTCAGAAGATACTCTTTTCATGAATAGTTCACAATTAAAGACAGGAAGCAACTTTAGCTCAGGAAATATTTCTTTTAGCGATCTTAATCTAACACTTGAAACAGGCTTATCCTCAATCTGGTTATTATATGATATAAAAGAAGATATTGATCATAACATGCAAGATAATATTCTGGATGCCTATATTCCGGAAAATGGCATGAAAATAAATGGATATTATTACCCTGTAATTGACAAATCTCCTGATGGGGAAAGAATAATAGTAGAATCTATATTTTTTGATGATTTTGAAACAGATAAATCGTGGGTATTCACACCTGAGTTTGAAAGAAATATACCATTAGGTGCAGGAGGAACACAAAACTTAGGTCAACATGTTGGAAAACCAGATCCGACAATTGCTGTATCAGGAGAAAATATTATTGGAACTGATCTTGGGTATACTATAAATGATGGAGATTATGCAGATAATTTAACTCATAGAGAAACTCAAGCAGTAATGCCTACAGTAAATGCAAAATATTATAAAAATACCAGATTGTATTTTCAAAGATGGCTAAATGTTCAGGTATCAGATACTGTTGCAATTGATATTAGTACGGATAATGGAAGTACATGGATAAATTTTTGGGAAAACCCAAAACAGTTTACTGAAAATAATTGGCACTACATTCAATATGATATTGGAGATTATGCAGACAGAATAAATGAATTAAAAGTCCGTTTTGCATTAGGAGGAACAGATGACTCTTATGTATTAAGCGGATGGAATATTGACGACTTTTTTCTAACTGGTGATTTTATTTCAAAAGATGTTGGAATAACAGAATGGATTGCACCACTTGGTGGATGTGGGTATTCAGATGAAGAATATGTAAAAGTAAGAATTCAAAATTATGCCGGAGAAGATTTAACCGTTCCATTACCTTTGAGTTTTTCATTTGATGGGGGAATAAACATTATTTATGATACTATCCCACTACCAAACATTGCTATAGATGGATTCATAGAATATGAAATTACTAAACCTATTGATCTATCAGCTCCCGGATGGTATAATAATGTTTATGCCACTACCAATCTTCCAGGAGATGAAGACAACACCAATAATAGAATTGACACCTCAGTTTTTATTTCACCAACATATAGTTTACCATATTCTGAGGATTTTGAATCCAATTATGGTTATTATAAAATAGGTGGAATTAATACTACCTGGGAGTATGGAACACCGTCTGAATTTAATCCTATAATTGATACCGCAGCATCGGGAATAAATGCATGGGTAACAAATTTAGATGGGACATACCTAAATAATGATTCTTCCTTTTTAGAAAGCCCATGTTTTGACTTTACAGGAACCGACTCTATTATTTTTGAGTTTAAATGTATAGGTACATCAGAAGATAAGGTAGATGGTTTAACATTACAATATTCATTTGATAATGGAGATACCTGGGATTTTGTTCCAAATGATCATGATTATTATTGGGAATGGTATAACGAAACATCTATTAGTGAGTTAGGAACTGCAGGAATAGATAATACCAGCAGCTCATGGTTAACAATGCGACAATTACTTCCTGATAATTTTAGTAGTGAAAGTAATGTTAAATTTAGATTTCTCTTTGAAAGCAGTCCAACAACAACCCAAGAAGGATTTGGAATTGATGATATAAAGATTTACAAAGCACCTAACGATGCTGGAATTAGTTCTATTGATGCACCAGCCACAGCATGTACTATTGGTGCAGATACGGAAGTAGAAGTTTATGTTGAAAATTATGGACCAAATATTATTGAAACGGGAACAAAAATTCCGTTAACACTAAAATTCGACTCTGAAATTATTAATGACACTTTAACAGTTGCAGGTCCGTTTAATCCAGGAAGTAATACTCTTTTTACTTTTGGAACTACAGTGGATATGTCATATGCAGCAGATTTTGATTTTACTGTTTATACAAAAATAGAACAAGACACCTACTTCTATAATGAAACAGTAAGTAACGATACTATTTACGATACTATTTCTGTAACTGGAATGCCAAATTACAATCCATTTAACGATCAGTTGGGTGACATCGCTCCTATTGACACATTCCTTGTTGCTGGAGAAGGATTTGACACATATACTTGGTGTGATGGTGATAGTATACCTAACGATCTTGCACCTAATGACACATTATTTGTTCAATACCCTGGATGGTATGATGTAACTGTTACAAATATAGCAGGTTGTTCTGCCAAAGATTCGGTGGAAGTAGTTTCTTCAATTATTAATATGGAAATGGATACTTTATTTACCATTGCTGCCGATTCATGTGAAAGAAACGAACTAACTGAATTAGTAGTTCAGATTACACACAATAGTCTAAGCGACCTTACTCTTAATGATACAATATGGATGGGTTATCAGGTTAATGAAAACGCTGTTATAGAAGATACTTTAGTTCTTACTGAAGATTTTGTTAAAGGAACAACTAAAATGTTTACATATAGTGAAAAATGCGATTTAACGTCTCCTGGAGTTTATAATGTAAAAGTATTTACCAATGTTTTAAAAGACCTTGATCATGCTGATGACAGTACAAGCAAAACTTTTAACACAAACGGGTATGTAGAAATTGATATGAATTATGATACTGTTTATTCATCGAGTGCAGATACTTTAGATTTAATTACAACTCCTGGTTATTCTAACTATGTATGGAATGTAGCGGGAACAACCAATACCATTAAACCTACCGACAATCAGAGCAAGTGGTATAAAGTTACTGTTACAGATGTTTTTGCTTGTTTAGATGACAAAGATTCTGTTTATGTTGAGACTTATGACTTTGGCATCGACAGTGTTGTAAATCCGATTAGTGATTGTGGACACACAACAACTGAAGCAATTCAAGTTTCAATACATAATTATAGTGGTAACACTTATTTAACTGATACAAAAATCCCATTCAGATTCAATTTTAATGGTGCTGGTTGGGAGAACGATACAGCAACACTTGTAAGTGATATTACACCTGGTGAAGACAGAACGTTAACTTTAACAAAAACGGTTAATGCCAATTCGGATGCGAGCTATACATTTGATATTGAACTGAATTCAGGACAAGATGCAAATTTATTAAACGACAGCTTTAATGGTGACTTTGAAACATATGGATATCCAGTTGTTTCACTTCCTTATGATACCATTTTTACAACGCGTGCAGATACGGTAGAGTTAGTTGCACAATTTGGATTTAAAACATACGACTGGAGTGATGGTTCTTCAGGTAGCAATACACTTTCTGTAAGTGATAATTTTTCTAAAAAATATAAAGTTACAGTAACTGATATGAATGATTGTATTACCAGTGTAGATTCAACTCACATCATTACCTATAATGTAGGAATAAATACACTGGTTAGTCCTGCAAGCGCCTGTGAAAATACAGGAAGTGAGGATGTAATTATTACAATTAAAAATTATAGTCAGGATATTATGTACACTGATACAGTTATTCCTGTTGGATATATCTTAGAAGGAGAAGACCCTGTAATAGAAAATTTTACTTTAGAAGCAGATTTAGGGCCTTCTCAAGCTGTTAATTATACTTTTGCAGATCAGGTTGATGTTTCATCTTTAAAAACACATAGATTTAAACTATTTACAGCCTTTAATCTGGATGTAAAAACATCAAATGATACTTTGGTTGATGCAATTAAAACTTTTGGTTATCCTTCAACAGAAATTGGTACAGATATTTACACAACCCAGCCTGACACTGTTAAGTTAGTGGCTGAGCAAGGGTTTTATGGATATTACTGGAATACCGGGATACAAAATGACACATTAATAGTAACTTATCCTGCAACAAAATTATATAGGATTACAGTAAGTGATATTAATGGATGTACAACCAGTGATGAATTAACAGTTTACACATATAATATCACTACGGATTCATTAATAAATCCATTTCCATATGAATCATGCGATGCGTTAAGTTCTGAACCAGTTAGAATCGAGTATATTAATAATAGCAAAGACACATTATTAGCAGGTGAATCTTTAAGTTTCAGCTATTCTATTAATTCCGGGAGTTTAAAATCCGGATCATATATTTTAACCGAACCTCTTTACCCTGATAGTGTTGGTGAGTTCGAGTTTACTCAAAAAGCTAACTTATTAGAAAGTATTACATATGAGTTTACTATTATTTCGAGAAAAACAACTAATGATGCAGATACGGATGATGCGCTTATTAAGGATGTTAATATAAATGCACCTATTGTAAGCTTAGGCTCTGACATAGTGTATTTTACAGGAAGCACCGAACTTAGTACTACCGAAATATATGAAAGCTATTTATGGTCTACTGGAGAAACAAGCTCATCAATTATCGTTACTGAAAGTGGAGAGTATTCGGTTGAAGTAGAAAATTTCGATGGATGCACGGGCACAGCTTCAATTGAAGCTTTTAATACTACGGGTATTGACAATGTTGTGCAAGGAGAAGATTATAAGATAACATATTTCCCTAATCCTGCAACAGAGAAGCTAAATCTTGTGTTTGAAAATAAGAAAAATACAGACATTCTAATTGAAATTATTAATATCAATGGTCAAGTTATGTATAATAACAAGCTTTCAAATGTTTTGGATGAAGTGAAGCAAATTGATGTAAATCCATTTACTTCGGGAGTCTACTTTATCCGATTCAGAATAAATGATGAATATTATTTGAAAAAACTTATAATACAATAATAAAACATAAAGAAAGCAGCCAAATTATCGGCTGCTTTTTGATATAAAATATTATTCTAACACATTACCAGAATAAATTAAAAAGCTTCCTCAAAATTATGTGGAAGCTTTTATCCTATACAAGTATTTATATTTACGACTTTTTGAATTTACCAATTATACCCTCATCAAATTCTGTCGTGTAATATTCTCCTTCTTTAGTTAAGGTTACATTTCCGTCAGTATTTGTAATAATTATTGTATTACTATCCTGTCTGGTCCATGTTCCGGTTTCATTAATAACCTCATCTCCCATTACTCCTATCGCTGTATAAGTCTCAGCAGTAAATACTACAGTCATACTCATACCCTCTGCTGCTAATTCAGCTGCATTTAGTGTTTCAGATTCCATTTGCATCTCGTAAAGAGTCCAAGTTCCTACCATTTCATCAATAACATCATCTTCATCGCAACCTGTAGTTACTAACAAAGACATACTAATCAAAGTAATAAATAATACACTGAATAAATTTTTTGTAAAAGTTCTCATATAAATAAAATTTTAGTTAATAATATTAAGATAAGAGTAAAGTTAAGAATAATATTTCATATTGGCAATAGACCAAAACTACCCAGATCTTTCATTTTTAATTACTTATATTAGAAATTATAATTTCCTGTAGAGTTCGCTTAGGAACATGATGAACATGCTTTTCATCTCGGTAATATTTAATATTATCATTCAAGACTTCTTCAATGATAACTTCCTCTTTTGGTTTTCCTAATGCAATAACTAAAAGAACATCAAAATGATCTTCAATGTTTAATAGTTCTTTCAATTTCTCTCTTTTTATTGAAGCAAAAATACAGCCACCAAGACCTTTTTCAACAGCACCCAACAACATACTTTGCGAAACAATTCCATGATCACATAAAAAATTATTCGTTAATCGCGTATCTCCTAAAATAACAATATATCCTGATGGTTTCTCTCCTTCTTTAGGACCATTCCAGTCTTTTAAATAACCAGCCCATGCTAAAGTTGAAAAAATCTTTTCATTCGTTTCTTCATCTGCCGATAAATAATACTTTAAAGGCTGTAAGTTTTTACCAGAAGGCGAAAGTCTTGCTAATTCTACCATTTCTTTTAAATCATTAATCGATATTTTGTGATCCTGATAAAACCTTCTATAGCTTCTGTTTTTTAATATTAAATCTTTAATCATAATCTTCATATTTTTCGAAAAGGTACAAAAAAAAGATGGTCATTTAATATGACCATCTTTGTATTAAAGAGTTTAAATTTTTAATAGTTTGTTTGCTCAATTTCGAAATAAGCTTCCGGATGACCACAAACTGGACAATTCTTTAAAGCTTTTGCACTTTCATGAACATGTCCACACTTACGACAAACCCATTTAACTTTTTCTTCGCGTTCAAAAACTTTTCCTGTTTCTATATTCGCAAGAAGTTTACGATATCGTGCTTCGTGCTCAGCTTCAATTTTTGCAATTAACTTATAAGCTATAGCTATTTTCTTGAAACCTTCTTCTTCAGCTATTCTTGCAAATTCAGGGTATAGATCAGTCCACTCTTCGTTTTCACCATCAGCAGCAGCTTTTAAATTCTCTGCTGTTGTTCCGATTACACCAGCGGGGTATGAAGCAGTAATTTCTACAACGCCACCTTCTAAAAATTTGAAGAAAGTTTTTGCATGTTGTTGCTCTTGCATTGCAGTTTCGTTAAAGAATTCAGCAATTTGCTCGTAACCTTCCTTTTTAGCTACTTTTGCAAAAAATTCATATCTATTTTTCGCCTGTGATTCTCCGGCAAACGATTTTAATAAATTTTGTTCTGTACGTGTTCCTTTTAAAGAGCTCATATTCTATTGTTTAGTTATTATTAATAAAAGTCTATAAACTGGTTTCGAAGATATAAAAATCAATACATATAAAAAGGTAATTAACTACTTAATTAAGCAATTTAAAATCGATTTAAATACTATCTTTTAGTATCGACCAGAAACAATATCCCAATTAATAATACTCCAGAAGCTATTCACATAATCAGGTCGTTTGTTTTGATAATCTAAGTAATATGCATGCTCCCATACATCACATGTTAAAATTGGAATTAATCCTTCCGCTAAAGGATTTGCAGCATTTGAAGTTTGCACTATTTCCAGACTTCCATTTGGCTTTTTAACTAACCATGCCCAACCTGATCCGAAAAGTGTTTTTGCTGCATTTGAGAATTCCTCTTTAAACACATCAAAAGAACCAAAACTGGCAATAATAGCAACTAACAGCTCTCCACTCAATTTTTCTATTTTATTTTTTCCAAACTGATCAAAATAAAAAGTATGATTCCAGATCTGTGCTGCATTATTAAAGATTCCTCCTTTTGCTTTTGTAATAATTTCAAGGATATCTGCATTTTCAAATTCGGTACCAACAATAAGATTATTCAAATTATTTACATATGCAGCATGGTGTTTATCGTGATGAAACTCAAGAGTTTGTTTAGAAATTACTGGTTCTAACGCATCATATGCATAAGGTAATGCGGGTAAATCGAAAGGCATAATTTTATATTTTAGGTTTAACAATAATTCGTTAAACAAATTTAAACAATATAAAATTAAAGACTAAAAAAAGCCGGAGAATAACTCCCCGACTTTTCGAAACCTAAATTACAATTAAATCTACCTGTCGGCAGACAGGCTACTAAACGAATCGTTTAGCAACATGATCCCAATCAACTACATTCCAGAAGGCATCAATATATTCTGGTCTTTTATTCTGATATTTAAGATAATATGCGTGCTCCCAAACATCAAGACCGATTATGGGTGTTCCTTTAACTTCAGCAATATCCATTAATGGATTATCCTGATTTGGTGTAGAAGTAACAGCTAATTTACCTCCTTGATTTACTAACCACGCCCAACCTGATCCAAATCTGGTAGCCGCAGCTTTGCTAAATAATTCTTTAAATTCAGTAAAAGAACCAAAATCTCTTTTAATCGCATTTAATAAATCTCCCGTTGGTTCTCCTCCACCATTTGGTGACATAATTTCCCAAAATAATTTGTGATTGTAAAAACCACCTCCATTATTTCTTACTGCAACTGAATGCTTCGAAATATTCTTTATAATCTCTTCTATTGATTGATTCTCTAAATCCGAATCCTTAATTGCATTATTTAAATTATTGGTATATCCTGCATGATGTTTTGTATGATGGATTTCCATAGTACGTGCATCAATATTAGGTTCTAATGCATTGTAATCGTATGATAATTGTGGTAATTCAAAAGCCATAATTTTTATTAATTTTAAAAGTTAAACATTTTATTTAGATTCATTCTAATTAATTTAACTTTATAACAAAGAACATATCCAATTGTTTACTATATTTTAAAAAATTATTTTCGCATTATAAATACCACGATTTGAACAGAAGAATATTAAATATTGCCATCCCTAATATCATTAGTAATATCACCATTCCATTATTAGGAATTGTTGATTTGGCTTTAGTCGGTCACCTTGAATCTAAAGTTTACATTGGAGCCATTGCTATTGGGAGCATGATTTTCAATTTCATTTATTGGGGATTTAGCTTTCTAAGAATGGGAACAGCTGGTTTCGCTGCACAATCCTTTGGTAAAAAAGATTTTCGGGAAAGTTTTTATATTCTTTACAGGGCTCTTTTTGTAGGATTTATAGGTGCAATATTTTTATTAATTATTCAACGACCGATCGATTTATTAAGCTTCTCTATAATCAACGGTAGTGACGAAGTGGAATTTTTTGCCAGGCAATACTTCAATATCAGAATATGGGCTGCTCCTGCCACAATAGCTCTTTATTCAATTTCTGGCTGGTATATTGGAATGCAAAATGCTAAAATTCCAATGATTATTGCTATTACGGTTAATCTGTTAAATGTTGGTTTCAATGTGCTGTTTATTAAAGTTTTTGGAATGAAATCGGATGGAGTTGCACTTGGAACTGTGCTTGCTCAATATTCTGGATTAATTATAGCACTGGTGTTTTTATCAAAACACTCAGGGCGATTAAGGTTGTATTTGAATATGAAAGAGATTCTGCAACAGAATGCTCTTAAGAGATTCTTCAATGTTAATAAGGACATTTTTATTCGCACCATAAGTTTAGTTTTTGCTCTATCCTTTTTCACAGCAAAATCGGCTAAATACGGAGATACTTTACTGGCAGTAAACACTTTATTACTTCAGTTTTTTATGATTTATGCACACGTTGTTGATGGATTTGCATTTGCAGGTGAAGCTTTAGCCGGCAAATATTTCGGCGCCAGAGATAAAACAAACCTTATAAAAGCATCTAAACTTCTGTTTTATTGGGGATTGTTAATAGCAGGCATATTTACTATTGCTTACTACTTTGGTGATAATTTGCTTTTAAAAATATTAACCGATAATTCGGAAGTAATTCAAAATATTCAACCTTACTTATTCTGGATATATCTGATTCCTGTAATAACATTCGGAGCATTTATATGGGATGGTATTTTTATTGGAGTAACAGCATCAGCAAGTATGCGAAATGCAATGCTTATTTCAACATTCTTAATCTTCCTTCCTGCATATTTCATTCTGCACCATTACTTTTATAATCATGGATTAT
This sequence comes from Bacteroidales bacterium, assembly GCA_030637515.1. Classification (GTDB taxonomy): domain Bacteria; phylum Bacteroidota; class Bacteroidia; order Bacteroidales; family UBA12077; genus UBA12077. Next base: position 39,343 of record DAOWGM010000077.1, read on the forward strand.
GGGCTGCATTTTTGCTATTCATGATAGCCAGATTTGTAACGTTAAGTATATTTGCATCTAAACATATATATCAAAAATTATAATAAAAAAGGATTGTCAAAAAAATATCATTTTTAATATGTTGTTGTCATATTTTCATCAACACAAATAATAAAATCTGCCTTACCTTTATTTTCTTCATCAAGCGTAAATACATCTGATTGCATTACTGTTGAAATTGTAATATAATTTAAGTCCGGTTTATCTCTTTTTAGATACCATAAAATTCCTTCATAGTTATCTGAATGATATGCGCCATGATAATGAATAAATTTATTTCCTGATATATAATTCTCTGAAATAAAATATGCCATTGTAGCATCTTTAATTGCTTGTGCTTTAGGGAAGTTTTCGCCACCGTGACCTCCCATCATTTCTAACATATTTTTATAGCAAGGCAATTCAGGATCGTATTCAATTGGTAAAGGTGCAATCCATTCTTTCTCTAATTCAGTTACTGAATCTAAAGCTTCAAATCCATTTTTAAAAACCATACTTGCATACCTTCTAGGAATGTTTGTAGCAATAAATTTTTGCCCGTTGTTTTTTGCCATGTCAACTAAAGGAGCATAATCCGTTTTATAGTTAGACCATAATCGCGCAAGCGATTCAAGCGCCTTATTATCAATACTATCCCTCAAATAAAGGTTTAATTCATCTTGATTATCGGCTTCAAACATTTCAGCACCAAAAGTCAGATTTCCATTTTTTATTAGATCAAGGCTTACTTCATATTGCAGCCAGTGTGCAATTGGATTGTTATGTAATTCGCCAAAAAGAATTATATCTGCATCTTTAACAGATTTCATCATTTTTGAATAATTTACTTTCTTCCCTTTTGTATCAAATATCTGATAAGCAGTTTTGTTTTGGGAATAAGTGTTTATAGCAAAAAAATAAAGAACAACTAGTAGTATAGTTTTTTTCATGAGATTAATTTATAGTAAGTATAATTCCAACAGTAGGAATAGTTTCTATTTTAATATTAGGTTCGGCTTGTAAATGCTTTCTTAACTTGGAAACAAACACATCAAGACTACGACCAATAAAATAATCGGTTTCGCCCCAAACAGCTTCCATTATTTCTTCGCGTGGTACAATATTGTTTTTTGATTTTGCCAGAATAGCAAGTACTTTACTTTCTTTTGATGTTAGTCTTTTTGATTCGTTATTAAGCTTTAATTCCTGGTTCTGAACATCGAATATGTATCTACCAAGTTGATAAATGAGCTTGCTTTCTTTCGATTCTTCAGGATTAACTCTACTTAGAATTGATTGTATACGAAATAAAAGTTCGTCTTCATCGAAAGGCTTTGTAACGTAATCATCTATTCCAATTCCAAAACCTTTTAATTTATCTTCTTTCATGGAACGTGCCGTAAGAAAAATTACAGGAACCTTTCTATTTATCTTTCTTATTTCTTCAGCAAGTGTAAAACCATCCATTTTTGGCAACATAACATCCAAAATGCAAAAATCAAATGCAGAAGATGTAAATCCTTTTAATGCAGAAACTCCATCACGATAAAGTTTTACAAAAAAATCATTAGACTCAAGGAATTCAAGTAACAAAAACCCAAGGTTTGTATCATCCTCTACCAGTAATATTTTTGTTTTTTGCTCTTCCATCCTTTATAATTCATTGCAATATGGTAACTGAATAGTAAACCTGGTTCCTTTACCAACTTTACTTTTAACTTCAATCTTACCCTTTACAGATTCAATAATAGCTTTAACTGTAGACAAACCAATTCCAAACCCTTTTACATTATGCAGATCTCCTGTTGGTACACGAAAGTATTTTTCAAAAATCTGATTCAAGTACTCTTGTTGAATCCCAATTCCATTATCTTCTATTTCGATAATAACAATATCGTTTTTATGGTAAGTCGTTATTTTTATTTCGGGTGCTTTATCACAATACTTTATTGCGTTGTCAATTAAATTAGAAATAGCAACCTGGAATTGATCTGCATCGGTATTCACGTTGCATTTATCCGATTGTTTATGATATTCAATACTTCCATTAAGTTCTTGTAACTGCACTTGATATGAATCTACTGTACACTTAATAAGATTACAAACATCCGTTGTATAACATTCCAAAGGGCTTCCATTTTCAATACGTGCAATATCAAGTAAACCTTCTACTCTATTTTTTAATTTCTTCTGTTCCGATTTAATAATTTGAGCATACTGGCTAAGTTTTTCATCTTTAGTAATCTTCTCACTTTTTGATATCATACTGTTAGCCAATGCGATATTGGTTATTGGCGTTTTAAACTCATGGGTTATGTTATTTATAAAATCGCGTGTACTACGGTACAACATTTTTTCACGTCGATAATATTTCAATATCAATAAAAATGAAAAACTAATGAGAATAATTAGCGCAATAGAACTAATAAACATAATACCTATCTGTGCTGCAATAAACTCACTCTTCTGAGGAAATTTAATTTTCAGTTCAACACCATTTTGAAGAAATACACTTTCTAACTCTTCGGTAAAATAGGTTTTTTTACAAGATTTAAAATCAGCATCTTTTTTTGTGTCTACAATATCAAATTCATATCCAGTATTTAAATTATAGTAAGCAAGTGCTGTTTTTACTATAGAATCTAACTTACTCCATTCTATCTGATTATACATTGAGGTAAAACATGAGGCTGTTCCTGCTTTACTCATACAACTTGCTACTTCGCTACAAATAGATTCATTGTCGGAAAGTTGCTCAACAATCTTACTCATTGCCATTTTAACGCTATGATTAAATTGTTTTTCCTGAATATTAGCTGCATTAACAATCCACGAGATCTGAATTGCTACAAGCGCAAGCAAGCTTATGAATGTAACAACAATTAAAAAAATCTGTAATTTATTTTTCTTCACAATACAAATTTAACCAGAAAATGTATGATTTATACTATTTTAACATCGTGTTAACACGAATTAACTTCGTTATAACCTACACATAAAGTTGCAAAACGTACATTTGTTACAGATTAATTATTTAAAAAAAATATTATGAAAAAATTCTTAGTAGTATTATCAGGAGTAGCATTTATTACACTTTTAACTTTATCAGTTAATGCACAGGACCCTCAGAAAAAAACAACTGAGACAAAAGCAAAAACTGAAAAGTGCGATAAAACTAAATCAAAGTGTTGCCCAAAATCTTGTGATAAGAAAGCAGAAGCAACAAAAAAGACTGAAGAAAAGAAAGAAGAAAAAAAGGAAGAAAAGAAGTAATTCTTTTTGTTGTAATTAGGTTAATAAAATCAGAGCCGGCTTTTTAAGCCGGCTCTTTTACTATTCAGTAAAATATAAAAAGAACATTGCAGACACTATTCTTGTTTGCATCTGGATCTTTCTTTATGTAACTTTATGCATAAATAATTTAACAATAAACTCCTTTGAACAATCAGGATAAACCTTTTATGAGCTCACTCAAAGAAGAATCAGGCCGATTGTTTATGATCAGCTTTGGTGTCTTTCTTTTTATCCTATTTTTCCAGCCCTTTCCACTTGAAATGCTTACTTATGATAACCGCCTATTATATGTTGCTGGTTTTGGAGGAATCACATTTTTTTCAGCTTGTATTATTCTAATTTTATTACCATTCTCAAATGCTAAATGGTTTAAAACAAGTGATTGGGAAAGTGGACCACCTTTGATCTTAAGCATTTTTCTTCTTATTCTTAATGCAACCGCTTTTGGTTTTTATATCAGATTTGTAGGTAAAAGTCCATTGTCGCTTTATATTATGTTTAAAGTGGTTTTGGTTTGTCTTTTACCTGTATTAATTTTAGTAATTCTTTATAAAAACAAATCCTTGGAACGCGTAATTGTGTTTTTACAAAAACAAAATAAAAGCTACATTACAAAAATAAGGGAAATCGAAAAGAACGGAGAAGACAAACAGATTGCTATCTATTCAGGGAATAAAGCCGAAAAGTTAAGTTTAAAATATAAAGATATTATTTTCATAAAATCTGCCGATAATTACATTGAAGTTCATTACCTCGAGAATAGTTCAGTTGAAAAGAAACTAATTAGAAATACCCTTAAAGATATTGAGTCTCAATTTACACATCATAATAATTTTATACGTTGTCATCGCACCAGCATTGTAAATATGGCATTTGCTGAGAAATTAACACGAAACTACAGTGGTTACAACCTGAAATTGAGGAAATTACAAAACGAAATACCTGTTTCAAGACAATACTTAATTATTGTAAAAGAAATTCTTTCTGACCATAATTAGCTGTGCAATTCACCACAGATTATGCGTTAACCACCACAATAATTTCTTATTCTCCCCAATAAAACTGTATTCCAGCCCATATATTTTTTTTAACCTTCTTATCGTTTTATATTACAGGCTAACCTAATAAAAACTTACATGGCAAATTTTGTTGATGATTATTGTGAATTCCCTGTTGCCCTTCGCAGACCAATGTGGAGAATATGGCATAATTTACTTATCCGTTTTGATAAAGATGTTAGTGCTAATTTTATGAATTATGGCTATGCTGGTCTTAATGGAGATAAACCCATTGAACTGGAAAAGAAAGATGAAATAAACAGGTATTGTATTCAACTATACGATCATGTTGTACGTGATGTAAAGCTTGAAAACAAGAACGTATTAGAAGTTGGATCAGGAAGAGGTGGCGGTGCTCACTATATTTCACGATACTATAAAACCAAAAAGTATACAGGAGTTGATATTTCTTCGAGTGTAATAAATTTCTGTAATAGATTTTACAATAATCCTGGTTTATCATTTAAACAAGGTGTTGCTGAAAATATTCCTTTCGAAGCAGGAACTTATGATGCCGTTGTAAATGTTGAATCGGCGAGGTGTTACAGAGATGTTAAAGTTTTCTTCAGAGAAGTACACCGTGTATTAAGTCCCGATGGACATTTTCTATTTGCTGATATGATAGAAACTGAAAAAGTTGATGGAGTCCGTAAAGATCTGGAAAGTTGTGGATTTAAAATTCATAGCGAGAATGAAATTACAAAAAATGTTGCAAGAGGACTTGAACTGGATACAGAACGCAGAGAAAATCTTATTGATAAAAAGGTTCCAGGATTATTGAGGAAATCATTCAAAACGTTTGCTGGAACAAAAGGATCAAAACGTTTCGATTCATTTAATAATGGTCAGTATCAATATATGAGCTTTGTATTAAGCAAAAATTAAACATATTAACTTCTAAAAATACTCTTACACCAAATGTTTTAAGAATTTGGTGAACTATATTCTTCTAAAAATGTTTCCATTCGGTATCCGTATTATATGCGGATACGTCTGGGGATTTTACCAGATTACATTTTACAAAGAAGAATACTATGGATCAGAGTACTATACGATTTACCGCCCAAGAAAAAAAAGAATTCATTATTGAATTAAGAGAGAAAGTTGCTGATTATTTTAGAGTAAATAAAATATCAGAATATGGGAATTTTGTTCTTTTATTCAAAACTGTTTTTATGCTAACTCTTTATTTTGCTCCCTACGCTCTAATGCTTATCGGTATCATAAATTCTTTTTTAGGAGTACTATTAAGCTGGATTCTTATGGGTTTAGGAATGGCAGGAGTTGGAATGGGTGTTATGCACGACGCAAATCATCGATCCTTTTCTAAAAAAAAAGCAGTAAATAAATGGATGGAAAATACATTATATCTTCTAGGTGGCTCACCATTCACTTGGCAACATCAACATAATACACTACATCATGGTTACACCAATGTTGATGGTTATGATGAAGATATTGATCCGGCAGCTCTTTTACGTTTCTCTCCTCACAAACCATTACTAAAAATCCATAAATTCCAATATATATACGCTTGGTTTTTTTACGGATTAATGACTCTTTTATGGGTTACAACGAAAGACTTTAAACAGTTAAATAGATACAAAAACGAAAAAGTACCCTTAAGCAATAAGCTATCTTACAAACAATTGTTTGCAAGTCTTGTTATATCGAAAGTAATTTATTATGTAGTATTTATGATTGTACCTATACTTATTTTACCATTTGCATGGTATTGGATTGTAGTCTTTTTTATTGCTATGCATTTTACTTGCGGATTTATTCTTACTATAATATTTCAGACAGCACATGTAGTGCCAACTTCAAAATATCCTTTACCTGACGAAAACGGTACAATGGAAAATAACTGGGCAGTGCATCAGCTTTATACTACATCTGATTTTGCTCCAAAAAGTAGATTTTTCTCATGGTTTATTGGTGGTCTAAATCATCAAGTTGAACATCACTTATTTCCAAATATAAGTCATATTCATTATCGTAAAATATCGACTATTGTAAAAGAAATTGCACATAAATATGATTTACCTTATCATGTTCAGCCTGGATTTCTAAAAGCATTAATAGAACACGGTAGAATGCTGAAACAACTGGGAAGAGCTTAATCTCTCACTATCTATTTCCTATTAAGAAGCGTAAAGTCCACAGGAATAAACTTTCGATTCATTTTAAAATTTATGTCCATTAAAATAGATATCTTTGCAGCTTAAAATATTACACAAAATACTTAATGAAATTTACTGAATTTAAATTAAATGATCATGTGCTTGAGGCCATCTCGTACATGGGTTTTGATGAAGCTACTCCGATACAGGCAATGGCTATTCCTGAAATAATACAGAATAATGATCTTATTGCTTGTGCACAAACAGGAACTGGCAAGACAGCAGCTTTTATTCTGCCTATTTTAGATAAACTTACTGATAAAACAGAAACTTCAGTAAGTACTTTAATAATTGTCCCTACCCGTGAGCTGGCCTTACAAATCGATCAACAGATTCAGGGTTTTTCTTATTTTGTAAATGTAAGCTCCTGCCCTGTTTATGGTGGCGGTGATGGTGTCGATTTTGAAACTGAACGAAATGCTTTATTAGGTAATGCTGATATTATTGTAGCAACACCCGGAAAACTGATTTCTCATTTAAAAATGGGTTATGTTAAATTTGATAAAATCAAATTTCTAATTTTAGACGAAGCCGATAAAATGCTTGATATGGGATTTTTTGAAGATATACAAAAAATCACATCCTATATTCCAAAACAAAGGCAAACGCTCATGTTTAGTGCTACAATGCCTCCTAAAATACGAACTCTTGCCAGTCAGATTCTTAAAAACCCAAAAGAAATTAGCATTGAACTTTCCAAACCTGCAGAAGGTGTTTTACAAGCTTCATACCTGGTTTACGATGAGCAGAAATCTGATTTGATAAAACATCTAATTACGAACAAGCCTGAATACGATAGTATCTTGATTTTCACATCTACCAAAAGCAATGTATTTAAAATAGTAAGGAAATTAAAAGGAAAAGATTATAGCATTGAAGGAATATCATCGGATTTGGAACAGCAGGAACGTGAAGAGGTTCTTTCTCGTTTTCGTTCAAAACGAACACGCGTATTGGTAGCTACCGATGTTATCAGTCGTGGAATTGATATTAAAGATATTAATCTTGTAATTAATTATGATGTTCCACAGGATGCTGAAGATTATGTTCATCGTGTAGGACGAACAGCGCGTGCAAAAACTACAGGTATAGCGCTTACGCTTATTAACGAAGACGATATGTTCAAGTTTAAACGTATTGAAGAACTTATTGAACGCGATATAATTAAAATGCCTATTCCTCCTGAAATAGGTGAAAGCCCGGTTTGGAATCCAAAACCAATTCACAAGTATAAAAAACGACCTTACAAGAAAAAAAGAAAATAAAAAAAACCTGTCATAAATGACAGGTTCCTTAAGTATTGTAATTGAAAGCGTAAATATTATATTACTCTAACATTTACTGCGTTCAAACCTTTTTTTCCTTCTGTTAATTCGAATTCTACTGCGTCACCTTCGTTAATCTCGTCGATTAAACCTGATACGTGTACGAAATGTTCTTTGCTTGTGTCGTCTTCACTAATGAATCCAAATCCTTTAGATTCGTTGAAAAATTTTACTGTACCTTTGTTCATTATTAAATATTTAAAAAATTAATTAAAGCGCAAAGTTAGGATGTAAATATTAATATCCAAACTATTATTGCAAAAAGTTTCGTTTTTATTCACAATTATCTGGAATTAAGCCCTATTTACCCTAAATATATGTCTTTAAAAATAACTTACCCTTTTGTTAACCACGAAATACCAAATGCAAGCAATGCAATTGATTCTAACAAAAAAACAGGCTGGAAACATCAATTCATTAAAAGAATTGTTCTATTCTTCCAGCTTAAATGCTGGATTATAAACTACTCCAATAACATTTCCCCATGGATCTATTACCGAGGCTACCATTAAATCACCTCCCACATTAGTAGGCTTTTCATATTCTAAAGCTCCAATAGTAATTAAATGATTATACACTTTTTCAATTTCATTTACACCCCAGTAAACCAAAAGGCTTTTTGTTTTTTCAATAACCGGATTTTCTTCAGGGAGCAATCCTAATTCATATCCACCAATGTTAAACCCCACATAAAAAGGCTCGTCAAAATAGGGTTTTGTAAGAAATGCTTTTGAATACCATTCCTTAGCTTCTGCAAGATTTGGAACTTTATAAACCGTAGTTCGCAATCCTAAAAAATCTGATGATAAAAAAAGCCTGTCAAAATTAACAGGCTTATAAATTCTAAGAAATTAAAGAATAATGTTATATCACTTTAACATTTACTGCGTTTAATCCTTTTTGACCTTCTTCTACATCATAACTTACTTTATCACCTTCAGTTATGTTATCAGTTAATCCATTTTTATGTACAAATACATCTTTACTACCATCTTCAGGGGTGATGAATCCAAACCCTTTTGCGTTGTTGAAAAATTTTACAGTTCCGTTACTCATAATAATTAGTTTTAAATTTTGTAAAGTATAAAGTTACAACTATATCGTTTTATCTGATTGTTTTAAGCAACTTTATTTTATTAAAAAATAACAAAGCACTTAAATAAAGCATTTAAGAAAGCTTTTTGTTTTGAATTGATATTAAGGTAGCTAATATGAGTTTTAGATTAAATTTACATCTAATTTACTGGAACTAAGCTTGTTTGAACCTATACCCGCAACTAAAACAATATTATTTTTTTTCGGAAAGGGAAAAAACCTTTGATAAAAAATATTGAATTAAGAGGAATAAAAAAGCACAAGCAAAAATACTTGTGCTATGTATGGTATATTCACAAATAGATTTTATTTCATCTTAGTAAATACGCTTGTTTTTTCTTCAGAAATAAAACTTAGTTCTGTATTTTCTTCATTTAAAGAATACTCATATTTATGATCATCTGCATGTGCATGATCATCACCTTCATGAGCATGCTCTTCTTCTGCATGTTTCATAATAAAAATATTTTCTTCTACTGCAAATGGACCTTCTTCAAGAAGTTCACCATCTTTAAAATATTTCCACTCATGGTTTTCGGTAATTTCAAGAATATAAGTAGTAGAAACAGAATCGACAACTGTTCGCTCCCATTTACCGAGAAGCCCTTCATGCTTTTTACATTCTGAGTTACAACTAAAAAGAATAACTGAAATTAAAATTACGGATAGAAATAGAAGAATCTTTTTCATTTTTTGGATAGGTTTAGTTTTTATTAATTAGAGTCGAAAATACTACATTTTTTAATCTTAAATAAGATCTTTTCCAATTTTATATGCGTCGCCGATCTTCTTGCCTATTTCGCGATATTCTTTTGCACCCGATATATAAATAAGCGGATTAAAAGCTTCAATGTCAATTGAACCCCAATTTTCAACATTCTTAATTTTATCGGTATCGATATGTGTTTCAACTATTTCTCCAATAAAGTGGTTGGTTGTGCCAACTATTTTTGATTCTATTAATTTGCACTCCAGATTTAAAGGACATTGTTGAATAATTGGAGCCTGGATAATCGAAGCTGGCATTTTTATGAATCCCGTTTTCTCAAATTTATCCGTATCTCTGCCTGACGTTATACCACAAAAATCTAATTCTTTCATAATATCTGCTGTAGCAATATTTACAGAGAATTCCTTATTCTTTAATATTTGTTCGCCAGTCAAACCTTTGGTGCCAACAGAAATACCAAGTATTGGTGGTTTACCAGATAAAATACTTATCCATGCAATAGTAGCAATGTTTGCATTCTCCATTGTGCCTGTTACTACTAATACTGTTGGTAATGGGAATAATATTCGTTGAGGTCCTAACTTTGTTTTCATAATTCTTTTGTTTCTTACAAAGTTACTATACTAAATAAGAATTCGAAATGTACCATTAAAATATTTTCCATTAACAAATAAAATATCGTAACTTGTAGAAAATGTTAACATTAAGTCATTAAAAGACGAAATAATTGAGATAAAGACAAGAGATAAACATTAGATATAAGTAAGTATACAAAGACAATATTTTAATAATATTTTCATAGTATTCACCTTAAATTTCACAATCATGAGAAAGTATCTATTAGCATTATTTGTTTTTATTTTATTTGTAGGAACCTCCTGTGAAGAAAAAATCGACATCGAAAAAGAAAAAGAAGCTGTTATAGAAACAGTTAAAGAAATTATGAACGATCGCTCTGAATTAAATTATGAAGCCTATATTAATTATTGGATTGATGAGCAATACGCATTTATAGCAGCAGCTGGTAAAGATGGTCATACTTTTATGTACATAGACGACTGGAAAATGAATGGTAAGGAAGAATTTGATAAAATATTGAAAGAGCAAGAAGAAGGTGGCTATAATATAACATTAGAACCTTTTGACTTTAATGTTAAAGTATATGATGATGTTGCCTGGGCAACATTTAAAAATAAGTGGACCAAAGTGATGAACGAAACCGAAGAGACCGAAGATTTAGGAGAAACTTTTCTTACCCTTTTTCTTGAGAAACAGAATGAAGAATGGAAAATAGCTTCGCTAAATGCAATAATACTATTCTCATATGAAGAAGAACCTGAATTAGAAGAAATAGTTGAAACAGAATAGTACACCAGCAGCATTAGATAAACTGTATATAAAAAAAGCACAGGCACTTTTCGCTTGTGCTTTTTGTGTAAAATATAATTTATAGAAAAACGAACTTCCGTATTTAGTACTAATCTGACTGGATTATTTATAAAGAATATTACGGAGTAAACTCTTTTATCATCAGAGAAATAGAGTTTTTTATACCAGGTGATAAAGAATCCAAATATTGATCTTGAGTAAAAAATATAATTTCATTCCGTAATTCAGGATGTTTCTTTGCTATTTTAAGTATAAACATGAAAGCAGCAAATCGTACCGATGGCTTTTTATTTATCTTTTCCCAAACACTCATACAAACATTAAAAATGAGACCTTCTTGTTCTTCATTTAATTCCATTTGCAAAAGAATTTTGAGTAATTCCCGCTGATGACCATCTTTCTTATTAGCTAATGAGTTAATTATGTTATTGATATGTTCTTTTATTCGCTTGTCATTTTCTTCTACACAACTCCATAATAACCAGGCCGATCGCCAGGAATATGGCTGTTTATTTGAGATAGCCAATTCAATTGCCTCATTAAAACATTCAGGATGCGAATCCATAAAGGAAATCATTTCCTCTTTATATGAGCTTGTTAAAATATGTTCTAATGCTGTCTCCATAAAATTAATTTAGCCACTATAAAAATCTATTTCTATAGCTTAAAATTAATCATATATTTTTTAAGTGTAGCAATCCAATAGCTATTGGGACAAGACGAATAGAGTTTTAAGAATTAAATACATCTACTTTAGATATTACAATATTTTTACCCGTAAACTCAGGATGCTTTTCTTTAATTAAAACGTGAGCCGATTCGTTTTTAGTTTCGTCACTAATTTTGTCATTAGGAATACTAAAATCGATACTTTGAGTTTTATCATTAATGTTAAAATATGCTTTGAAATTTTGATTTTCCATAAGATGGATATTTAATGTTTTTTTAATTCTTTTTAAACTGATACACCAACTAAGAAAAATACAAGCATTAACTTAGCGAAGCGATCTCACAACTTGTCCCGTTTTACGGGAAGCTTGCGAACTTAGTGAAACGATCTCACCGAAGGTAATATTTCTGTGCGAGCTGGGATTACAACACGACTAAGATAACGGAGCATTTATTATTCTCAAAATAAAAAAACACCTGTTTTTGAATTTTTGGATGAAGCAATCAAAAACTTCCATAAAACACCAGAATATTTTGATGATCTATATCTCCAAATTGTTATTTGTTTTGAATTTAAATAAAAAAGCACAAGCGAAAATGCTTGTGCTTTTGTTTTAAGCTTAATGTAATTATTTTTATTGAGCCGACAATCGTAAAATCTCAACTATCATAATAAGTGCTTTCTCCATATCTTCAACATAAATATGTTCTTCAAGAGAATGTTCGTTTCTAGCGCCAATCCCAACAACAGCCATTTCTATTCCCATGTTATTATATATCGAAGCATCTGTAAAACCGGTCATGAAAGTAGCTTTTGCATCAATACCAACTTTTTTAAGTGCTTGTTTCGATAATAAAACTGTAAATGAACTCTCAGGAATATCAACTACTTTACATAAATTCTTTTCATCTATTTCAACTTTTGCACCAGCAGCCTTAACTTTACGATTTATTATTTCTTTCATTTCGTTTGCAAGCTTTTCTGCTTTATCGTGTTTTAAGCTTCTGCATTCAGCCATAAAAACAACTTTATCGGGTACTCCATTACGAACAATACCACCTTCAATGATTCCAACATTAGCTGTTGTTTCATGATCTATTCTTCCAATCCTTAAGGCTGCTATTGCTTTTGCTGCTGCTGTAATTGCATTTACTCCTTTTTCAGGTTCCATACCTGCATGTGCCGATTTACCTTTTACAGTTACGTCAAAAGTAAAATATGACGGACCACCAATTATAATTGTGTCCAGTGTATCATTATCGAGCAAAAATCCTTTTTTAGCAGTAAGTTTACTATAATCAAGATTTTTAACACCAAACAATCCTATTTCTTCTTCGCGCGATATGGCAACCTCAACAGGAGGTCTTACTTCTGCAATTCGTAATGCTTCTAACATTTCTGCTATTCCGGCTTTATCGTCGGCACCTAAGATTGTTTCTCCTTTTGAGCGTATTACACCGTTTTTAAGAACCGGTTCAATGCCAACTCCTGGTTTTACAGTATCAGCGTGGCACGATAATAATATTGGATCTTTGCCTCCGCAGCCTTTTGCAGGTAATTTTGCAATTAAATTACCATAAGAATCCTGGATTGTTTCAGCTCCCAGTTTCTGGAATTCTTTCTCCAAATAATTTATAAAATTAGCTTCATTACTTGATTCGCTATCAATTTGAACCATTTCCATGAATTGCTTTATCATTCTTTCCGACATATGGATATCTCCTTTTATTTAAAAATTAGCTTATGCAATTTAAGCATAACAAATATAAAGTTTATGCCTATTAATTTCTGATTTTATGGAGAAAATAAAAAAGCACAAGCGAAAGACGCCTGCGTCAAACTGTACAAACTATGCTAAACCGAAGGAATAAACGAAAAACAGAACTATTTATCTAACGGAAACTTTTAATCCAATTCAAAGCTTCTTCTTCATTTTTGAATAGTTTCATGGGTGCTCCATACTTATTAATTACTTTTAATATCATATTCAAATAATACTGTTTAAATACACCACCATCAAAAATTACAGCAATTTGTTTTAATCCTAATTTAACAGCTACTGGCAAACATTCGCCTACAAGCCATTTTCTGTTTTCAGGAGATACTACTCCCTGATTTCGCGTATCTGTCATAACACTTTCAACTTTTTGTTTTTCTTTTGAATAATCTATAAGTGTTAGAAATGCTTTTTGATAAGCTTCAAATGTGGGCTTTTTCTTCCAGATTATTTTTCCCAATCTTAAAGCAGTTTCATACGAAACTTCGGCAAACTCGTTATCATCTAATATTTTTTTCATAGTTTTAGAATAGTTTAATTTCGAAACAACAATAAAATTTTAAGGATACTGATCCTTTTTTCTATTTAAATTGAATTTATAAATAAACTGAATCTAATAACAAATATACTCAGTCTCAGAACCAAAGTCAATTTTAGTTCTCGAACATCTATTCATAGTTAAACTAAATAAAAAAGCACAAGAGAAAAACACTTGTGCCAGTTGGCGATAGTTGTGTTTCAGTATGTCTTTATAATTATTTCTTTTTTCCTTTATTCTTTTTTCCTTTCCCTTTTGATCCTTTGTTTTTGGTTATCTCTTTTAATTGATGAAACTCTGGTGAACCAGGCTTAATACCCAATTGTTTAGCAATAAATCCCCAGCCTTTTTCTTTATTTGTTTTGTATACTTCAACAACATTATCGATTGGTTTTTGGCTTATTTTAGATAGTTCCAGGGCAAAATAAATTTCTGCCGGTTCCATTTTAACCGAAGTTCTTAAAAAATCAATCTTTTTTTCTTCAATATTAAAGGATACGGTTAAATCTGTTTTAAAAGATCCAAAATCCAGTTTGGCGCTGGTATTAATTTTGTTTAAATCAGCATCAAGTTCTACACTCCCGGTGTTAAACGGAAATTGTGCAAAAGAGATTAAGCTAATCGCTACTAAACTATAAACTAAAAGTACTTTTTTCATTTTTTCTTAATTTAAGGTTAAAGTGCACATTTAATGAATATATGATGTAATTTGAACTTCAATCTAACTAAAACTTTTAATCCAATTCAAGGCTTCTTCAAATGAACTGAATCTGATAACAAAGATACTCAGTCTCAAAACCAAAGTCAATTTTAGTTCTCGAACATCTATTCATAGTTTAACTAAATAAAAAAGCACAAGCGAAAACACCTGTGCTATTTCATATAAGATTAGCGTAACGAATATGCTACATTTAATTGTAGTTAATCTTTATAAATAACTTGTCCTTTAGTTATCCATGAAATACCGAATGCAAGTAAAGCTCGAAAAAAAGATTTAAAAGTACAAGCGAAAGACGCCTGCCTGCCGGTTTAACTGCCGAAGGAAGTCAGGCAGGCTTGCACTAAGTTGAGGTCATTCAATTTATAAAACCAAAATATCCGAATATAATACCAATGGATATCATAAATAATCCCAAAATTCGAGAGCTTTTGTAAAATTTATTAAAATATGTAAGTGATTTAGGAATTATTACAACTACTAATCCTCCAATTAGAAATAACCAGCTAATAATGGTTATTAAGACTTCCCAACTTTTAATCCAAATGTTATGGTATTCTATTAATATTATACCAATAATTATTCCTACCGATCCTGCTACAAATGTTAATGCAGGTGATTTATCAAAATCTTTAACTATATCGCTGAAGTTAATTGTGCCAATTAATACTCCTATACCTGATGAAATATAGATAACAGAAATGGTTTTTGCTACTAATGATGATAATTCCATATAGATACTCCTCCTATTAATTTAACAAATTGAAGATACAAAATTATTACACAGCAGCAAAAAGTAAAAAGCACGGACAATAATTGTAAAAAATAAGCATAGACGAAACGCTTGCGCCAATTGGGGTAAGTTAAAATACACTAAAATGTGTGCTTCAGGCTTGAAAACTGTACCTTTGGATTAATGGATAAGGTGATTAAGAATTAAGAAAGATTAAAAGTAGAAACTAAATAACATTGAGCCTTGACTAGACTTTCAACAACAAAGAAACATTCTGGTGAAAGCATCAAAAAAGAATTTACATTCCGTTTTTATGCTGAGCTAAATGATTTCTTGCCTCTTAAGCGGAAACAAAAGGCATTTGTACAATCTTTCAAAACTCCTATTACAGTTCGTGAGTGCATTGAATCTCTCGGTATACCACTATCGGAGGTGGATATGATACTGGTTAATGAAACATCGGTCGATTTGAATCACAAGCTTAAAGAATATGATTATATCTCTGTTTTTCCGGTTTTTGAAAGCTTTGATGTTTCGGCAATAACAAAAATTAGGAAAACAGCATTGCGTACCAGCCTTTTTGTTGTGGATGCCCATTTGGGTAAACTGGCAAAGTACCTGAGAATGCTTGGATTCGACACTCTTTACAGATCGGACATAGACGATAGTGAAATTATTTCTGTTGCCAGAAAGGAAAAACGGATTATTCTAACTCGCGATAAACTATTATTGAAATCGAAGGAGGTTAGGCATGGTTATTTCGTAAGATCTATTGAAAAGCATGAACAACTAAGAGAGGTTGTAAAAAAGTTTGACCTTAACAGCCAATTCAAATCCTTTACACGCTGCATGACATGTAACACAATTTTTATTAAAGCAGATAAAGAGGAAATCCAGAATAAAGTAGACAAAGACATTTTCAAAATCTTCAATGAGTTTTTTTATTGCAAACAATGTGATAAGGTATTTTGGAAAGGATCACATTTTAAGCGGATGGAAGCGTATATCAGGGAATTAATCTAATCAATTTTTACAAATGTGATTTTACGTAATACGTACAACTATTAATTGTTAAATTAAGACTCCTTTATTTAGCGTAGCTGAGACGTTTGCACTAATTGGGGTGCTTTTATCAAATATCTTGGTTACCAAAACTATAACCTTCTTCTTTTAGTTTTTTTAAAAAAGAAAATCTTAATCGTTCTGCAAAATTACTGTCCAATGGAAGTATTCCTTTCTTATTATTTTTAAGTGCATCTATTGCTTGTATAGAGCCTTTTAACATCATTAAAATGGTGGGTTCAATAAATTTATTAGGTATACCTTTATTTATTCCATCGAAGTTAATAGGAAATCCCCCATTTAGAAAATTTATTTTTTTCCCTAAAATATTAAATATTAATGTGCTGTGTATTTCCTTAACATTTAGCTTACTTTTCTCGAAAACTATATCATCAACGTCGCTGGAATCTGCAAGTTCAATAAATTCTTGTCTTGACAATTCACTAGCTCCAGATGAAGCACTTACTAAAATTGCATTGTCTTCCAAATAAACAGCATCTCCAATTTTGAAAGATGACTTTCCAGTACATCCTATCACAAGATTAAATTTGGTTTTAAAGTCATTCTTATCCCATATCTTAAACTGTACATTAATAGCTTTTTTTAAATTTTTCGGATTAATGTCAAATACATAAGTGTTTTCAGTACGTATACCTATAGATTCATTAATAAATCGTGCTACATTTCTTCCAATCGCTCCATAACCTAAAATAAGGCAATTCCATGATTGAAAATCTCCTTTTATTTTTTTCAGGGCATTTCTTAAGGAAGAATTAATTGCAATGCCTACAAATGGAGCTTCTAATTCAATTTTAGGCTTTGATTGCGCTACATTAATTATTGGTATTTCTGTAGAAAGTAATTTTAGAGTTGAGTTTTCTTCGATTTTGAATATTCCACGACTCGTTTGTTCAACTATGCAAATGTTAAGTAGTTTTTCTTTAAAAGTAGCAATTGTTTCTAAGAAGTATGCCCCATCATCGAGTACTAAAAGCTTATTCGGTTTCATTTCCAACAGTTCGATATAAAGCTCTTGGATTCTTGTTCTCTGGTAAGTTGCATATGGTTTGGTAACATCATACTTATGTATAAAGAAGTTTTCTATGGGGATGCTTTTTAGTGATTTACGGACATAATCTGATGAAGTGTAAGGAATATCTAACCAATAGATATCTTTATATTCGACCCCCAATGCATTTAAACTTTCTACTAATGGTAGTTGATTTGAGAATTGATGTTGAATAAGCAGTACTGTGACTCCTTTTAATGCCGAAGTATGTTCATTTTCTGCCAACAATTCTTTTACCATAGGCATATCATCCGAATCTCGACTCTTCTCAGAAATAAAATCAAATTCGGTTTCAGGCTCAAAGTGAATATTCTTTAATATCATAATACCATTTTGATTTTCATTATACAAGCTTTCCTTTTATACTATTGCACCGCGCTCGTAGGTTTATAACTTAAATTCATTTACTGAAGATATTACAATAGTTTTACCCGTAAAATCAGGATGCTTTTCTTTAATTAAATTGTGGGCCGATTCTTTTTTAGTTTCCTCAGTAATTTTGGCATTAGGCATACTAAAATCGATACATTGAGTTTTAACATTAACATTGTAATGTACTCTGAAATTACTATTTGCCATAATCTTAGTATTTATATTTAATGTTATCCAATAAATTCAATAAAAACATTAAAATCTTCCCTCATCTTCTTTATTATTGATGATTCTGTTTTCTCTTTAATTGAATTTTCTATCCTTTTATCTTCACTTTCATCGTGAAATAAATAATAGACATAATCAAAATCTTCACATAAAGTATGCATTATAGATTGACCAATACCTTGCTTTACAGTTGAACCATTTGGACTCTGCTTATATTCTATAGCAATTAAGTAAGGTGCAGTAATAATAAAATCAGGATAATTCCTTGATCCAAATGACGTTTTTCTTTGCTTACCATATTGTCCTTCCTGACCTTCCCAATAAAATGCTTTATTTGCTTTTGCTTCAAAATCGGTAATTCCAGTTTTCTCATAATATTTTTCTAAATATCGAATTATTAAAGGTCGAATTTCCGCTTGAATTTGAGTTTCAGTTTTATCGAATGTTCTTTTTCTAAATTGTGGGCTTTCAATAATAGATTTATGAAGTCCTTCAATAAAATCAATAACTTGTTGTGTTTTTCTTTTCATTATATCATATGTTATGGATCAATAATTCAATTTTGCTTATTTCACGAATTACAAATCCGCGAGCTGGGATTAGTTACAATTACAATACGATCTATCTACATAAGTTTTATTTCCGTTGCTATTTATATAATAGCAACCACCTTGAGGACCTTCAAATAATTCGTTACCGTTGTAGTAACAAGTATCTTCTTCAGTACAAGAATTGATAGATACACTTGTTAATAATAACAAGGAAATAAATGAAATTATATATAGAGTTTTTTTCATAGTTTGGTTATTATTTTTCATTCATCAAAAATCGGAATTAATGTCATTTCAATTTCCGAAGGAATTCTAGCTGTTTCAGTAGTATAAGTATCCTTAAATTTAAATACTCCAACTTGCACGGTTATATCTCTTCCTGAAAAATCACTTTCATTCCAAAAGCTCATATAAAGGTTCCCATTATTAGGAGTATTTTTCATCTCTATTTTTGCATAATCTGATGTAACATTATTGCCTTCTTTGAAAGTGAAATAACTATAATTATTTGAATACATAAATGCATTTTTGTTATCCAAATCCAAGAATTGGTAATTAATCGTTGCTGTTGTATTTATCATAGGTAGTTCAGTAATTAATCCTAATCCAAATGCAGCTATTGGATTTGGTGCAAAGCTTGACAATTCACTTATACTTTCTGCTAATTGTTTCATTTCTTGAACACTCTCTTGATCTACTCCAAGCCAGTATATCCAGTATTGGGTGTCTTCTGGTATTTTTATATCTACGAATGCTTTATTTACATTATCTAAATTTGTTTGAGAATATACACGAAACTTTCTATTAATTAATTCTTGGTAAGTTGTATCCCTATTAGCCAAGATCTGAATATTTTGATAACTATAAAGAGTATCAATCTGTTCTTTTAATCTGACATTTGTGTTAAAATCATGCGTTTCCTGACTTTTAGGAATTCTTTTTATTGTCATTTTGCAGTCTTTCATTATTAATGCAGTAGCAGAAACAGAAAAACAATAAATTGATTTTTTATTGACTTTTATTTTAATATCATTCTTTTCTCGAAAATTATTTGCAGTATATTTAACTATATTCGGATATTCACTAATTTCTAAATTTAAATTGCCTCGTTTCTCGGTAATTTCAATATTAACTACAATTTCATCACCTGGAGCAAATGCATAATAATATATTTCATCTTCTAAAACTGGCGCATAAAAGTTAAGATCTGCAACAATAATCTCATCTGGTGTAAGGTTTTCAGAATGTGATTGTTCTATATTATTAGTTTGTTCAAACTCAAATTTTATTACTTTTTGTTGATCAGATATTATCTCAAGGATTTTATCTTCTTCAACAACCTTCCCGTTAATTAAGCTTTTCGCTTGGAAATAATGTTCACCTTCGGTTATTTCAAATTTGGAAGGTGTATTGGCTGTAGTTTTTCCAATCTCATCACCATCAACTACTATCGTAGCATCATTATTAGTAATGATCAATATAGTTCCTTTGTTTTGTCCTTGAACAATGCCACTAAGTAAAAAGAAACTAATAAATAATATCTTCTTTAATTTTTTCATGATTATGATTTTTCTGTTTTGTTATAGTGTTCTGTTTTTATTTATTGAATATGACGTAGCGATGACGCTACGTCTAACAGGGATATGATTACAAATTTCTACTATTCCATAAATAAAATCACCTATTTTCACTTTTCTAAGTTTAACTAATTCTAAAATGACTGAGCATTTTATTAACCATATATCCAATATTCATATATTCATGAGTGCTGATTAATGTTTTGCAGGATGAACATCTCAAAAAAAACATTTTCCAGTTGGAATTTTCAGGTGTGTCTTCAACAACTTCAAAATTTGTACTTTCGCATTTAGGACATTTAGAATTACTGTAATTAGTTGACATAGTTTTAGATTTTTAAGAGTTAATATAAGGTACAACGACATATACATTGATTTGCAACTCATTATATTTCAGACATATTGATAACATTACTTGCGCCGAACCATTCTTTAGCTTTTGCTACGACAGCATCTGATGGATCATGATAGAAAACAGCAAGATTTTCTTTTGCCCTTGTACAACACACATAAAATATTTTTTGAGATCTTTCAAGTACACTTGCAGAACCTGATTCCAAAAATAGATTTTCAAAATTGTACTTATTCCATCCTCCATTATCTAGAATTACCAAAATATTATTGAATTCAGTTCCTTTGGTTTTATGTTGGGTCGAAAATGGTGTTTTCCCTTCTAAATACTCATATAATTTTTGGAACTCTCTATAATGAACATCCTTTACTCGATTATATAAATACTCCTTTTCTGTTTTAAATTTTTCTACGTTTTCATCAATTAGGCAAATTCCTTTTTCGTGTGCATCAAGTATTGCTTCTTCGATTGTTCTTTCTCCAACATTTATTAACTCGTCAATATTACTCTTGAGTATTCTTTTATCTTCAATACTCCGAATCATAGTTCTGAAGTCTGTAATTCTTATAAATTCATTAAACTGCTTGTTTTGGTATAATGAAATATTTCGTTGGACTTTAAAAAGATGTTTAATTAGATTATCTCGTTTTGAACCTTTCTTGTTTATATCATCCTCATCTTGTTTTTTATCATCAATCAATGAATCCTTATCCAAATATATTCTTCTAACATAAGAAAAAGGTTTATTCTTTAAGAGATTGTAAAGAGCTTCGTTATCTGGATCTTGTAATAGAATATCTTTTTTTAATTCTCGTTGTCTATTTTTCAATTGAAATTTATCTACAACAATATCAAATGAATCATTTTCTTCTATTAAAATTTCTGGTCTATTATTCTTCTTATTGTTTTTAATTTTATCAAGAATTTCTTTCTTTAATTTGATAACTGGGTCTTTATCATAGATATCCATTAAATTTCTAAAACCCGCTTTATCCGCAATAAGATTGTGCGTTAGATTTAATTCTTTGGTCTCTTTTGAATCTGAAAAATCCCATCCATTATTTTCTGACAAATACTGTTTTGCTATATTAATGTCATCATCTTCAGAATACAAAAAAAGTATTTTACCATTGATTACCTCACCTTCCAACATATTGGGTGCTGATATATCATTCGATGGAACTTGAACTATTCCATCAGTTCGCAATTTGTTAGCTATATCTATTATTAATTGTGGATTTCGCCTATTTTGTTCTTTTTTCACTTCCTTTACTTTTCCCTCTTCATCTCCTTTGTATTCATCTATATTTCCAATTCCATCATCATAGATTGATTGCATTGAATCTCCAAAAAATCCTATAATACTTTGCTTTTTACTGTTAGGGAAATGATCAAGAAAGGATTGTACAACTGCTTTATTTGTATCTTGATATTCATCTATAAGAATGAATTTATACTTGTCTTTTACAATATCACTCAACTTTGGGTAATGTTCAAACATGTATTTAGATACAATGAGAAGTTCATCATGAGAAATTATTCCTTCTCTTAATCTCAAATATTCTTTGTACTGTATTCCATCTTTACAATCAATAAAAAAATCGATAGGAACAGGATTCTGTTCATCAATTTTTATTCTGGTCACTTCATCGTCATTAGCAAGCGTAATAAGAGCCACTTTTAATTCATTTTGAAAATGTTTGATATTGTCCCATAAAAAATCATGAATAGTTGATACGCTCAAATTTTTATGGTCAACTCTTTCTTCAATCTCTTTTACAGCAGCATTTGTATATGTCATACATGCAATTTTAGATGTGGGATTTTCTCTAATTACTTGCTTAATAACTTGGACTAAAGAAAAAGTTTTTCCACTCCCAGCTCCACCGCTTAAAAGGAAATTTCTACCTGCATCAATACATTCAAGTATTTCTTGAACTTCGGGTTCTAATTCTAATCTTGCTTCAACCATACTAGTCCATCCTTTATATATTCAGGAATCTTCCAATTGCTAAATTCTTTGTTATTCTCATCTGTTTTACTATTTAGTAATATCTCTATTGCCAATGATAGTTTTTTGATTACTGCTTTTTCTGAAAATTCGAATACATCAATTTCATCATTATTGTATTTTTCTATATATGTGGGTTTTAAACTCTGAAAAGAATTATCAGAATTTGTAATGAAATCTTTATTAATGTGGAAAAAAGAATCTTCAAAACTTCTTGCATGATAATCTGCTTCTTCTTGTTGATATAATACAAGCAAATTACCTTCCTTATCAGAATGCCAACCACCATCCCCATTTTTACTAAGTATCTTTAAGTCAAAGTGCAGATTTTTAAAATAATTCAATTCTACTTTTCTATCATGAAAGAACTTTAATGAATTATTAGAAGTATATTTTGCTTCGGTGTCACTAGCAGCGCATTTAACTTGTTCAAATATAGGATTACCTGTTGTTTCATATTTTTTTTGTGTAATTCCATCTGATTCAAAAACAGGTTTCTTATAAAAGCTATCTATATCTGTAATTATTAGTGATTTTTCTATCCCTATAAATTCAATAAAAGTTTCAAATATTTGAGAATGTGCACCAACTTCAACTATTGATATGTTTTGTGATAATAATGGATTCTCTGGTAATTCTTGATCAATTTTTCTCATTATAGCAGGTAATAAAATTCTTTCCGTATCACCTTCAATAAAAATAGCCTTGTCAGCAAAAAATAATTCTGCTCTATTGAGAGTAAGGTATTGTTTTAAAAATCTGAAATTTCTTTCTTCTTCACCATACTCTTTCTCCAAGTCTTTTAAGTTTTTAGTAACGATAACATTGTCAGAATCTTTTTTCAAATATTTTATATCGTTAAAGTCACTATCGGCTGCAATATGTGAAGAATGTGTACTAATAATATACTGTAGTTTTCTGTTTGCACCATCCTCACGTTTTATTCCTTCTTTAAGTAAGTTCTTTATGTTTTTAATGAATATATATTGCATTTGAGGATGAGTATGTGCTTCTGGTTCTTCAATAAACAACAGATTAATATCGGCTGGTTCTTCGTCTTTCTTTCGTTTAAATTCCTGAACAAGGATTTCAATTTCGAATATCATGCTTATTAAATTCATATAGCCCAAACCATTATTATATTCAGGCAATTTATTTTTTTCATCATGTTTATAAACAACTGTTGTGTTACCTTCAAGCAATTCTCTATGCTGTAAAGTAGAAATAATTTCAATTTCAGATTCATTAGGTTTTATTCCTCCAAATAGTTTTATCTTATCAATAGTTTCACTAAAAAGGCTTGAATAAATGCTACTTAATTGAGTATCAGTTTCACTAAGTTGATCCTTAAAATCTTCAATTATATTATTTTGTTCTTCGCTAGCTTCTGTTCTTTTGTAAATTTTAGATGTTTGCGTGGAAAGTGTTTTGTCAATTTCTCTATTTGTAACGTCTCTTTTAGCACTTATGTATTTAAAATTCAATATTTCTTTAATACTAATATTTTCTTTATCTATGTCAATAAAGTTAGACCCTTCCACTTCTTTTGTGTTTTTATTAAAACCAAAAGAGTATTTTTTTGATTTAAAGTAATCTGCCTGTCTATGATTTAAATAATCGAAAAAGGTCTTTATTCTATAATTTTCTTCTTTTTGTACCTTCTTTTTTTCATTTACTTCAAATTCTTTGTATTCACTTTTTAAATGTTTATAATCAGAGTATCCAAGGATGTATTCAAAACCTAATACAACAACATTATTTTCTGGATCTAAATCCATCATAATCTTGCTAATATTAGATAAATTGTCTTCTTCAAAATATTCAATAAATAACTTAAGCTTTATTCCAATTGGAGAGTAATCATCTTCTTGAATGGTTTCTGGACTTATAATTAGAGTATCTAATTCTTGCTTGAATTCAGTGTTGAAATCATAAAACAAAAATTTATTTTTGTCTTGTTGATTTAAAAATTTCTCAAGTGCTGTTAATATTGATGTTTTACCTGTATTGTTTTTCCCAATAACTAATGAGAGTTCTTTCTCTAAATCAATTGAGAATTCTTTTAGTAATCTGAAATTTTCGATCTCAATTTTAAATATATTCATATTTATAGCTTTATAATTTCTAAACAAAATAGATGGAGTCATTACTGAATTCCCGAGTGAGTCCACTCGCTTCTGCAGGATGCTTCATTGGTTCTAAAAGTTTTGCCCAAAACTCATTATCAAATCCTCCACTCAAATACATATAACGAAACACACAA
>DAOWGM010000114.1 GCA_030637515.1 Bacteroidales bacterium
ATTGTGTTAAACCATTTAGCTCCCTTTCTTAATATAATAGGAATATTAGCGAATGTTTCAACATTGTTTACATTACTTGGTTTTCCTAAGTAACCTTTTTCGGCAGGATATGGAGGCTTTATTGTAGGCTCGCCACGCAAACCTTCCATAGAGTGTATTAAGGCTGTTTCTTCACCACAAACAAAAGCACCTGCTCCGTATCTTAATTCAATATCGAAATCAAAATCAGTTCCAAATAGATTCTTTCCCAACAATCCAAATTCACGAGCTTGTTCAATAGCAATTTTAAGACGTTTAATTGCCAATGGATATTCTGCTCTAATATATATTACTCCTTTTGTAGCTCCCATTGAGTAACCACAAATAGCCATTGCTTCAAGCACTGAATGTGGATCGCCTTCAAGAATTGAACGATCCATAAATGCTCCTGGATCTCCTTCATCAGCATTACAAACTACATACTTTTGATCAGCCTGATTTTTCGCTGCAATTTCCCATTTTAAACCTGCAGGAAAACCTCCTCCTCCACGACCTCTTAATCCTGAATCTTTGACTACCTTAATAACATCGGCTGGCTTCATTTCAGTGAGGCACTTACCTAATGCTACATAACCATCTCGTGCAATGTATTCCTGAATTATTTCAGGATCAATTACTCCACAATTATTTAATGCAATTCTTATTTGTGTATGTTGCGACATTTTTTTTCCTCCTATATTACTCATCAATAGTTCGATAATTTACAGGTATAATACCATCTACTTCTTCACCAAGTTTAATAAATTTCTCAATGATTAAATCAGCTTTTTTCACATCAACATAACCAAATACTATAGGTTCTGCTCCAGTTTTTGTTATTTCAATCGTAGGTTCAGCATAACTATAACCCATATCACCTGTTTGAGAAACAACAGCTTCAATATTTCGTTTTTCAAGAGCTTCAGTAAAAAAATCCATAACATCTTTTGCACCTGAAGCAATTCCACTTGTTCCCATTCCAACCTTTATTTTTACGGGAATTTCAGAATTATCACGACCACCATTCAAATCCATATCTGAACGTAAATCATTTTTAATTCTTTCTAAATCTTTTATGGTCTTAATTTTTGTCATTTCAAAAACTGTTTTTATTATAATTTGAATATTGTATTAGTTAAAAAATCAGAATAAAATTTGTTAAATCAATTTCACACTGCAAATATAAATAGTTTTTGTTATTTTTATAACACTGTTATTTTTATAACAGTCAAAAATATAAATTTTATGTAGAATTATTAACTTTATTTATTGATTTTCAGTACATTACAAGTTAGAAAAACCAAATATGTTTTACAACTTATTTTATTATTTAGAAATAATCTGAGTAACGATCCAATCAAACCATTTTTCCATACCAGTATTTTTAGTACAAGAAATTTCAAAAAGTGGCACTTTTCCATTTACATTATTTAAGTCAATATGAAAACTTGCTTTATTGAAATTTGTATACTCAATCAAGTCTATTTTATTTAAGAGAATTACTTTTGCTTCTCGAAATAACATTGGATATTTAATTGGCTTATCATCGCCTTCTGTGGTACTTACTAAAGCTAATTTAAATGTCTCACCTAAATCGAAATGTGATGGACAAACTAAATTCCCTACATTCTCGACAAATATTACATCCAAATTATCCAAATCGAATTCTGGTAAAACTTTTGATATACTATGAGAATCTAAATGACATCCGCCTTCAGTATTGATTACGACAATAGGAACACCATGATTTTTCAAACGTTGTGCATCACGATCGGTTGCAATATCACCTTCGATAACTGCAATTTTAAACTTGCTTTTTAGGTGACCTAAGGTTTTTTCTAACAGCGTTGTCTTTCCTGCTCCCGGAGAGCTAATCATATTAACCATTAAAACTTCTTTTTCTTTAAGCAGAGCTCTTACTTCGTTGGCTTTGTTCTTATTGCGATCAAGAACATTTTTCATTATTTTGATTTCCATATTTTTAAGTTTAAAGTTTAACTCATTTCATTCGTTGAGCTCGCTACGCTCGGTTCAGGTTAAGAGTTTGTAGTTCATATTCTTGCCACTTTACTTATTTAGCTCAAACTAAACATTTAAGTTCAATTAATAATTATTTTTCTCCTTCAATACTCTCAACAATCGTTTCGCGGCCTTGTATTAGTTCCAGATCATTCGAACCACAACGTGGACACACAAAAATCAGATCGTCAATTTCTGTTTCTTCTTTACATTTTTTGCATGCAAACTTTACAGGAAGTATCTCCAAATGTAATTTTGCATTTTTAGCTATCGTCCCTTTCACACCACTTTCAAAAACAAAACGAAAAACATCAGGCACTATCATTATTATTTTTCCGAATTGGATATTCACCTTAGTTACCTTTTTCAAATTTTCTGATTCGGCTACTTCGATGATAATCCCGATTAATTCTTCTGCAATTTTTAATTCATGCATTTTTTCAAGCTTCAAGTTTCACGCTTCATGCTTTAAGACCTAATTAATTAGCAAATACGGGGTAATTGCTCGCCCTGAAGCATATTTATTATTCGCTTACCGCCTATTTCAGTTTTTCCAACCACCATTTTAGGATGATCAGATATTATATCTCCTATTACTCTACTTTCTTTTCCTAATGGATTTTTCTTCATAATTTCAATAATATCTTTAGCATCATCTTGATGCACAACCATCAACACCTTTCCTTCATTTGCTAAATACAAAGGATCAAAACCCAGAATTTCACACAATCCATTCACAGATTCTTTGACAGGTATATCTTTCTCAATTAATTCAATTCCTAAGTTCACAATTCCAGCAAGTTCGTTCAATACTGTTGCCAATCCGCCACGAGTAATGTCACGCATAAATTTCATTTTCATTCCTGCCTTTAGAACATCTTGAATTAACTCATGCAAACAAGCACAATCGGATTGAACTTCTGTTTTAAACTCAAGCTCATTTCGGACACCTAAAACAGCTATTGAATGATCACCTAATGTTCCATTTACTATTATTTTATCTCCAGCAATAATTTTTTCTCCAGTACTTATATAGCTAAAGTCTTTCTCAAGAATTCCTATACCTGTTGTATTAATAAAAATTTTATCGCATTTCCCTTTATTTACAACTTTTGTATCACCTGCAACAATTTTAACATTAGCAATCGCAGCTTGCTTTGCCATTGAGTCAACTATCTTTTTTAAATCATCAATAAGTAAACCTTCTTCAAGAATAAAAGAAGCAGTTAAATATTTAGGAATCGCTCCCGATACAGCAATATCATTTACCGTTCCACAAACAGCCAACTTTCCAATATCGCCACCGGGAAAAAATATAGGATCAATCACAAATGAATCTGTGGTAAACGCAATCTTTCTTGAATCAATATCTAAAATTGCCGAATCTGATAAAATTGCATTAGGATCTCCAAAAGATTTAATAAATATTCTTTTAATCAAATCTTGTGATGCCTTACCACCACTTCCATGATTCAATGTTATTATTTCACTCATAATTCCGATATTTATAATATGCTGCACAAGACCCTTCACTGGAAACCATACAAGCACCAATTGGATTAACAGGCGAACAGGTTTTGCCAAATAATTTGCAATCTTTTGGAGTTTTTAAACCGCGCAATATATCTCCACAAATACATGCTTTATTTTCACTTTTAGATTCAACCTTAATATCAAAAACTAACTCAGCATCAAAATATTTATATTTTTCTCTTAACTTTAATCCACTATTAGGAATTTCCCCTATTCCACGCCAAAAGTCATTTCGAGTTTCAAAAACTTCGTTCATTATGGCTTGAGCTTTTGCATTTCCGTCTTTTATTACTGCTCTTGAATATTGAATTTCAACTTTCTGATTATTATTTACAATCTGATTAGCCAACATATCAATTGATTGCATTAAATCTGTAGGCTCAAACCCTGTAACAACACATGCAATTTTGTATTTCTCAGGAATAAAATTATAAATATTAGAACCTGTAATTGTACTTACATGTCCGGGACAAATAAATCCATCAATCTTTACTTCATCATTTAATAATGCTTCCATTACCGGCGGCATTATTTTATGCGCACTCAGTAAATAGAAATTGGTTATTTTCTCATTAAATACTTTCTGAATAGCAACAGCAGAAGCCGGAGCAGTGGTTTCAAAACCAATACCAAGAAAAACTACCTTTTTATCCTGATTTGCTTTAGCAATATTCAAAGCTTCTAATGTCGAATACACTATTCGAATATCTGCACCTTTTGATTTTTCTTTTTCTAAACTGGTTTGTGAGCCAGGTACTCGAATTAAATCTCCGTATGTAGTAATAATAACATCATCAATCTCAGAAAGAGCTATCGCTTTATCAATAAAATTTATACTCGAAACACATACAGGGCAACCCGGACCAGAAATTAATTTAATGCCTTTCGGTAAAAGCGATGGAATCCCAAATCGATGAATAGCCATTGTATGTCCGCCACATACTTCCATCAAAGAAATATCCAGATTATCATACGATTTAAGTCTTTCTGAAATCTTATGAACTACTTCAGCATTTCTATATTCATCGATATATTTCATTTTACCTTTTTATTAAAACACACTTCAACAAGCCTGCCTGCCGGACAGGTGGGCTCAGTATGACATTTGTTAATAAAGTTACTTGTCACACTGAGTTTATCGAAGTGTGAACTGTTTCTATTTAGCTATCATTCATTTCTCGTAATAGCTGCAAAGTAATCAGGGCTTCTTTTTCATCGATAATTTGCAAGGCGAAGCCTGCATGTACTAACACATAGTCTCCTTCTTTTAGCTTTTCGACCATTTGAATTCCTATATTTACAATTGTACCGCCTACTGTTACTTCGGCTGTATCGCCACTAATTTTTATGACTTTACCAGGTATGCTTAAACACATTTTATAAAAAGTTTGATGCAACAACCAATTGACCTAATGCAATTCCACCATCATTTGGTGGTACTAAGCGATTTGTATAGACTTCAAAATTATTTTTATTTAAATTATGAATAGATTTTTCGAGTAAGTACTTATTTTGAAATACTCCGCCTGAAAGAATTACTTTTTTAATGCTTGTTTCTTTATTAATCCTTTTTGCCACATCAAAAATGATCTGAGCTATTGTATTGTGAAATTTTGCAGAGATTCGGGAAACATCAATTGTATTTAAATCATTAATAACTGAATTAATAGTTTCACTAAAACTTACTATACTATTATTATATATATAAGGATAAAACCCTATTTCCGATTTATCAAGAATTGTTTCCAATCGCATAGGAGCTTCTGCATCAAAAGATTGTTCAGCACATAAATTAAGCAAACAAGCAACAGCATCAAATAAACGTCCTGCGCTTGAAGTTAATGGAGAATTAATATTATTTTGGAGCATTTTGCTAACAAGTCCATATGCCTCACCATCAACACCATCAAAGCATTTTAAAGAATCAATTTTATTTATATTATAGTTTTTCAAATACGATAATAGCATTCGCCAAGGTTCATTTACTGCTAAATCGCCACCGGGCATTTTTACGTAATCGAAATGAGCAAATCGCTCAAATGATTTTGTATCACAAATCAAAAACTCACCACCCCAAATATTTCCATCGTTACCATAACCTGTTCCGTCGAAACTTATTCCAATTACCTTTTCATCAATTTGATTCTCGGCTAAACAAGATGCTATATGCGCATGATGGTGCTGAACTTTTAGAATAGAAATTTTACTGCCGTTAATATTATTCGCATTTAACTTCTCAGCAAATTGGGTCGAAAAATATTCCGGATGCATATCGCATGCAATAACTTTAGGCTTGAATTTGAAAAGATCGAAAAGTCGATTTGCAGTTTGTTCGTAAAAATTAAATGTTTCAAGATTCTTTAAATCACCAATATACTGACTTAAAATGGCAGAGCTATTTTTTCCAATACAAAAACTATTTTTAAGTTCAGCTCCAGTTCCAAAAATGCCTTCAACGGTTCTATTTAAATAAACCTGTTTTGGTACAAATCCACGAGCTCTTCGAATAATTTGAATATCATCTGAAACAAG
Source organism: Bacteroidales bacterium (assembly GCA_030637515.1). Classification (GTDB taxonomy): domain Bacteria; phylum Bacteroidota; class Bacteroidia; order Bacteroidales; family UBA12077; genus UBA12077. Next base: position 6,103 of record DAOWGM010000114.1, read on the forward strand.
TTTCACAACAGAATCATCAAGTGGATTTTCAATCTCACGATTATGACTCACAAACAAATTAACTTTATTTTCAAGTACATTTTTCGCAAAATCATCATCAGAAATAATCGGATTGCCAGAATTATTTGCACTGGTATATACAATTGCATTAGTTTTTAGTTTTTCGAACATTAAATAGTGAAATGGCAAATAAGGAAGCATTGCTCCAATTGAATTCAGTCCGGTATTTACAGACTGTGCTAAATCTTTTTTTTGTTCTAAAATCACAATTGGCTTCTGCCAAGATTTTAGAATCTCTTCTTCTTTTAAATTCAATTTGCAATACTCTTGAACTGCATTCAAATCTTTAAACATCACAGCAAAAGGTTTTCCATCTCTCCCTTTTATTTCTCTTGCTCTTAAAACGGCACTATTGTTTTTAGCATCACATATGATATTATATCCACCCAATCCTTTTACTGCAAGAAGTTTTCCCTTATCTATTTTTGCAACAAGTTCATCAAGGATATTTTCAAAATTACATTCATCATTCAATAAGTAAGTTGGACCACAATTATTACAAGCTACCGGCTGCGCATGAAACCTTCTGTCCAGCACATTATGATATTCTTCATTACAGATTTCACACATTTCAAATTCCGACATTGAAGTATTGATTCTATCGTAAGGTATTTTGTTTACGATAGTAAATCGCGGACCACAATTCGTACAATTAATAAAAGGGTAATTAACTCGGTGATTTTGGGAGTTTAGATCTTCTAAACAATCATCGCAAACAGCAATATCAGGACTAATTTCAGTTATTTGCTCATTAACTTCGCTTGTAAGAATTTTAAAATCCACAAACTCTGATTTCGTATTTTCAGATATTATGTTTTTAACGAATGCAGCCGGTGGAGCAAGTTTTTTAATATCAATTTTGAAACTCTCAATTAATTTCTCTTCACCATATAAATTAATAATAACACCATCTGTTCGATTAGCAACATTCCCTTTTAATTTATACTTATTTGCTAATCGATACACGAAAGGTCGAAATCCAACGCCTTGTACTAAGCCCTCTATTGATATTAAAACAGATTTCTTAATTTTGGTAAACTTAAATTTCAAAAACTGGTTATTCCATTACTTTTTGTGTGTAATAAATCACACTTTCAAGCTCATCACAGAGATTTATGTTGTTTACAACAACATCATCGGGTGTTTTTAAAATAATTGGGGCAAAATTTAGCAACCCTTTTATTCCCAAGTCAAACAATCTATTTGCTACATCTTGAGCAGATATTTCCGTAACTGCCAATATTGCAACTTTAACATGAAACTTTTTAATAATATCATCTAACATTTCCATTGGAAGTACAGGAATGTTCCAACGTTTTGACTGCTTCGAAGGATCAACATCAAAAGAAGCTACAATAATCATTTTACGTAACTTAAAACGTTTATATTGAACCAAAGCTCTACCTATATTACCCATTCCTACAATTATCATATATTGATCTTCCTGATGCTTTAAAATATCTTCAATTGCACTAAGAAGTTCATCGATTTTATAACCTCCTTTTTTATTACCTGTAATTTTAAAATTCGAGAAGTCTTTTCGCACCTGTTCAGCACTCGCCCCAGCTGATTCGCCTAAGGTATATGAATACACGCGATCGAATCCTTTACGCTTAAAACCAATCAAACAAAGTCGATAGGTAAATAAGCGCCTCAAATTATTCTTTATAATGTATTTTGTACTTTGTTTCACAATAAAAAGTTCAACTAATAGTATTTTATGCAAGTTATGCAAGTTTTATTAAAATAAAAAATACAACATCACTTGCCTCCTCATCAGGCATTTACACTATTTGTTAATATGTTTTACAACATTTTTTTTGAAAAACACTTGACTTTTGTTTTTTCGACCCATTAAATTTATATGTGAATGATATCACAAACATGAAAAAATTTTACTCATTGTTATATCCTGATTGGAATAGTGCAATGGATCAACTATTGGCTAATTACATAATTTATGGTCCTATCAAAACAGATGACTCAATAGATTATGAAATAGTTCATTCTGAGAATATTGCAGAGATCTCATATAATATTCCAAAACCAACTACACCTTTAAAAACATTCTTTTTGCCAGTTAAGGAAAATTTAACAACAGAAATCAATTCTAATAGTAAGAGAATTATTATTGGTACTCCTAACTGCGATATTCAGGGCTTAAAAATTTTGGATGAAATATATTTAGATAAAGATTATATAGATACTGCTTATAAAGAAAAAAGAGATAATACAATCTTAATTGCAACATCTTGTTTTGAAACTCAAGAACATTGCCACTGCATGATTTATGGAATTCAACCATTCCCAAAAGAAATCGCAGATATTTCGATTTCACGTGTCGATACAAGAATGCATTTAGAAGTACTATCAGAAAAAGGTGAAAAATTTATTTCAGAATTAAAGAATTACGCAGCTGTATCAAATTCACCGGAATCGGAAATAAAAGATATTGAACTTAAGCAAAGTAAAATTGAAAACGAGATAATAGCGAACAACTCAGGTTTACCAGACTATAAAAAAACAGGAAAAATAGTTCAAAAAGCAAAAGAAGAAATTTGGAATAAGTATTCATCCAAATGTGTATCATGTGGAGCTTGTGCAACTATTTGCCCTACATGTACCTGCTTTTTATTAATTGACAAACCTAATTTCGAAAAAGTTCGTCAGTTGGATACTTGTCAGTATCCCGGATTTGAAAGAGTTGCAGGTGGTGAAGATGCTTTAGGAGAATTACCAAAAAAATTCAGGAACAGGTATTTCTGCAAATACGTTTGGAAACCACAAAAATTTCAATCGTTAGCATGCACCGGTTGCGGCAGGTGTATTGAGGCTTGTATAGGAAAAATTAATAAAAATGAATTATTCAGAGAATTAGCAAACTAATGTCAGAAAATAAAAACATATACAAACCAATAAAGGCAAAATTGCTGGAAGTTATTACTGAATCTCCAACAATTAAAACCTTTATAATGGAACCTGAAGAAGAATTTTCATTTAAAACTGGCGAGTTTATTGAATTAACTGTTGATGGTATTGGAGAAGCTCCGTTTACTCCATCATCATCTCCGCTTGAAACCAAGCAAATTGAAGTTACAGTGATGAAAACCGGCTATGTAACAGAGTATTTGCATAACATGAAAGCTGGTGAAACACTTGGAATTCGAGGACCTTTTGGACGTGGTTATCCCATTGAAAAGTTTTATGATAAAGAGGTACTTATATTAGGTGGTGGTTGCGGTTTCGCTCCTATCCGATCATTATTATACAATCTGGCTGCTGTTTCTGATAAATTAAGAAAAGTAACACTTTGTTATGGCTCAAAAACCCCTGATGAATGTATTTACAGACCTTACGTAGATCAGCTCAGAAACACACCAAAATTTGAAGTTTTAAGAACTGTTGATGTTCCTGACGAAACATGGACAGAGTCTGTTGGCGTTGCTACAGTTTTACTTGATAAAATTAAAGTTGATATAAAGAATTCTATAGCTGTTTGTTGCGGACCACCTATCATGATGAAGTTCGGGACATACAAATTACTTGAAATGGGATATCCTGAAAATGACATCTTTTTATCAATGGAAAAAAACATGTCATGCGGATTAGGAAAATGCGGGCATTGTATGATGGGAAAATACTTTGTGTGTAAAGAAGGACCAGTATTTACTTACGATGAAATTAAAGATCAACCAGATATCTGGAGTTAAAATATGGACAAAAAGATATTAATAGATTTAAGCAAATTCAGAGAGAGTAGTGATAAAAGTTGCGACATTACCCCTCCTGAAGGATTTTTTAGCATCCCTCCAAATATGAACGGACTAAAAAGTATTCGGGAACTGGCTGTATTTCAATTCACTTGTCGTAAGTGCGAAGATGCACCTTGCATCGATGTTTGTCCGTTTGAAGCATTGGAAAAAGACTCTGATGGGATGATTCACAGGTACACAAACTTATGTATCTCATGTAAATCATGTGTAACTATCTGTCCTTTTGGAACTATGATGACTGATTTCTTTGATCATCACAGAAAAAAAGATTTATATTTTGATTTATCTGATAAAGATGAGGTAAATAAGTTCATTAAAGCTTGTCCTGCTGGGGCTGTTTCTCTTGTTGATATGGATGAAAATCCTGAAGAACATATTTATAAATTAAATGATACAGTTTTAATTAAAGAAAATATTTGGAAGACTGAAAAGTAAATAAATCATGGCAGAACAATTATTCTATTTTATAATATTTCCAGGACTACTCTTTGCTGCAGTAGTTGGAGCTTTCTTATCGTGGTACGATAGAAAAATAACTGCCTGGGTTCAATTCAGAAAAGGACCACCATTATTTCAGCCATTTTATGATTTCTTTAAATTATTATTGGTTAAAGAAACTATTCTTCCAAAACATGGTTCAAAAGGAGTTTTCTTAGCTGCACCAATATTTGCAGTATTTGGAGCAGCCATAGCAGGAGTTTTCATACTTCTTCCTTTATTAGGAATTGAGACCGGATTCAAAGGTGATATCATTGTTATTTTCTATTTACTTACTATTCCATCCTTAACTTATATTATCGGAGCACTTGCTTCAGGAAATCCTTTAGCTGCCTTAGGTAGCTCAAGAGAAATGAAACTAATTTTAAGTTATGAATTAACCTTCATATTAGTTCTTGCCGGGATTATTCAAAAAGCAGGAATGACAATCAGTTTTAATGAAATAATCTCTCTTCAAGTATTAAATGGAGTATTTGCAGGAAGTATTTCCGGAGTAATATTATTTATCGTACTTATTTTCTGCATTCAGGCCAAATTGGCTTTAGTTCCATTTGATATGCCCGAAGCAGAAACAGAAATTGCCGGCGGTATTTTAATTGAATACTCAGGAACACCCTATGCGATGATAAAACTGACCAAATATATTATGTTCTTTATTCTTCCGGCTTTTTTAATCGGATTACTATGGGGAGGATTAAATTTCGAAGGAATCAATATTCTTTGGTCGGTATTAAAAATATTGTTTGTAGTACTGTTACTAACCCTTATCAGAAATACAAACCCAAGGGTTAAAATAAAACAAGCTATCAGGTATTTCCTTGTTTGGATGAACCTGTTGGCCATTATTGCAATAGTGCTTTCATATTTTGGATTATAAAAATTAAAAAACGTGGGATTTAAAGAATTCTGTTTTAAAAAATCTTTGTGGTTGTTCCATTTCGGTGGAGCTTCATGTAACAATTGTGATATTGAAATACTCGATTGTCTTACTCCACGGTATGATGTTGAGCGATTTGGAATGTTGCTTGTTGGAAGTATCAGACATGCTGATGTTTTACTCGTAAACGGATCCATAAATCAAAGAGATAAAAGCAGATTACTGGAATTATACGAACAAGCTCCTAAACCAATAGTTGTTGTAGCAATTGGAGCATGTGGTTGCACAGGAGGAATATTTGCCGAAGGAAATACATTTGCTGGACCAGTAGATAAAATCATACCAGTTGATGCGTACATTCCAGGTTGTCCGCCAAAACCAGAAGCTATATTGGCAGGAATTGTTAAACTTTTAAATAAGTAAAAGAGATTCAGTTATGAATACAGATGAAATATTAAAAAATATTAAAGACAAGTTTAATGCTGAAGTGATTGAAGTTTTCAAAAAATGGGAAACAAGAGCTACAATCACAATTAAACCAGCATCTCTTTTACCTATTGCAGAATATGTATTTAAAGATTTGGATTGCAGATTTATTATAGCAACAGCAAATCACACAAAAAAAGGATTTGAAATACTTTATCATTTTAGTAAAGACAATATTGGATTAATAGTGAATTTAAATGTGATTCTTCCGGTTGAAAAACCTGAAATAGAATCATTATCAAATATGTTTTCAGCAACAAACTGGATTGAAAGAGAAATGCACGAATTGTATGGCATTGTATTTTTAAATCATCCGGAACCGGAAAAATTAATATCAGAAGGAAACTGGGCTGAAGGAGTTTATCCATACAGAAGAGATTTCAAGTAAAAGACTAAAGGAAAAAGACAAAAAAGAAAATGGTTAAAAAGACACTCATACCAATTGGACCTTATCATCCGCTTCAGGAAGAGCCTGAACTATTTAAGTTGTATTGCGAGGGAGAAATCGTTAAAGACATTAAATGGGAAACAGGTTATAACCATCGTTGAATTGAGCAATTGAGCGAGAAAAAGACCTTCGATCAATCTTTCTTCCTTGTAGAAAGAATTTGCGGAATTTGCTCAACTTCGCATCCTTTTGCATTTGCCAATGCACTTGAAGAAGCCGGAAATATTGAAATTCCAAATCGCGCAAAATATATACGATCAATTATTGGTGAACTGGAACGAATTCATAGTCATTTACTTTGGGTTGGACTTGCTGGTCACTTTTTAGGATACAATACTGTATTTATGTGGGCATGGAAATACCGTGAACCGGTTCTTGACTTATTCGAAATGATATCAGGAAATAGAAACAGTTACGCTATGTTCAAGGTTGGAGGCGTTCGAAGAGATATAGAAAACAACAAGATATCAGAAATTGTAAAAGTTCTCGATTTAGTTAAAAGGAAAACTAATATGCTTGTTGGTGCTGTAATGGACGATCCAGTAATTCATGCACGAACTAAAGGAGTTGGAATTTTAACCAAACAAGATATTATTGATTATGCTGCAGTTGGGCCAACTGCACGAGCTTCAGGCATTGCAATTGATGTTCGAAAAGATGATCCATACGCAGCTTATCCATTAGTTAACTGGAAAGTTATTACAGCAGAAAAAGGCGATGTATTTGCAAAAGCTGAAGTTAGATTATTGGAAATGTATGAGTCGATATCAATAATAGAACAGTGCCTTGAAGGACTGAAAAAGGAAAAAGAAGGAGAAATTGAGGTTAAAGTAAAAGATATTGCTGCTGGTTGGGGAACCGGACGTGCAGAAGCGCCAAGAGGTGAAGTTTTCCATTATGTATTAACAGATGGATCAAACTCACCTGCAAGGCACAAAATACGTGCTCCAAGTTATACTAATATTGCAACCTTTAAGAAATCGTGTATTGGTCAAACAGTTTCGGACGCAACGATTTCACTGGCTGCAGTTGATCCATGCTATTGTTGTACAGAACGTATGGCGGTGGCTTATGATCATAAAACCGGAGAAAGAATGCTAAACGGAAAAGAACTCATTGCCTTATCGGCTAAAAAGACACAGAATATTAAGAATCAATTTTAAAGGTTCGACATGAATGAAATAACTTACATAATTTGTTTACCAATATTCGCAGGAATACTATTGTTTTTAATTCCAGAAAAGTTAAAAACAATTAAAGGGATATTTGCAGCAGCAATTGCGCTTTATGCTCTTTATCAGTCGATATTGGTATTTAATGGTCAGGTTGGATTATATAACCTGAAAGAACTGTTGGGCGATTCAAGTATTTGCCAATTATTTCCAAATTCATTGAATGATGTTGCTAAATATATAACATTCAACATCGATAACTTAAGTCAGTTAATTGTTTTATTCGTCAATATTTTTGCTTTTCTTATAATTTTATATTCAATAGTTTACATTAGTAAAGAGAAAAAAGTTTTCAATTACTATTCATTTTTCCTTATTACACTGGGATTGTCAAACGGTACTGCATTAGCTGACAATATGTTATTATTACTTGTATTTTGGGGAGCATTAGGATTTACATTATACAAACTTATAAAAGGCCATGACGAAGAATCTTCTGCTACTGCTAAGAAAACATTAATTATTGTTGGAGCTTCTGATGGAATAATGATTTTAGGAATTGTAATATTATGGAAAATTACAAAGACACTGAATATAAGTGAAATTAACTTATTAACTGACAACCCTTTAGCTATTGCTGCGTTTATTGCACTATTAATAGGTAGTTTTACAAAAGCCGGAGCTTTTCCTTTTCATTCCTGGGTTCCTGACTATGCTAAAGATGCGCCTGCGTCATCATCAGCTTATTTACCGGCATCTTTAGATAAATTGTTAGGAATATATCTAATGTTCAGAATCTGTAACAACATGTTTATCCCCAATCAATGGCTTACACTAATTATTCTTAGTATAGGAGTTATTACTATCATTACTGCTGTTATGATGGCGCTGGTGCAGCATAACTACAAACGACTACTTGGATTCCATGCAGTTTCTCAGGTTGGATATATGGTAGTTGGATTAGGGTTAGGTTCCATGATTGGAGTAGCTGCCGGATTATTTCACATGGTAAATCACGCTCTTTATAAAAGTGGATTATTACTTTCTGCTGGTAGTGTAGAATACAGAACTAAAAAGAATAATATCGATGAAGTTGGGGGTTTATCCAAAACAATGCCAATTACGTTCATCTGTGCCCTTATTTTTGCATTATCAATTTCAGGAATACCGCCACTTAATGGTTTTGCTTCGAAATGGATGATTTATCAGGGAATAATAGATTTCGGCAGTGGTGTTGGAATAGCGAACCAACTCTGGATTGTATGGTTAGGTTTAGCCGTATTAGGATCTGCCCTAACACTTGCCAGCTTTATTAAATTTATCGGAGGAACTTTCCTTGGTAAACAAAAAGTTGAGTTTAAAGAAATAAAAGAAGTGCCATTTTTAATGTGGCTTCCACTTGTGATTTTAGCTTTATTCTGCGTTTGTTTTGGTGTATTTGCTTCAAATTACATTGTTCCGAAGTTATTTATGCCAATAACCGGAGAATTCAGTTTTATAGGTATATGGCATTCAACAACAGTTTCAGTACTCATTTTAGTTTCTTTACTATTAGGTTTTATAATATATTTAATTGGTAATATTAAAAACTTTAGAACGGAAGATAGTTTTGTTGGTGGAGGAGAAACTATGCGTGAAGATGCACACTTTGCTACAACTGGATTTTACGAAACCATCAGGAATTTTGGATTCTTATCCAAAATTTACGATAAAGCTGAAAAACGTTGGTTCGATATTTACGATATTTCTAAGAAAATAATTAATTGGTTTAGTAAAGGATTGCAAGGAGCGCATACCGGCGTATTGCCGAACTATGCCATTTGGATCTTTGCAGGTTTAATAATTATGTTACTCATTTTATTATAAAAATGAACAAATGGAATTAACACTATCAATATTATTAGGATTCATGATTATAGGAGCAATATTTGCTATACATGCAAAGGATTTGCTTTCAGCTATTATTGCCTGTGGTATAGTGGGATACAGTTTAGTAATATGCTTTTTATTATTAAAAGCTCCTGATTTAGCTATTGTTCAAATAGTTGTAGAAACAATTACTCTGATAATAATGGTGGCTGTTGTTCTGGATAGCACGCGAGAAGAATTAAATGTAAAAATCGATACTCAACAAATTATCAATATGTCACTTGCTTTTATTTTCATGCTTGTATTAATATTTTTCTTTATACAGGCAATTGAAACACTTAATCCTTTCGGAGAACATTCATTACGAATGGCAAGTGCTTATGTTGGAGAGACCGCTGCAAAAACAGGAAGTGCAAATCTTGTAACCGGAGTATTATTCGACTTTCGCGGATACGATACTTTAGGCGAAGCTACCATTCTGTTTACAGCAGCTATTGGTGTTTTAACTATTTTAAGAATCAAAGGAAAGAAATAGAACCATGAAAGGAATGTCGCTCATAGTTAAAAAAGTAGCTCAACTCATTGCAGGGATCATATTCCTTTATGGAATTTATATAATCGTTCACGGGCATCTCACACCCGGTGGTGGATTTGCAGGAGGTGCATTAATTGCAGGAGCATATATTCTGGTTATACTGGCAAATGGATCTGATGCTATCAAACTTAAAAAAGAAGAACTCGGATCTTCGATAACGGAAAGCGTTTCAATACTCATTGCTCTAATGCTGGCATTTGCCGGATTCTTTATTGGAGCAAAAGTATTTTTTAATAATTATTTGTCAACCGGCAAAATTGGAGAATTAGTAAGTGCAGGTGTTATCCCACTATACAATATTTTTATAGGTATAGAAGTAGCAGCAGCACTTTTAACCATATTTCTAGCATTAATAATTTATAAGGAGGAAATAGAAGAATGATAGTTTATATTTTATGTTTTATATTGTTCCTTGTTGGTTTATATGGTTTAATTACCAGGCGAAACCTTGTTAAAATCGTGATTTCACTTTCAATTATGGAATTTAGCATATTCATATTTTTAGTGCTAATAGGCTATATTGATGGAGGAATTGCTCCTATTGTTTCTGAGTTTGAAATAAATCCAACATACGTTGATCCATTACCACAAGCAATGGTTTTAACTGCAATTGTTATCGGTTTGGCCACAACAGCTATGCTCATGGCAATTGCTATTAGATTGTATCGTAAATACAGAACTTTTGATATAAGAGAAATAAATAATTTAAAAGGATAAGAGATGAATTCATTGATTCCTTTATTTATAATAATACCGCTGGCAACAGCTTTTATCATTCCAATTATTGGAAAGTTAACAAACTATTTTGCTAAAACTATCACACCAATAATATTGTTGGTACTATGCTTTCTTAGTGTTTCGTTATTATTGTGTAGTAAAAACGAAAGCTATGTAATTGGTGGATGGCAACCAGTAGACAATATCCCAATTGGCATTTACCTTGTGCTCGATGGCTTCAGCAAACTCATTTTATGTATTATAAGTATTATTGGATTTCTGGTATCCTTTTATTCAATTTCCTATATAAGCAAATACACATCAGAGAATAATTTCTACGCTTTATTCTGCCTTATGATTGCCGGTATGAACGGAGTTGTTTTAAGTGGAGACATTTTTAATATATTTGTTTTTCTTGAAATTTCAGTAATAGCATCGTATGCATTGGTTGCTTTTGGAGTTGGTAAAAACGAACTTGAAGCATCATTCAAATATCAGGTTTTAGGAAATATTGCATCATTCCTTATTTTATTTAGTATTGCATTATTATACTGGCAAACAAAAACCCTGAATATTGCCGATATTTCTGATGTACTCCAAACTCATGATAGTTCTGCTTTCTTATTATTTACACAGATATTATTAATTACCGGATTCGGACTAAAAGCTGCAATAATTCCTTTCCACGCATGGTTGCCCGATGCTCACTCATCGGCTCCATCACCTGTTTCAGCAATGCTTTCCGGTGTTCTCATTAAAGCAATCGGAGTTTATGTAATTATTCGCTTATTCTTTAACATGTTTGTATTCACATATGAAATTGGTGTTTTAATTACAGTTTTAGGTATACTATCTATGATAATTGGAGCATTATTAGCAATTAATCAGTGGGACATAAAACGACTTCTTGCATATTCCAGTATTAGCCAGATAGGTTATATTATTCTGGGATTTGGAATTGGAATGATGGTATTGGCAAAAGGAGGTAAAGAAAGTATTGCTGTATTGGCAATTGCAGGTAGCTTGTTCCATATGGTAAACCACTCCGTATTTAAAGGTTTATTATTCCTTGGAGCAGGTGCTATAGAACACAGGACAAATACACGTGATATGAATCAACTGGGTGGCTTAGCAGAAAATATGCCAATAACATCAGCTACTTCGCTGGGAGCTTCCATGTCAATTTCGGGAATACCACCATTTAACGGTTTTTTTAGTAAGCTTATTATTATTATAGCTGCTGTTCAGGCAAAATTTTACCTTCTGGCATTTGTGGCAGTAATAGTAAGTATAATTACGCTTGCTTATTTTCTTAAATTCCAGAAATCTGTTTTTTATGGAAAAAACAAAAACTTTAAAGATATAAAAGAGGTGCCTTTTGCCATGAGTTTCTCTATGATCGTATTAGTAATATTATGTTTGGGATTAAGTGTTTTGGCCATACCAAGTGTTCGTGAAATAATTTTGGATCCGGCTGTAAACTCATTAATAAATTTGGATGAATACATTAACCTGGTAATTAAGTATTGATATGAGATACATTGCGTTATTTATATTAGCATTTATATTTTGGTTATTATTAACCTTTAATATTGATATTTCAAATATTATTGTAGGGATTGTAGCTTCATTAATTACAGCTTTTGTTTTTGGAAAATATTTCATTAAAGATGTAATACCATTCTTACAACCACAACGCTATTTTTGGTTAATAATTTATCTCTTCATTTTTACCTGGGAATGTATAAAAGCAAATTTCTATGTTGCTTATCTTGTTTTACATCCTGCAATGCCTATTAAACCTGGAATAGTTAAGGTTAAAATGGGATTAAAAACAAACATCGCAAAAACAATGCTGGCAAATTCAATAACTATGACGCCCGGAACCATAACAGTAGATATTATTAATGATGAAATTTATGTTCACTGGATATATGTTAGTTCAGAAGATCCCGAAGAATACAGCCAGAAAATATCAGGTAGATTTGAAAAATACATTAAAAAAATATTCGAATGATAGATTATCTGAACATATTACTTTATGTGCAAATTGCATTATGTGTTTTTTGCCTTTACCGAATAATTCGCGGACCATCGATTGCCGACAGAATGGTTGGTATTGATATTTTCGGGATTATTGTTGTAGGAATATGCGCTATTTTATCCATCACAACTAAGCGAGCATTTATTCTCGATATTGGTATTGCATGGATTATTTTAAGCTTTATAGGAACATTAACCTTAGCTAAATATTTAAGCAGTAAAAAATTAAACGAATAACATGGAAATAATTAGCTTCATTTTTATTTGTATAGGAATACTATTTAACCTTTTTGGTTGCATTGGATTAACGCGATTACCCGATGTATACAAC
>DAOWGM010000153.1 GCA_030637515.1 Bacteroidales bacterium
TATACTGTATGCGCATCGGCAGAATCTGTAGGCTCAACTTTTAATGCTAAGTTTTTTTCAAGTTCTCTATATAAACGATCTTTTAAATGTCGAGAAGTAACAAATTTGCCATCTTTACCAAAAAATGGAGAGTTGTTAATAGTAAATAACATACTCATGGTTGGTTCGTCAATGGCAATAGGATCTAATGCTTCAGGTACTTCAATATCAGCAATAGTGTCGCCAATAGAAAAACCATCGATACCTACTAAGGCGCAAATATCACCAGAACTAACTGTTTCAACTTTTCTTTTTCCTAAACCTTCGTATGTAAGTAATTCTTTAATTTTTGTCTTCTTAATTGAGCCATCTCTCTGAACAAGAGATACCCGCATGCCTTGTTTTAAATTACCTCGTAAGAGTTTACCAATAGCTATTCGTCCAACATAAGATGAATAGTCTAATGATGTAATTAACATTTGAGGAGTTCCTTCAAATGATTTTGAATCAGGAATATGCTCAATAATAGAATCCATTAAAGCGGTAATATCCGTTTTTGGTTCTTTCCAATCATCAGACATCCACCCATTTTTTGCAGAACCATAAATTGTTGGAAAATCTAATTGATCTTCATTAGCATCTAAGTTAAACATTAGATCAAATACTTGCTCCTGTACTTCTTCAGGACGGCAATTTGCTTTATCAACTTTGTTAATTACAACTATAGGCTTTAGTCCTAATGTTAAAGCTTTCTGAAGAACAAATCGTGTTTGTGGCATCGTTCCTTCAAAGGCATCTACTAATAGTAGAACCCCGTCAGCCATATTTAAAACACGTTCTACTTCACCACCAAAATCGGCGTGACCAGGAGTATCAATAATATTGATTTTATAATCCTTGTAATCAACTGCAACGTTTTTAGAAAGAATTGTAATTCCTCGTTCACGTTCAAGTTCATTACTGTCAAGAATTAAATCACCAGGATTCTCATTTTCACGAAATAATTTTCCCAGTAATAGCATCTTATCAACCAAAGTTGTTTTACCATGATCAACGTGTGCTATAATAGCTATGTTTTTGATTTTTTGCATTTACCCTAAAATTTTCAGCGTGCAAAGATATGAGAATTTAATTAATATAAGACAGAAACAATAAGAATAATAGAAATGTTTTACAAAAAACAGATTTTCAAGTTATAATAATCTATTATGGAAAACAAAAAATGACCTGTTAATAAGCAGGTCATTTTAGGAGGATGTATTTAATTTTTAAGGATTTCTTGCACCATATTGATTGAAAGCATTGTTTAAAGCAGCTTCAATTTCAATAGCAACTTCTGGATCTCCAAAACGTTGTGAGAATTCATTTAATCTTTGCAAGTAATGTACTGCCAGTCTAATATCATAATCAAGACTTGCGCTGTATTTTGCTGGTAAAGAGAAATAATAATTTAATTCCTTTATTGATATATCTGCAAAATCTGCTAAAATAATATTTGCTTTTACATTTTCTCCAAGGATATAATAATTTTTAAGAATATCGAGAGTAAACAAATCATAAGGAATGCTTTCTTTTGGCATAAGCTCCACACAGCGATCCAAAACTGCAATTGCAGAATCAGGTTTGCCTTCTTTTATTAATCCTGCGGCTAAGCGGTTAAAGTTATTTCTTATTTTAATTACAGAAACTGTACGAACGGTTGTATAATCCATCCAGGTTTCTGGCTGTTCCATATTTCCCCAACGGAATTCTTCCATTAACTTTTTATACATAATATCTGTATCGATCCGACCTGTTTCTAAATATCCTTTTGCTGGAGTCTTAATAGGAACAAGTCTGTATGCAAAACCTTCCAACTGAAGATAATCATCAATACCTATATTGCCATCACCTGCGGTAGAAACAAAGTAAATTGGGCGCTCCCAGTTGTTTGTTGCTAAAAGGTCCAAAATCATAAGTTCATTTTTCATGATTCTGCTTTTTTTCAATTTGAATCGTATTTCAGGAACAATTTCATCAGCATCTTCAGGTTTCACAGTTCCGTTTGCAATTACTTTTTCTGCATCAACAGGAACAATAAATTTGTTTGTAGGTAAATAATCAATCCATTCATTTTCGCTAACCTGAATTTTTGTTCTTGCATCGTCAGAAACTACAAAATCAACAGCCTGATCAACTGGTACGTATTCATTTATTCTTTCATTGATATAAACGACATCGCGAGTTCCGTTAAGATATTGCTCATGTTCAATTCCAAATGGAACTGGCTCTGAATCATATGCTTTACGTTTCATTTGATCGATATACCAATCGGTATTCAGCAGCGATAAATTAACAACACGTACATCAGTTCGGATACCTTCAACCTCTTGTGCATACCACAACGGGAATGTATCGTTATCGCCATGTGTAAATAAAATGGCGTTGGGCGCACATGAATTCAGATAGTTATGCGCAAAGTCTCGTGCAATATATCTGTTAGATCTGTCATGATCGTCCCAGTTTTCTGAAGCCATATTTACAGGAACAGCAACAAGACATATCAAGGTAGCCAGGGAAGCACTTGCAACAGCTTTAATTTTCTTTTGGAAAAAGTTATAAATACTAACAACTCCAATTCCAATCCAAATTGAGAATGCATAAAACGATCCTGCATAAGCATAATCACGTTCTCGAGGTTGCAATGGGTATTGATTTAAGTATACAACAATAGCAATGCCGGTTAAAACAAATAGCAACAGGATTACGGCGAAATCGTTAAAATGTCGTCGCATATGAAAAAAGAATCCAAATATTCCAAGAAGCAATGGAAGCATAAAATACACATTTCGTGATTTCGCATTTTTCATATGATCAGGAAGGTTTTCCTGAGGTCCGATTAAATTCTTGTCAATGAAGTTAATACCTGAAATCCAATTTCCATTCATTAATTCACCATGACTTTGAGTATCATTTTGTTTACCGGCAAAATTCCACATGAAATAACGTCCGTACATGTGTCCAAGCTGATAAGTAAAAAAGAATTTCAAATTTTCCCCAAAAGTTGGCACGTATCTTATTTCAGGTTCTCCATTATATCCTGTTATAGTTACTTTCTTTCCTTTAATATCTGCCCATCTTTTATATTCACCTGCATGATCTGCATTAGTTTGACTATACATTCTAGGAAAAATTGTTGTGAATCGTTCATCAAATTCATAAATCGAGTTTAATGAATATACCTTTACATACTCTCCATCTTTCTGGCGGTATGTAAACGGATCTTCACTATCGGTTACTGGAGCATTGTAATACTGACCTTTGAAAAGAGGACGATTTCCGTATTGTTCTCTGTTTAAGTAATGTAAAAGATTAAAAACTGTTTCAGGATTGTTTTCATCCATTGGTGTGTCTGCAAGTGAACGAATTACAATCATTGTAAAACTTGAATATCCAATCATAATTACTGTAAAAGCAAGCACGATTGTATTTAATAATACTTTTTTCTTTTTATGAGTATAATTTAATAACCAAACAATTAGCCCTATTATTAAAAGAATATAAAAGAAATTACCCGAATTGAAAGGCAATCCAAAACCATTAACAAACAACAATTCAAATCCAGTGGCTATTTTTATAACACCTGGAATTATTAAATACATTATTGATGCAAGAATTGCAATAGCAATTATGAATGTTTTTATAACACCATTTCTCGTAACAGGATATTTTTTGAAATAATAAACAAAAACAATAGCGGGAATTGCTAAAAGGTTTAGTAGGTGAACACCAATTGACAAGCCCATTAAATATGCAATAAGAATAAGCCATCGGTTAGAATATTTTTCATCTGCTATATTTTCCCATTTTAGAATCGCCCAGAATACAACTGCTGTAAAAAGAGATGATAATCCATAAACTTCACCTTCAACAGCCGAAAACCAGAACGTATCAGAAAAAGTATACGTTAATGCGCCAACAATTCCACTGCCGATAACAACAATTAATTGACCTGTTGTTAGTTCTTTGTCAGCAGGAAACATCTTTTTTGTAAGATGAGTAATTGTCCAGAAAAGAAATAAAATTGTAAATGCACTTGCCAATCCTGACATGGCATTAACCATTTTAGCAACACTGGAAACGTCACTAGCAAAAATCGAAAACACCCTGGCTATGATCATAAATAAAGGAGCTCCAGGAGGATGTCCAACTTCTAATTTGAAAGCAGTTGCTATAAATTCGCCACAATCCCAGAAACTTGTGGTTGGTTCTATGGTTAACAAATAAACTGTAGCTGCGATTAAAAAAATGATCCAGCCAGTTATTCGGTTTACAATTTTAAAGTTTTTCATTGTCAATTCATTAATTTTTTCGTTGTCAAAACTAATTCAAATTATTGTAAGTAATGATTTCTTAATAAGATTATTGTATTGAAATTAAAAAAAAAGACATCATCAATCATATTGCCGTGAAAATACGTAATTTAGCCAAATTCTAAAACCTTCATGCAAAAGAATTGTGCAAAAAAAGAATTTTTATATAAAATTGAATATACTTGCTTGTTAGAAAGTACAACATGAAGGTTCACGAGTGGAATAAGTGAAGGGTTTGTGGGAGCAAGCCTGCCTTGCCGGCAGGCAGGTAACAAAAAAGACGGCGAAATTCTAAAGAAAATTATTACAAAAAATTTTACAATGGCAAAAAAAAGCAGACATAACAGAAAAGATATTGTTTATTCTACCAATCCTGATTTTAATTATGAACATGATAGTGGTGAGGAGTCAAAAGAAACTTTGCCGGTATCAAAGCAAAAACTAAAAGTTTATATTGATACCAAAGCAAAAAAGAAAGGAAAACAGGCGACATTGGTTAATGGATTTATTGGTAGCGATGAGGATTTAAAAGAACTTGGAAAGTTATTAAAAACAAAATGCGCTGTTGGTGGTTCTGTAAAAGATGGTGAGATTCTTATTCAAGGTGATTTTAGAGATAAAATTGTTCAGATTCTTACAAGTGAAGGTTATAATGCAAAAAAATTATAGGAGATAAATAAAATGAAAAAAATAATAGCATTTAGTATGTTTATTTTAGGTGTTTTTGCCAATAATATTATGGCTGAAGATACGATAAGAGTAATGCAATACAACCTATTGTATTATGGAAAGCAAACAGATTGGTGTACAACGTCAAACAATAACATTGATAATAAGAATGGGTACTTACAAACCATAATTGAACATGTTAAACCAGATATCTTTGCAGTAAACGAATTGGATGGCGATGGTTCATATCCAGTTACTGATGATGCACAATATTTACTTGACAATGCCTTAAATGTGAATGGTGTTAGTCATTATAAAAAAACAGAATCACCCTCAACTTTTTTAGCTAATATAATTTTTTACAATTCGCATAAGTTGATTTTAAAATCAAGTCATCCTATTAGTTTTCACATTAATGGATACGATAAAGTTTTTAATGCATACAAATTTTATTTTAATTCAGATGA
>DAOWGM010000062.1 GCA_030637515.1 Bacteroidales bacterium
AGTAGTAAAAATGGGGCGCACAATGCTTTTAGCAACTGTAGTATCAGCTAAAGATGCAAGAGAAGATGTGGATTTTATGCCTTTATCAGTAGAGTATAAAGAAAAGTATGCATCATTTGGACGTTATCCGGGCGGATTTTTAAAACGCGAAGGTCGCGCAAATGATTATGAAATATTAGTGTCACGTTTAGTTGATAGAGCTCTACGTCCATTATTCCCAGATGATTTTCATGCTGAAACATTTGTTAATGTTCAGTTAATTTCAGCAGATTCAGATGTTATGCCTGATGCATTAGCTGGTTTAGCAGCTTCAGCCGCATTAAGTGTTTCTGATATTCCTTTTCATGGACCAATTTCAGAAGCTCGTGTTGCAAGAGTTGAGGGTAAATTTGTAATTAATCCTACGTTCACACAATTAGAAACAGCTGATATTGATATTATAGTTGCTGCAACTATCGACAATGTAATGATGGTTGAGGGTGAAATGGATGAGGTTTCTGAACAAGAAATGTTAGAAGCAATTAAAGTTGCTCACGAAGCAATTAAGTTACAATGTATTGCTCAAACAGAATTAGCCGAGGAACTTAAAATTGTAAAACGTGAATATTGTCACGAAACAAACGATGAAGAATTAAGGACACGAATTCAAGCTGACTTATACGATCAAGTATACGAAATAGCTAAATCACAAAAATCAAAGCACGAAAGATCTGAAGCTTTTAAGGCAGCAGAAGCAGCATATGTTGAAAAGTTACAAGCTGAGAATGAAGAGGAAGAAGTTAATGTTAAGCTTGTAGCTAAATATTTTCACGATGATGTAGAGAAAAAAGCAGTTCGTAATCTAATTTTAGATGAAGGAATGCGTTTAGATGGTCGTAAAACAGATCAAATTCGTCCAATATGGAGTGAAGTTGATTATTTACCTGCTGCACATGGTTCAGCAATATTTACTCGTGGTGAAACACAATCTTTAACTACTGTAACTTTAGGAACTAAGTTAGATGAAAAAGTTATCGATCAAGTTTTAATACAAGGAAAAGAGAAATTTGTATTGCATTATAATTTCTTGCCTTTCTCAACTGGTGATGCTCGCCCATATAGAGGTGTAGGTCGTCGTGAAGTAGGACATGGAAATTTAGCGTATAGAGCTTTAAAAGGAATGATTCCTCAAGGTGAAGAGAATCCATATGCAATTCGTGTTGTTTCTGATATTCTTGAATCAAATGGTTCATCTTCAATGGCTACAGTTTGTGCGGGTACACTTGCATTAATGGATGCTGGTATTAAAATGAAGAAACCAGTTTCAGGTATCGCAATGGGTTTAATTACCGATGGAGATAAATTTGCAGTTCTTTCTGATATCTTAGGTGATGAAGATCATTTAGGTGATATGGACTTTAAAGTAACAGGCACAGTTGATGGTATTACTGCTTGTCAAATGGATATAAAAATCGAAGGTTTATCATACGAGATTATGAACAAAGCTTTAGATCAAGCAAAAGCAGGAAGAATGCATATTTTAGGCGAAATGCTTAAAACAATCTCTGAACCAAGAGCTGAGTTTAAACCACATACTCCTAGAATTGTACAAATAACAATTCCTAAAGAAATGATTGGTGCAGTTATTGGACCTGGAGGAAAAGTTATTCAAGATATTCAGGAAAAAACTGGAGCTACAATTACTATTACTCAAGAAGGTGATATAGGTATAGTTGATATCTTTGCTGAAGATAAAGATGTTATTGATGCTGCTCTTGCACGTGTTAATGGTATAACTGAAGTTCCAGAAGTTAATAAAGTATATCAAGGAAAAGTAAAATCTATTGTTGCATTTGGCGCATTTGTAGAAATACTACCTGGAAAAGAAGGTTTACTTCATATCTCAGAAATAGAATGGCGCAGACTTGATAAAGTTGAAGAAGTTCTTAAAGAAGGAGATGATATAGAGGTTAAAGTGATTGAAGTGGATAAGAGGAACGGTAAACTAAAGCTTTC
Organism: Bacteroidales bacterium; assembly: GCA_030637515.1. Lineage (GTDB taxonomy): Bacteria > Bacteroidota > Bacteroidia > Bacteroidales > UBA12077 > UBA12077. The sequence goes on from DAOWGM010000062.1 coordinate 1,996, forward strand.
AAGAAAAGCATTACTGCCAAGACCTGAAAAAAAGGATAAACCAAAACCTGAGGGTGGCGAAGAAAAAAAATAAGGTGAAAAGAAAAATAAATGAGAAAGCAGAGTTTAAAACTCTGCTTTTTTTATGAATCTTTATTTCTTAAACGGCGTATAAATTTTGTTTAGCAATTCTGTATTGTTTTAATTGCTAATGATTAATCGTTAAAAGCTTGTTAGCCAGAAAGTATAGTCAATAGTTTTTTGATAGTGATTTAATGAACCTTTATCAGAAATGACTGTCATTATTAATTTTGAAAACACTTTTTTCTTTTATAAATTTACTGGATTGATATCAATTGAAATCTTAAACAAAAACTTATGAAACAATTTAAATTCCTCATTCTTACAATAATTCCAATTTGGTTCTTGTCTTGTAGTGATATTAATACCAAATATCCTGATACAAAGAAAGTTGATCAGGTTGATGAGTATTTTGGAGTTGAAGTTGAAGATCCTTATAGATGGCTTGAAGATGATAGATCTGAAGAAACAGAAGCATGGGTTAAAGCTCAAAACGAGGTTACTTTTAATTATTTAGCTGAAATTCCATATAGAGAAAAAATTAAAAACAGATTACAGGAATTATGGAATTTTGAAACCATGAAATCACCAAAGAAGATAGGTGATAAATATTTCTTTTTTAAAAATGATGGTTTACAAAACCAATCTGTTCTTTATTATCAAGAATCTTCTGATACGGAACCGAAAGTATTAATCGATCCGAATGTATTATCTGAAGATGGAACAGTTGCAATGGATGCTAATTTTGCAATTTCAAAAGATGGAAAGTATATAGCATATCAGGTATCGACTGGAGGTTCAGACTGGCATGAAATACATGTACGTAATATTGAAACAGGTCAGGATCTTGAAGATATAGTCAAATGGGTTAAATTTTCAGAAATAGCTTGGTATAAAGATGGTTTCTTTTATAGTAGATATCCTGAAAGTAAAGAAGGTGAAGAATTCTCAGCGAAGAACGAGTTTCATAAAATTTATTATCATAAAATAGGAACTTCTTCAACGGAAGATGAGATTATCTTTGGAAATAAAGATTTTCCGTTAAGAAATTATACTGCAGGTGTTTCAGGTGATGAGAAATACTTATTTATTTACGAATCGGAATCAACAAGTGGGAATAATTTATATGTAAAAAATTTACAGAAGAAAGATGGATTTACAAAATTAACAACTGGGTTCAATTATGATTATTCAGTTCTTGATCAGGTAGGAGATAATTTTTATGTAATGACAAATTTCCATGCGCCAAAATATAAACTTGTTCGTATTAATGTAAATTCTCTTGATATAGGTAATTGGATTGATGTTTTACCTGAAAAGAAGGATGTATTAAAAGAGTGCGTGCTGACCGGGGATAAAATTATTGCATCGTATATGCAAGATGCAAAATCAAAAATGGAAGTCTATACAGTTAAAGGGGATTACTTATACGATATTGATTTACCTACTTTAGGAAGTGTTAGTAATATAAAAAGTTCAACAAAAAATAAAGAAGTATTTTATACATTTAATTCTTTTACAATTGCTCCAATAATCTACAAGTACGATACAGAAAATAATACAAATGAAGTATATTTTGAACCTAAGTTAGATTTTGATACTTCTGAATACGAAACAAAGCAGGTGTTTTTCAAAGGGAAAGATGGTATAAAAGTTCCTATGTTTATTGTGCATAAAAAAGGATTAAACCTGAATGGAAAGAATCCTACTTTACTTTATGCTTACGGAGGATTTAATGTTAGTATGCTGCCTTATTTTAAAGCTGAAAGGCTTATTTGGCTTGAAAATAATGGTGTTTTTGCATTAGCAAATATACGCGGAGGCGGTGAGTACGGAGAAAATTGGCACAAAGCAGGACTTGGTTTAAATAAGCAAAATGTGTTTGATGATTTTATTACTGCATCTGAATATCTGATAAACGAGAAGTATACTTCTCCTGAAAAGTTAACCATTCGAGGAGGATCAAATGGTGGTTTATTAGTTGGTGCTGTTATTAATCAACGCCCTGATCTTTACAGGGTTGCATTTCCTGAGGTTGGAGTTATGGATATGCTTCGTTTTCATAAATTCACGATAGGTTGGGCATGGGTAAATGAATATGGATCTAGTGAAGATTCAGTTCAATTTGAGAATCTATATAATTATTCACCTTTACATAATATAGGAAAATTGGATTATCCGGCGGTAATGGTTGTAACTGCAGATCATGATGACAGAGTTGTGCCTGCGCATTCATTTAAATATATTGCAACATTACAGGAGAAATATAAAGGCAACAATCCAGTATTAATAAGAATTCAGACTAAAGCCGGACATAGTGCAGGAAAACCTGTTAGTATGAAAATTGATGAAGCAGCTGATAAATGGTCTTTTGCATTTTATAATATGAAAGTAACACCGATTTATTAAATTTCGGATTGTTTATAAAAAATTATAAGAATATTTAATAAAAACTGCTTTGAAGCTTATCTTTAAGGCAGTTTTTTAATAATATATTTCGGTGGATTTAAATTATATTGTTATAGAGGGAAATATTGGTGCAGGAAAAACAACCCTGTCAAAAATGATTGCTAAAGAGTTTGATGCAAAACTAATTTTAGAACAATTTGCCGATAATCCATTCCTTCCTAAATTTTATAAAGAACCGGAAAAGTATTCATTTCAACTAGAACTTTCTTTTCTTGCCGAACGTTATCAACAACTTAATCAAGAAGTAACTTCAAGAGATTTATTTAGACCTTTTACTTTGGCAGATTACTATTTTATGAAATCGCTTATTTTCGCCCGTGCTACATTGAAAGAAGATGAGTATAACCTTTATCGTCAGATATTTAATATTATTTATAAATCAATACCAAAACCGGATTTGTATGTGTATTTACACGTAGACGTTCAGAATCTTATGAATAGCATCTCCAGACGTGGACGTGATTATGAAAAAGGAATCAGTAGTGAATATCTATTAAAAGTACAGGAAGGATATTATGACTTCTTTAGGCAGCAAAACGATATTCCATTTCTAATAATTGACTCAAATAATATGGATTTTGTTGAGAATCAGGAAGATTATAAAAGAATGAAAGAGCTCATTTTTAACACCAAATATGAGAAAGGAATTACTCGTATTACGCTATAAGTCCTTATATAATATATATTTTAAAAGCTTTTTTTTTTTTTATTTGGCAAAACATTATTAAGTTTGTACTTTAACAGGCATAAGAACTAGCAATTTTAAAAACAAATAATTAATCAAACTATGAAAAGAATCAACTATTTAGCATCTTTCTTATTCGCTGCTCTAATATTAAGTAGCTGCGGTGGATTAGACAAAATGAAAGAAGAAGCTTCTAACCTTCAGTACAGTGTTAACCCTAAAGTACTTGAAATGCACGCTGGCAAAGTTAAGTACGAAATAAAAGGTGATATTCCAGCTGAATGGTTTAATAAGAAAGCTATTGTTGAATTTACTCCTGCTTATGTATATGAAGGTGGTGAGGAAGTTCTAGAATCAAAAACATTTCAGGGAGAGAGCGTTGAAGCAAATAATAAAGTGATTGGATTTGAAACTGGTGGAGCTATTGAATTCGCTGGTGAATTTGAATATCAAGAAGCTATGAGAGTAGGCGAACTTGAAATTAGAGGTTTAGCTAAAATTAAGGACAAAGAATTAGATTTAGTTTCTTATAAATTAGCTGATGGTATTATTTCTACTCCGTTATTAGTAATGGTTGATCCTATGCCTATAGCTGCAAAAGATAACTTCCAAAGAGTTATTTCAGAAACAAAAGAAGCAGATATTCATTATCTAATTCAAAGATCTGAAGTTCGTAGATCTGAATTAAAATCAGAAGACATTGTAGAACTTGAAGCTTTTGTTAAAGAAGCTAATGAAATTGAAAACAAAGAATTCAAAGGAATTGAAGTTTCTGCTTATGCGTCTCCAGACGGACCTGAGAAATTAAATGAAAGATTATCAGAGCAAAGAAAAAAGACTGCTGATAAATATTTAGCAAAAGTTATTGGTAAAGCAAAAGTAAGCAAAGAAGATGCTAAAACTTTATATAATTTAAAGTCAACTGCTGAAGACTGGGCCGGTTTTAAAGGTTTAGTTGAAGCTTCTACTATTGAAGACAAAGATTTAATCTTAAGAGTACTTTCTATGTATTCAGATCCTGTTGTTCGTGAAAAAGAAATAAAAAATATTGCTGCTACATACGAAGTTTTAGCTGATGATATTTTACCTCAATTAAGAAGATCTGAACTTTTAGTTAAAGTTGATATGATTGGATATGCAGATTCTGTAATTCTTGATTTTGCAGCTAATAATCCTGATACATTAAATATTGAGGAATTATTATATGCTGGCAAATTAATCGAAGATTTAGAAGCTAAGGTTGCTGTATATACTGCTGCTACTGTTAAATATCCTACATGTTTCAGAGCATTTAACAACTTAGGTTATGTTAATATTTTACAAGGAAACTTAGCTGATGCAAAAGTTGCTTTAGAAAAAGCTAACGAACTTAAAGAAGGTGATGCTATTATTACTAATAACTTAGGAGTTATTGCTCTTAAGGAAGGTGATAAAGAAACTGCAAAAACTCATTTCTTAAATTCAACAGATGCTGGTAATGCAGTTGATTATAACTTAGGTATTATTAATATCATGGATGGCGAATATGAAGCTGCTGTTAATTATTTCCAAAATCATAAAACTTTCAACACTGCATTAGCAATGTTATTAGCTGGTAAAAACGATACTGCTAATAAAACTATTGATGTTGTTGAAGAAGAATGTCCTATGAATTATTACCTAAAAGCTGTTATTAATGCAAGAATAGGTGATGAAGGAGCAGTTATGAATAGTTTAAGAACAGCAATTGAGAAAAAAGCTGAACTTAAGGAAATGGTAAAAACTGATTTAGAATTTAGAAATTATTTTGAAAACGAGACTTTTAAAACTATCGTTGAATAATTAATTCGAAATAGATATTAAATAAAAAGCGGATCAGAAATGATCCGCTTTTTTTATTTAGTTTGATTGTATTTTCCTGAATAGTTCCCAAAGAACAATTCCTGCACTTACCGAAATATTTAAGGAATGCTTAGTACCAATTTGAGGAATTTCTATTGCGAAATCGCTCATATTAACAACTTCCTGCTGAACGCCTTTTATTTCATTACCCAATATCACCGCATACTTTTTATTTTTATCGATATTAAAATCCTGAAGCATTATAGCTTCTTCAGCTTGCTCAATTGATACAATAACATATCCTTCTTCTCTTAGTATGTTAATTGCATCTGTAGTATTCTGTACATATTCCCAATTTACAGAATCTGTTGCACCTAAGGCCGTTTTATGGATGTCTTTGTGTGGAGGTTTGGCAGTTATCCCACACAGGATTATTTTTTCTATTAAAAATGCATCCGATGTTCTAAAAACACTTCCAATATTATTTTGACTTCTAATATTATCTAATACTACTACGATAGGTGTTTTATCCGAATTTTTAAATTCTTCAATGCTTAATCGGTTTAATTCGCTATTCTTGAGTTTACGCATTTTGATTCAAGTTAATTTGTAATCGAAAAATTGGTTAAATGTATAAAAAATCGATAATTTCGTGCTATAAATTTATCAAGTAAAATATTTTCAAATGAATATACACGAATATCAGGCAAAAAGCATACTAAAAGAATTCGGTGTTGCAGTTCCCGAAGGAGTAGTTATTGAAAATGCAGAAAATGCTATTGAAGCTGCGAAACAGATTCAGGAAAAAACAGGAATGGATACTTGGGCGGTTAAAGCACAGATTCATGCAGGTGGACGTGGAAAAGGAGGAGGTGTGAAAATAGCAAAATCATTAGATGATGTTAAAAATTTTGCTTCTAATATCATTGGAATGAATCTTATTACACACCAAACCGGACCTGAAGGGAAAAAGGTAAATAAGGTTCTTGTTGAACAGGGAATTTATTATCCTGGAGAGAGTGAAGTTGAGGAGTTTTATATGAGCGTTTTGCTGAATAGAGGTACTGGACGAAATATTATAATGTATTCAACCGAAGGAGGTATGGATATTGAAACAGTAGCAGAAAAAACACCACATTTAATTTATAAAGAAGAGATAGATCCGAAAGTTGGAATACAGGCATATCAGGCAAGAAAAATTGCTTTTAATTTAGGATTAAGTGGTAATGCTTTTAAACAAATGGTAAAGTTTGTTATGTCCTTGTATTTAGCCTATGAAAAAAGCGATGCATCATTATTTGAAATAAATCCTGTTTTTAAAACTTCAGATAATTTGATTTTTGCTGCAGATGCGAAAGTAAATATTGATGATAATGCATTATACCGTCATCCTGAATATGAAAAAATGAGGGATATTTCAGAAGAAGATCCTACTGAACTTGAAGCAGGAAAATTTAATCTGAATTTTGTAAAACTTGATGGTAATGTTGGTTGTATGGTAAATGGTGCAGGTTTAGCTATGGCTACAATGGATATTATCAAATTAGCTGGCGGTGATCCTGCTAACTTTTTAGATGTTGGAGGTACTGCTAATGCAGAAACTGTAGAAGCTGGATTTAGAATTATTCTTAAAGATCCTAATGTAAAAGCAATATTGATAAATATTTTTGGAGGTATTGTACGTTGCGATCGTGTTGCTCAAGGTGTTGTTGATGCTTATAAAACTATTGGAACTATAAGTATTCCAGTAATTGTTCGTTTGCAAGGCACAAATGCTGAAGAAGGTAAGAAATTGATTGATGGATCAGGATTAAAAGTTTACTCTGCTATTACATTACAAGAAGCGGCAGATATAGTTAAGAAGCTTGTATAATAAAGTTCATATATTTTTTAAAATAAAAAAAGGATGTTGTTTACAACATCCTTTTCTCTTTTAAAATTATTTTATTACCACTTTATTGGTTTCCTTTTTATTGGCATAGTCATACAGCGTGCGCCACCACCACCACGAGGCAATTCAGATCCTTCAAGAGCAATAACATACTTTTTGTAGTTATTAGGATCAACTTTTCCTTTTATTACATCGTTGGCTCTTAAAATCTCAAAACCGTTTTTATTCATTTCATCCATGGTGTAAGTATTGCGCTCGTATCCAATTACTTTTCCAGGTCCAATAGCAAAAAAGTTAGCACCACTATGCCACTGTTCGCGTTCTTGTACCCACGGATCTTTTGTGCCACCGCAAAATACTGGTTTCAAATCCATGCCTAAATTTTTCAAAGATTTTAATAGATTTTCTTCCTCTTTTATTGAAATAACTTTCCCATTTTCAATTTTCATATGAATAGTCTGGTAACGATTTGTTTGAAGAATTAAAGGATCATAAACCATACAAGTATCCATATCAAGAAATGTAAAAACCATATCAAGGTGAATAAACGATTCTGGTTTATATGGTAATTCCTGAATTAATATATGTCGGCTCTTTTCTTTTTGAGCTAATAAACGCTCCAAAATAAAGTCAATTCCTTGTGGAGTTGTTCTTGTTCCTGTTCCAATACATAAAACATCATCACGCGCTATGAGTACATCACCACCTTCAATTGAAGTTTCTTTTGTATAATTTTGGCTGTTTAATGGATTAACAGTTTTTGTTACAAACATCTCATGATAATCAAAAATAGCTTCCATTATTAACGATTCACGTTCTCTTACATTACTAGCCATACGCCCAATTAGAACCTCATCTAACACGGACATTGCTGAATCACGTGTAAAAAAGAAATTATGTAATGGTCTTAATGAATATCTTTCTTTGCTAAGATATGCTGTTAATGTGTTCTTTTCTTCCACCACACCTTCAATAAGTTGTCGTGCAAGCTCTGTAGAATCAAGTGAAGTAAGATGCTTGCTTAGATTGCATTTTTCTTCGTGTAAACAGATTTTATTTAGTAGGTTTTCTTTTACTTTTTCGTTAGTTAGAATATCAGCCAATAAATCTTTAACCTGAAATGTTTTTGTTAATTTATTAAGAACTCCACTTAGTTGAGCATATTCCTTTTTTGCAACAGAAAGATTTAAAATATCACTATAAAGCGCCCTTTCTGCATTTTTTGGAGTCATGTTTTCGACTTCGCTTCCGGGAGTATGTAATATAACGCCTTCTAATTCACCTATCTCGGATCTCACATTTACATTAATTTTTCCTGCCATCTTGTTCCTTTTAAAAAGTTTCTAAAGAGCTGTAAAATTATGAATTGTTATTCAAATTATTCAATAAAAGCAAGTTAATAATTACTTAAATGTTATTAAGCAGTTATAAAATGATAGCTATAATAAAGGGTATGAGGATAGTTAAGACGACTCCACTGAAAACTGAAATTATTGCATAGTCGGAACCAATATATTTCGTAATTATAGGTAATGTTGTGTCCATAGACGTAGCACCTCCTGATGAAATAGGAGCAAGCTTTCCGAAATATTTTGCAAAAACAGGAGTGAATAATAAGGTAATTATTTCTCGTGATATATTGGAAAGTAATGCAATTACACCAAGTGTTTCTCCAGAAATTTCTGTAATTAAAATACTTGAAAGACTGTAGTACCCAAATCCAGATCCTATTGCAAGTGATTCTACGAGGCTCAAATTGTCTTGAATTAAAGAAAAAACAGCTACTCCTATATAAGTTCCTGTTATTACTGAAATCGGAACAAGTATAATTTTAAGGTTAACTGATTTTATTACTTCTAATGATTTTTTGTTGCTTCCTATACCAATTCCAACCAAAAACATAAGTATATAAAGCGCATACATACTATAATCATTATTTAGTAGCTGGTCGGGAAGGAGTTCGTACATACCAAGTAGCAAGCCTCCTGTAAAAAACGCTAATATGATTAAACTACCTTTCATCCTTTTTAAAAAATAGTATGTATGTTAACCATGAAACAAAAATGCTTCCAGCTACTGCAAAAACTGTTATTAATATTGCCAAAAATCCAATTTGATCAAAATTATTAAGAATTTTCTCATTGGTTCCAACTGACAATCCCAGCAAGAACAAAAGAATATAAATTGCCCAGTTTGTTAATTCTGATGATATTTTTAGAATCTTCTTTTTTTTATGAAGAAACCAGCCCATAATTATTCCGGAAGTCATAAGTATCAATACTGTTATCATTATTCTTTATGTGATTTAAATGATAAAATATGAATAGTTACAGCAATAGCTATAGCCAAAAGTACAATTTTAATAACTGCTTTTTCAATAATAAAAATTACAGAAGCCAAAATCGTAATCCATAATAAAGATATGGCAGATACTTTTGTTTTAGTTGATATTGTTTTATGATGGATATAATTTTGTAGATACTTTCCTAAGTATTTATGGTTCATTAACCAATTGTATAGTCTTGTTGAACTTTTCATAAATAGAGCAGCCGATAACAATAGAAAAGGAGTCGTGGGTAATAAAGGTAATATGATACCAAGTATCGCAAGAGCCAAAGAAATAAGCCCTAATGATGCAAGAATATATTTAACTAATATATTTGATGATTGCTTGATTTCTTTACTCACTATTATCGGTTTTCTTTAAATCCTATTCGATTGTGAGTTCCATCACAAAATGGTAATGTTGAAGACTTTCCGCATCGGCAAAGTGCAATATTATTTGCTTTTGCTAATTTTGTTCCATTAATATCTTTAATTTCAAACTCGCCGGATACTAGTGCAGGACCGTTTTCTATTATTTGAATCTTAGTTGGGGGCTCTATACTTTCTTTTTTTTCATTTATTGAGTCTGAAGGCTTTTCTTTTTCTTTCTCAGGACTATTAATTCTTGTATAAGTTAGAGCATCAGTTGGGCATTGGTCAACAATATCAATTATCTTATCTGTTGTTCCTTTATCCATCCTAATCCAAGGACGCCTCGACGGATCAAAAACACTTCTCAATCGAGTATAACATATTGTAGCGTGAACACATTTATCGGGGCGCCAGTGAACAGTTATATCATCATTGCTATAATCTCTATCGTTTTTATCCATGGAATAATATTTTTTCGAAAATAAATAACTATTTGTTATATACAATAAAAAGATAGGAATGTTTAGTTATTTAGACAGGAAATTGTCCAGTTTCCCGAGTAATAAATCCTTTTTAATAGGCTTTGCAATAAAATCCGTGCATCCAGCTTCTCTTGCATTTTGTTGGTCGGCAGGCATAGCATATGCTGTGAATGCTATTATTGGTAATTTTTTATTGAATTTTCGAATCTCGCGGGTTGCATCCAAACCATTCAATTTTGGCATTTTTATATCTAATAAAACGAGGTCAATTTCTTTAAGTTCTGTGCATTTGCGTAAAGCACTTTCTCCATTTTGTACGTGAATGATATTTACATTTGTTTTTTGCAAAACAAGCTTAAGCATCTTAATGTTATTTTCTTCATCTTCAGCTATTAGAATGGTCTTGTTATGCCAATCATAATCTTTATTAACAGGTTCAGTAGATATGTATTTTTTATCTGTTTTTTCGTAAGGAAGAGTAAAATAAAAAGTTGAACCTGACCCTATTTCGGATTCAGTCCATATTTCGCCTCCCAGTTCATTAATAAGATTTTTAGATATTGCCAAACCTAAGCCAGCTCCTCTATATAACTTATTATTTGCTTCTGAATCAATTTTTCTGAATTGTTCGAAGATTTCTTTTTGTTCCTTTTTACTTAAACCAATACCAGTATCTTGAACAGAGAACCGAATAAAATTTTCATAACCTTTAGGAGAAATCTGATACCCAAATTTTATAAATCCCTGATCGGTAAATTTTATTGCATTACCAATTAAATTATTCATAACCTGTTTGAATCGATAAGGATCAGTTAAAATGGATAAATTTTCATCGGTATTTTCAATTTCTGCAATTAGCTCTACATTTTTATTCTCTTTTAATTGTGTTTCGCTAAAAGCTTCGTATAGCTCAATAAAAGTCTGATTAATAAAACAATCTTGTTTAAAAATTCTTAATTGACCAGCTTCAATTCTGGCAATATCGATAATATCATCAATTAAATGAAGCAACGAATTACAATTGCTATTTAAATGAGTAACTAATTCTTTTCTTTGATCCGGATTTATATCGGTTTCAGAAATTAGCTCAGAAAAACCAATGATTGCATTCATTGGAGTTCTGATTTCATGCGACATATTTGCAAGAAATGAAGATTTCAGCCTGTCAGATTCTTCAGCTCTTTCTTTAGCAAACTTAAGCTGAGCTGTTCTTTTTTCAACAATTTCTTCTAATTCAGTCTTATGCTCTTCAAGAGCTTTGTTTTGTTCTTGTATTTGCCTTTTTTGCTCGTTTGCCAAATCACGCTGAGCCTCTATTTCTTCTTTTTGAATTAGAATTTCTTCTTCAGCTTCTTTTAATTTGGTAATATCAGAATCGACAGTTACAAGTTTATATATTTCTCCATGTTCATCAATAATTGGTGTTATTGTGGTACGCATCCAAATAACATTGTTTGATTTGTCGTTGCCGCGAGTATTATAACTTATTGATTTTTTGGTTTTTATAATCTTTTCTATCGTTTCTTCTATTAAAGGATAGGTACTTGCTGATACTAATGTTAGTCCTTTTAGTTCAATAAATTCCGGTAAGGAATATCCATACATTCTTGTAAATCCATCGTTCACCCATTCTATTTCTCCACTTACATCAGCAATTACAATGGAATTGTCTGTTTTTTGAGCAGTAATATAAAGTTTTTCTAAGTCTTTGTTTTTATTCTCAAGTTGTCTCGCTTGTTCCTGAATTTCTTTTTTCTGTATGTTAATTTTAGCATTTTTTTCTTCCAAATCTCTGTTAATCAGTTTCAGATGCTCTGTTTGTACTGTATTTTCTTCAATTTGTTGCTCATGCTCATAGATTTTCTGCGAAAGTTTATGATCTAATTCAGAAAAGACAGCAGATTTTTTTATAGAAATTGAAATTTGTGGAGAAAGGAGATTAATGATTTCAAGTTTTTCAGATGAAAAGGCGTTAGTGCTTTTTGAATCCTCAAAATACAGAAATCCTAATAATTTATTATGATATAATATAGGATAACATAACAAAGATTTTATTTGTAATTCGCCTGGATTGGTTGAGATATTGTATTTATTATTTTCCTGTATATTATTTAAGACAATCAGTTTTCCAGATTTCTCAACATCTTTTATTAGTTTGTGAGGTAGATCTTTAGAATTCTCAATCAACATGGAATCAACAATAATTGCTTCCTGAAGAACTTCATTTTTGATTGCCTTGATGTATAATGAATTTTGCTCGTAAAGTAATAAGATTCCTTTTGATACTTCAAGAAAGTATAGAGTAGTGTTTAAGATCTTCTTATAAAGATTCTCATTAAAAACTTCATCAGTTATTTCTGTTAAAGCATTAAATACTGAATTTAGGCTTGTTTCTTTAGTTCTAAGTTCAGTAAATGAATCGTTTGTACTGTTTTCCATTAGGTTAATAAACAAAAATCTTAAAAACTTTACAATGTATAAATGCTAAATGAACATTGCTAAAAATAGGTTGATAACTTATTAACAATTGTTTAACAATATATAGGTCGAGTTTTATTAAAATTGATGACAACAAATTAAGTTTTCGTTCGTATTATTGTTGAAAATTTACTTGAATGAAATTATCTGGAGTATATATTGTATTAATTCTTATTCTTTTTGCGAGAGTAAATTTTGCTCAGGAAAAAGAGAAAAAAGATACTCTGATAGTTACCAGAACGGTAATTGTCGATGGTGATACAATTCCTAATGTTAGTATAGAAGAGGTAATTATTTTTCCGAGATTGGTTTTTAAAAATCGATATCGTGAACGAAAATACAGAAAACTGGTTCGCGATGTTAAAAGAGCGTACCCATATGCTAAACTTGCAAAGGATAAACTTGCAGCTATGGAAAGCGAGTTTGTTAAGCTTGAAACTGAAAAGGAAAAGAATAAGTATATTAAAACTGTTGAAAAGCAATTAATGAATGAGTTTGGCACTGAATTAAAAAAACTTACTGTTACTCAAGGTCGTATTCTTTTAAAATTGATTGACAGAGAAACAGGAAATACTTCATATGAGTTAGTAAAAGAACTTCGAGGAACAATATCTGCAGTTTTCTGGCAAACTATTGCACGTTTATTTGGTTCAGACTTAAAAGCACAATATGATCCCAAAGGAGATGATCGATTAATTGAAAGAATAGTAAAGATGATTGAATATGGGCAAATAAAAGTTGAAGACAGAAGTAAAATAGAACAAAGAATGTCACACTGATTATATCAATATGACATTCTTAAGTTTTTATTGATTAAATTAATTTCAGAATAGCTTTAACAATATTAAAAGCACCTTCACCAATCTGATTTATATTAGCATCCAGCATATAGCATGGAGTTGTAACAATTTTATACTTTTTGTCAACAACAACCTCACCATGAGTAGTTTCAATATGACGAGACCCCATTTTTTTAATTGTTTCTACTGTTCCTTTGTCTTGCCCTATTGTTAGTTCAACATCACCAAGGATTTTTGATAAAAGAACAGGAGCAATACATAATGCACCAATAGGTTTTTCTTGTTCAATCATGCTTCTAATGGCTTTTTCAACATCGTGGTTAATATGGCATTCATCACCATCAAAAGCAAAAGAACAAAGGTTTTTCGCAACACCAAATCCTCCCGGGAAAATAAGAGCATCAAAATTAGCTGCTTTAAATTCTGCGAGGTTTTTTATTTTGCCACGTGCAATTCTTGAAGCTTCTACCAAAACATTTCTTGTCTCGGGCATTTCTTCACCTGTAATGTGGTTAATAACATGGTGTTGTTTGATGTTGGGAGCAAAAATTTCGTAGGTAGCATTATTTTTAGATATTGCATAAAGAGTTAATGTGGCTTCATGAATTTCAGCTCCGTCGAATACTCCATTTCCTGCTAAAACAACTGCTATTTTTTTCATAATAATATATTTTAGAAGTGTAAGCTATGATTAATTGTAAATATAATTTTAATTTGGCATGAATTCAAGACCTAATTCTTATGAAAAGAACCTTTTTTGCAATAAAAATTCCATTAACTAAGAATATTTCTGAAATATATCAGCGTTTAAAAGTTGAATTAAAAGATGAAAAAGTGAAATGGGTTGAGGAATGGAATCTTCATATTACAATTTTATTCTTGGGAGATACAGACGAAAATGATATTGGAAAAATTTGTGATGAATTTTTATTAAGCCTTAAAGAATTTAATTCATTCTTATTGACGGTTGCTGGGATAGGTGTTTTTAAAAGTGTTTATAATCCTAAAGCAATATGGTTGGGAGTTAAAAAATCAAAGGATCTCAATGAACTATATGAGCTTATCAGTGACATGTTTATTTCAAGAAGTTCTGAGGTTCAAAAGAAGATTTTTAAGCCTCATATTACTATTGGAAGAACAAAGCTTATTAAAAATAAAAATAATTTAAAAAAGCTGATAGAGGATTTTAATGAAAAAGAAATAGATCAGATAAAAATTAATGAGATTTATTATTATGAAAGCATTTTGACTTCAAAAGGTCCGGTGTATAATGTAATTCGAAAATTTAATCTGGTTTAAATATGCCTTCCTTTAAGAATAATCAAAACGGTGTAGATCATAATTTTGAAATCAACATAAACCGACATGTTTTCAATGTAAAGGATATCATATTTTAACCGATCAATCATTTGATCAACATTCTCAGCATATCCGTATTTTACCTGACCCCATGAAGTAATTCCTGGCTTTACTTTTTGTAAATGCAGGTAATGTGGAGCTTTTTCTACAATCTGATCTATAAAATGCTTTCTTTCGGGTCTCGGTCCAACAAGCGACATATCTCCTTTAAGAACATTGTAAAAGTTGGGCAGCTCATCAAGTTTTGCTTTTCGCATAAATTTGCCGAAAGGAGTTATTCTACTATCATTTTTTGATGATAAGGCTGGTCCGTTTCTTTCTGCATCAACATACATTGACCTGAACTTATATAAAGTAAATGGTTTGCCAAATTGTCCAATTCTTTCATGGCTATATAGGACAGGTCCTTTTGATGTTAATTTTATACCAATAGTAAGAAATAATATTACTGGCGAGAAAATAATTAGCGCCACCAGCGAAATGCCAAAATCAATTAATTGCTTTGTTTGTTCTTGCCAGATGGGCATCAAACTGTGAGATATTTGAATTAAAGGAGTACTATAAATGTGTGCCATTTTTACTTTGCCTATTAAAATGTCATACATGCTGGCTATAACCTTTATAACTATATTTTTATCATCAAGATAATTAATGATTTTTTCAATTTCTTTGTTCTCCGTTGATTCCAGGGCAATGATAACTTCTTCAATTTTATATTCTTCGATTACTTCCCTAACATTATCTAAACCACCAAGATTTTCTAAATTCTTTTCAAGTAAATATTTATCCTTTTTTAGTATGCTAATAAATCCTATAAACTTATTTCCAACAGATTTTTGCTGATTTTCAATTTTTTGGTAAATATCCATAGCTTTTCTGTCTCCACCAATTATAATAGTATTGAAGCCAATTTTCCTTCTATGAATTTTATTATTCGTAACAGATGTAATAAATACTCTTGGAATATATGTTAACGTAAATTGAATTATTACTAGCGAAAGAAAAAGGTTGTAATAATGGGTGTAGATAAGAACCTGATCATCGAGTAAAGATGTAAAAAAGATAATTGTTGAGCCTATAAGTATTGTAAAAAAAGTTTGCGCAAGTTCCTTTAAACGTGATTTTCGATAAATGTCTTTGTAATATCCGCTCAGATAATAAAGGAGAATCCAGAAAAGAGGAATAAATATAATACCGTAGTAATATTTTTCAGCTAATTCTAATGGAACTTTATAACCAAATTTTAAAGGTTCTATATAAGTTTTCCTGTAAATGTAAAAAATGCTCCATCCTAACACAGCTGTGAAGTAATCGAAAAAGAGATATTTTAAAGTATGTAATTTTTTATTCATCAGGAATTTTAATTCGAAACCCAGATTAAATTATTCTTAAATATAAAAGAAATTAAATTGTTACGAAAATAAAGTATTTATGTGCAAATATTACAAAACAAGGTTCATTACTATTGATTATTTATTTTAAACAGATTATCTATAATCTCCTGAGATGTTTGAATGACCTTTAAAATAGGTGGGTTTTCTGATATGTTTTGTAAATTAATATTTTTACATGAATTAATAAATTCTGTTAATTCAGTTTTTAGCGGATTCTCATTTTTTTTGCTAAATTCTTGTCTTGTTATTTGACCTTTGATGAATTGTTGCATTATCGCAAAATTCTTTATGAAATCAATATCAAATGTGCGCTCAGCTTCATAAAATAGAGCATTATTTGATTCTTGTGTAGAAATATTATTAAATTTCATATTAAGTATTGCGCCGTTGTCATAATCAACTCTAATCTGTACCAAACTAAAATGAATAATTTCAACAGGAACAGAAAGAACAGATACTTTTTTTATTCCTGAATGAAAATGATGATTTGCAATATTTAGATTGTTCAAGATTTCTACAAAATAATCTGAGCTCCTAATAAGCGATTTATAACACTTGCTTATTTCAATTAGTTTTGGGTTAATAATAAGATCTTTTACATTAAAAAATATGGAAGAAAAATATTTTGATAATTTTAACTGAACGAATGTTCTTGCCTCAAGTGCAACCTTAAAAAGATGTTTTATTTCTTCTGTTGAAAGATTAGAAGTATCTTCAATAAATAAATTACAGGATTTCTTTATTGCGTTTAATGCAAAATCAAAGTTTGGTTTTAAATTGCCTGCAAAATATACAGCATCAACTTTATCAAATAGCTCATTTGTAGAAGAATAATACTTTATTTTATAATTTCTGCAAATTGGCATAATCTCTTCCGAATGTGGTGAAAATAATCCATGCAGATCTTTTTTTAAAGCATCGTTTATTAAAGTAAAACAATCATTATCTTTAACTGAGTTGATACCAATAATTCCTATCTTCATAATTGTAATTTAATGGTTATACAAACTTAATTTATTTAAGAATGTAGATTAATCTTATAAGTGCTTATTTATTAACTAATTTTTGTTGATAACAAGGTAAAAAAGGTTTTGTAATTAAAGTATCTTCTTTTGATTATTGAGATTTGTTCTGTTATATTTGCGATTAACATTTTGATAAATAGAGTTTTTGTAAATGATTGATTCTTACCAGCATAAGGGTTTGAGAAAGAAGTTGGTTGAAGTTATACAAGAAAAAGGAATTAAAGATAAACGTATACTTGAAGCCATTGGTAAGCTTCCGCGCCATAATTTTATGGATAGTGGTTTTATCGGATTTGCATATCGTGATCAGGCTTTTCCAATTGGTTCCGGACAAACAATTTCTCAACCTTACACGGTTGCTTTTCAGACTGAATTACTACAAGTTGAAAAACATAATAAAATTCTTGAAGTAGGAACTGGATCAGGGTATCAGTGCGCTATTCTTCTTGAGTTAGGAGCAAAAGTGTATACTATTGAAAGGCAAAGGCAATTATATTTAAAATCAAGAGCATTATTAACAGAAATGGCATATAAACCATATTTCTTTTATGGCGATGGATATGCTGGTTTACCAAATCACGGTCCATTTGATAAAATATTAGTAACAGCCGGAGCTCCTGAAATTCCTGAGAAGCTATTAAGCCAATTAAAAATAGGAGGGCGTATGGTTGTTCCTATTGGTGGCTCAGGCGGACAAGTTATGAAAGCGATTGACCGAATTGGTGAAGATGAATATAAAGAATCGGAACATGGATATTTTGCATTTGTTCCCATGTTAAAAGGAAAGCAATAATTAAATCAAACAACAATGACAGAAATTAAAATATTTGTTTTTAATCCTTTTCAGGAGAATACATTCTTATTACACGATGAAACTAAAGAATGCGTTATTATTGATGCAGGATGTAATGAAGCACATGAATTTGAAAAAATTGATGCATATATTGAAGAAAATGAATTGAAATTAAAAGCAATAATTAATACGCATTGCCATATTGATCATATTATGGGAAATTCTTATTTAGTAAATAAATATAAAGTTCCTTCAATTGCACATAAAGATGATATGCCATTATTAGAAAGATCAAATGATATGGCGTTAGCATTTGGATTTGATGTTCAAGAGCCACCGGTTCCAAATAAGTTTGTAGAAGAAGGAGATGAAATAAAATTCGGGAAAACAACATTGCAAATCTTGCACGTTCCTGGTCATTCTCCTGGAAGCATAGTTTTGTATAATGAGCATGAAAAGTTTATAATTGTTGGTGATGTTTTATTTGCAGGTAGCATTGGAAGAACTGATTTGCCGGGAGGAGATCATGATGCACTTCTTACAGGAATTAAAGAAAAGATTTTTTCTTTAAATGATGATATTGTGGTATATCCCGGACATGGTGAACGTACTACTATTGGGCATGAAAAGAGTACTAATCCGTATTTTTAATTATCTGAATTACAAGTATGAACAATGATAAATGAATGTTGTTTTATAACATGCTGAGATAATCAAGAATATGATATTTTTAATATTAATTGATTATTCTTATTTTTAATTTTGAACTTGAGAAATTTTAACAAATAAATATTTACACTTTTAATAACAATATAAAATGGCACTAGATAATTTTACTCAACGTCATATTGGTCCAAGAGATCATGAATTAGGCAAAATGCTTGAGAAAGTTGGCGTTTCCAGTTTAGATGAATTAATTGATAAAACAGTTCCTAAATCGGTTCATTTTAGTGAAGAATTGAATTTAGCAAACGGTATAAGTGAGTATGAATATACTCAGAAATTAAGAAAAATTGCTGCAAAGAATAAATTGTATAAATCATTTATAGGTTTAGGATATTATGATACTATTTTACCTGCAGTAGTTCAGCGTAATATTCTTGAAAACCCAAGCTGGTACACATCTTACACTCCATATCAAGCAGAAATTTCACAGGGTCGTTTAGAAGCTTTGTTAAATTTCCAAACTGTAATAATGGATTTAACAGGTATGGAATTAGCTAATGCATCATTATTAGATGAGGCTACTGCTGCTTCTGAAGCAATGATCATGCTTTTTAATGGACGCCCAAGAGCACAAGCTAAAGCTGGAGTTAATGTGTTTTTTATCGATGAAAATATTTTTCCACAAACGAGTGATGTTATTGAAGCACGAGCTATTCCATTAGGAATTGAAATCGTAAAAGGTAATTTCAAGGATTATGAATTAAACGATAAAGTATTTGGTGCAATTGTTCAGTATCCTGCAGCCGATGGAAAAATTATAGATTATAAAGAGTTTGTAGAAAAAGCTCACGAAAACGGAACAGCTGTTGCTGTTGCTGCTGATTTAATGAGTCTCGTTCTATTAACTCCTCCTGGAGAATGGGGTGCTGATGTTGTTGTTGGTACTACTCAGCGTTTTGGTATTCCAATGGGATATGGTGGACCACACGCTGGATATTTTGCAACTTCAGAGAAATATAAACGAAATATTCCTGGACGAATAATTGGAATTTCTAAAGATGCAGATAACAAGCTCGCTTTACGTATGGCGCTTCAAACTCGTGAGCAACATATTAAACGTGAACGTGCTACTTCTAATATTTGTACAGCTCAAGCACTATTGGCAACAATGGCTGGTATGTATGCAGTATATCATGGTGCTGATGGATTAAAACGTATTGCGACTCACATTCATAGCATGGCTGTTACTTTAAATGAAAAGTTACAAGCCTTAGGTTATAAACAAGAAAATAAAGATTTATTCGACACATTAAAAATCAATTTAGGTAATGTAAAATCTGCTGATATTCAGAAACTTGCTTTAGAGAAAGAAATCAACTTTAATTATATTAATGATAATACAATTGGAATTAGTACAGACGAAACTACTTTAATTCAAGATATCAATAATGTAGTTGAAATATTTTCTCAAGCAGCAGGTAAAAAAGCTGATGCCATTGGCAATTTAAATGAAGAAATTGGTTTTGATAAAAAATACCAACGTTCATCAGGATTCTTAACAACCGATGTATTTAATCGTTACCGTTCAGAAACTGAAATGATGCGTTATATCAAGAAGTTAGAAAGAAAAGATTTTTCTTTAACACATTCAATGATTTCATTAGGATCATGTACAATGAAACTGAATGCTGCTACTGAAATGTTTGCATTAAGCTGGCCGGAGTTTGGTGGATTACATCCATTTGTTCCTGCTGATCAGGCTGAAGGATATCATCAATTATTTCAGGAGCTTGAACAAGACTTGAAAGTTATTACAGGTTTTGATGCAATTTCATTCCAGCCTAACTCAGGTGCTGCTGGTGAATATACAGGATTAATGGTTATTCGTCAATATCATATAGAGAATGGTCAAGGACACAGAAATGTAGCTCTTATTCCATCTTCTGCTCATGGAACAAATCCAGCAAGTGCAGTAATGGCTGGTATGAAAGTAGTAGTTATTGATTGCGACGAAAAAGGAAATATCGATGTTGATGATTTAAAGAAAAAAGCAGAAGAACATAAAGATGATTTATCTGCATTTTTAGTTACGTATCCATCTACTCATGGAGTATTCGAAAGTAGAATAAAAGAAATGATGGATATTATTCACCAATATGGTGGACAAGTATATATGGATGGTGCCAACATGAACGCTCAGTTAGGATTAACAAGTCCTGGTTTTATTGGAGCTGATGTATGCCATTTAAATCTACATAAAACATTTGCTATTCCACATGGTGGTGGTGGTCCAGGTGTAGGACCAATTGGAGTTGCAAAACATTTAACTCCATACTTACCTTCAAACCCAATCGTAAAAACAGGTGGAGAAAAAGCAATTAAAGCAGTTTCTGCAGCTCCTTGGGGAAGTGCCAGTGTTTTAACAATATCTCATGCATATATTAAAATGACAGGTAAAGATGGAATTACTAATTCAGGTAAAATAGCTATTCTAAATGCAAATTATATTGCCGTATCATTAAAGGGTAGTTTTGATATTCTTTATACAGGAGAAACTGGATTTGTAGGTCACGAAATGATTGTTGAGTGTCGTAATTTTAAACCAATGGCAAATATTACTGAAGCTGATATTGCTAAGCGTTTAATGGATTATGGATTCCATGCTCCAACTTTATCATTCCCTGTTCATGGAACATTAATGGTTGAACCAACAGAAAGTGAATCATTACAGGAATTAGATCGTTTTATCGAAGCCTTGCTTTCAATTTATAACGAAATTATTGAGATAAAAGATGGTAAAGCTGATGCAGAAAATAATGTATTAAGAAATGCTCCACATACTCAGGAAATAACTGTTGCAGATGATTGGAACAGACCATATGCAAGAGAAAAAGCAGCATTCCCATTAGCTTGGGTACGCGAAAATAAATTCTGGCCAATGGTTAGTCGTATTGATGACGGATATGGCGACAGAAACCTAATGTGTACTTGTGCTCCAATTGATGAGTATCGTGAAGGTAAATTTACTTTTGAGACAGTGAAGTAGGAGAAATGGATAAATAGAAATGCCGGCATGGAAGAATTTCATGTCGGTATTTTTTTATACTTTTCATTTTTGAATAATAATATAAGAAAGCATGTCTGATAAGATTTTAATGGCACCAATTCAAGGAGTAACAGATTATCATTTTAGAAATACATATCAAAAGTTCTTCGAAGGAGTTGATGTATTGTATTCGCCTTTCCTAAGACTTGATAAGGATATGCAACTTAAGAAATCAAAACTCAAAGATGTATTACCTGAAAATAATGTGAATATTAATCTTGTTCCCCAGATATTGACAAATAACTCTGCTGAATTTATTTATCTTTCAAAGCAGATGTTCGATTTGGGATATAAACACTTGAATTGGAATTTAGGTTGCCCTTTTGCAATGGTAATAAACAGGGAGCTCGGTTCTGGGCTTTTACCGCATTTTGACAAAATAAAAGGTCTTTTGGAGAAGGTTATTCCTGTTATTCCATTGAAGTTATCTATTAAAATGCGAATAGGATTGGAAAGCGAAGATGATATTTTCAAAATATTACCAATTTTAGATAATTATCCAATTTCTGAAATTATTATACATCCACGAACAGGGAAACAAATGTATAAAGGTGAAGTTAATACCGATGTTTTTGAAAAATGCTTGAGTTTAACCAAGCATAAGGTTTGTTATAATGGAGATATTAATACGCTTGAGGATTTTCAAAATCTAAAGAACCGTTTTGAGAATGTTAGTTCATGGATGATAGGTCGTGGTTTAGTAACAAATCCTTTTTTAGCAGAACAGATTAAACAAACTGTTAAGAATACTCATGAGAATAAAATGTCAAGATTTAAGGAATTTCATGATGCTCTTGCCAAAGAATATTTAGATAGATTGGAAGGCTCATCACATTTTTTAAATAAGATGAGAATCTTTTGGGAGTATTTCTCTTTGTCTTTTTCGAATAGTCATAAAGTCTACAAGCGTATAAAAAAAGCAACTTCAGTTGATAAGTATAATATAGCGGTTGAGCAGAACTGTACAAATGAAAATTGGATTGTCTAATTGATTTTAGAAAATTCAAACCAAGGATATGTTCAGGACCTTTTTTATTGTTTAAGTAATTTATTTCTATACAAGTTTATTAATGCCCCTAATGAAACGAGAGTCCAGGTTCCTTCAAGAATAATAAAGGGAACGTACTTTAATAGAACTGAAGCATAACAAGCCATTCCTGCTCCAACAAAATTTAACAGAATATAATATTGACTTTTATATGTAATAACGTTTGTTAGATTTAGTAAAAATCCTGTAAGAATTAAAAAAACTCCGATAAATCCAATTATGTCAGGTAGTTGCATAGTTTCTTTGTTTGTTAGAAGGTTTGTTTTGAATCTCTTCTTCAGGATCAGAAACTTTAAGCTCGTTATAAAACTCAATGCGATCAATAATTTCTGCAATTGCGATCAATCCAATTATGAATAAAAAATTCTGATTGATAAAAAGTAGAATTGTTGCAGCTAAAGCTAATGTTATTCTGAAAACTGAAACAAAGTGGTTCTTGTGATTTATTGTAAACTTTCTATAAATGTAAATTGTCAATCTGAAAGACATTATAAAAACAAATAAGTAATTCCATCCGGTAAATACAGCAAAAAGTGTTAATCCCGATAAAACTGTTTGTGCTGAGTGAATTTTTAATGACCATTTCCATGTTGCAATATAGTAAAGCATATCAATTGAAAATAATAGAAGTAGACTAATGGCAGAAACAAATAAATTGGGTAAATCAAATAAATAAAATTCACAAAAAACTCCTGTAAGAAATAGTGCAAAAAACAAGATTTCTCTACTTAACCACGAGTTTTTAAAATTTAACAATGAACGCCAGAATCTGTTTTTCTTACCCAAATGTAGCATACTTAAAATTGTAGCAAAAGCACCAAATCCAATGTATGTATGTTTGTGTATTGAGTTAAAAGGCTCAGTTATTCCTGAAGCATATAAACTAACCAATGTGGCAGAAAGCAATGTGAAAATTATGAGCGGCCATTCATCACGTGCTGATATTTTTTTGTATTGTTTTTCTTTAGTTGACTCAATAGGCTGATCTTCAAAAAGCTTAAGGTCAATCTCAGGACCACTTTCTTTTCTTATAGTTTTGATTTTAATTTTTGAACCAACATTAACATCAACTGGACTTGATTCTGCGGATTCTTCTCGGCTAAACTCTGTATTAATAAAATCCAAAGCACCAACTGGACACAAGTGTGCACAGGCAGGTTTCAATTCTTCTTCAATTCGAGGATTGCAAAAGGTGCATTTTTCAATAATACCTTCTTTCGGATTGTATTTTGGCGCATCGTAAGGGCATGCCCAAGTGCAATACTTACAACCAATACATTTTTCAGGATGATGGATTACAGCACTCGTTACTTCATCACGTGAATAGGCAAGGGAAGGGCAGTTTTTTAAACAAGGAGCATCGTCACAATGATTACAAGCCAATGATAAATAGAATAATGGAAGTGTGGGTAAATGTAAATTATCTGATTTGTAAATATTTCTCCAAAGACCAGTAGATTGAAAACCATTCTCATTCATGCATGCAATAACACAGGCGTGACATCCAACGCATTTATTCTGGTCAAATATGAAAATATTCTTTTCCATTAATAATTAAGTTTCTCGTAATCAACCATATTGTCGTGAAATGCTGTTCCGTGTCCCATATCTGTTTCTCTTCCTTTTGAAAGAACATTCGGACACGATCCTTCTTGATGCCAGTAACCATTTACAATTACAATATTACCTGGTCGCAAAGAAGCATCAATTTTTGCTTTTATTTTTAATTTCCCTCGATCGTTAAAAACTCTTATGAAATCATTTTCATTAATGTTTTTAATAATTGCATCACCTGAATTTATGGTTGCTATAGGTTCAGGATCTATGGCCTTTATACTTTCAAGATTCCCGAACTGAGAATGTATTCGGTTTTTTGTATTTGGCGACATCAGGTTGTAAGGGTATTTATCTTCTTTATTCCGTTTACCTTCTTTTGTTTTAACATATGTTGGTAAAGAATCTACGCCCCATTTTTGCTCAGCACTTTCTGATAATAATTCTATTTTACCTGAAGGAGTGTTAAAAATGAAATCTGAAAATGCAATTTCCTGTAAAACAGGCGTTAATACTGGACCTTCTTTCAGTTTTTCCAATGTAATGCTTGGGAAAGGTTTTAATAGATTATTTAACCATTTTTCAATTGCTTCATCTGATGGAAAAGGAATGTTCTTTTCAATTTCAGCATTATCGAATCCCATTCTTTTTGCCAGATGATAATAAATTTCTGTTTCAGGTTTTACCTCACCAATGGGTTCAATAACTTTTCTCCGTAACTGCACATATTGATTCCAGTATGATG
Organism: Bacteroidales bacterium; assembly: GCA_030637515.1. Classification (GTDB taxonomy): domain Bacteria; phylum Bacteroidota; class Bacteroidia; order Bacteroidales; family UBA12077; genus UBA12077. The sequence goes on from DAOWGM010000062.1 coordinate 27,069, forward strand.
AGATTATATCCGATTGCTCAAACATGCTTTTTGCTGGAAGAACTATATCGGCTTCTTGTGCTGTATCTGTCATGAATTGTTCTACGACCACTACATAATCAAGCTTGCGGAAAGCTTCCTTAACCTTATTGCTATCCGGATTTTGAGTAACTGGGTTTCCGCGTTCTACCCAAGCCATTTTTAATTCAGGATTTGATAATTTCAGCATATCTTCTCCCAGTTTGGCTGTTGCAATTTCTCTTCTGAAAATACCATCCGGTTTTTCAGGAGGGAAATAGCTTAATGGTTCTTTTATCTCACTAAAAATATCGCCTTGTAAATCGGCATAATGCCAACATGCTCCTAGTTTTCCAATATTACCAGTTATAATGGATAATGCAAGCAAGCAGCGTGTAGTTTGTCCACCATTAGAATATCTTTGCATTCCATAACCGGGAATAAGAGTCATTGGTTTTATAGTGCCAATATAATTTGCCAGTTTATAAATAAACTCTTCAGATACACCACATTCTTCAGATGCATCATTAATATTAATTTTTAAAACAGAATCCTTAAATGCATTGTAACCTTTTACGTATTTATCAATAAATTCTTGATCTACTTGATTATTCTCAATAAGAATTTTAGCAACTGCCAAAGCCAGAATTCCATCTGTTCCGGGAATTGGCTGAACCAATAAATCTGCTTTTTCGGAAGAGTCTGTACGTCGTGGATCAATAAATACAAGTTTTGCGCCTTTTTCTTGAGCTTTTTTAATCGGAATCATTTGCTGAATATTCGATTCTGCCGGATTCTTTCCCCAAACAACAATCAGTTTTGCATTTTCAAGATCCCATGGTACATTGTGCTTAATTTCACCAAGAGTAAGACGATTTGCTTCTAATCCCGCAGGCCAGCATAAGTTCCCATACACGGTTGTTGCACCTTCATACATTTTCCAGAAATTTGTACTTACCGAATTTAGCAAGCCGGACATACCACTGGCATAATAAAAAAGTACGCTTTGCGGACTATAATTTTCTTTGTAGAATTTAAGTTTTTCTGAAATTTCGTTTAATGCATCTTTCCATGATATTTGAATAAATTCACCCTTAACTTTTTTCAGTGGATGCAATATTCGTTTTGAAGAATTTACACGTTCAATATAGCTTAATCCTTTTAAACAAATACCTTCTGAAGTAGCCTTATTTAATGGTTCAGGATCAATTTTTACCACTTTCCCATCATCAGTCCATACTTTAAAAGAGCATGTGCTGTAGCAATTTCTTGGACAAGCAGTAGTGTGTATTTTTTTCATTAAAGTTATTCTGTATTATTTCTTTGAATGGAATCTTCAATAACCATAGTGAAAATATCTTTAGGATTTAATCCGGCAGCTTCAATTTGCTGTGGTACAAGGCTCGCAGCACTCATTCCTGGAACTGTATTTACTTCGATAAAAAAGAGTTTGTTTTTGGAATAAATATAATCGACACGAACTATTCCGTTTAACTGAAAAATATCATAAATCTGAGAAGAAAGATTTTGAATTTCTTTAGTAAGTTCATCTGAGATTTGTGCCGGAGTGATTTCTTCCGCCATCCCTTCAGTATATTTTGCTTCGTAATCGAAAAATTCGTTTTTACTTATAATTTCAGTAGGAGGGAAAATTAATGTTTTATCTTTTGTCTTTAGCAATCCGCAAGTAAGTTCTTGTCCGTCAAGGAATTCTTCTATAATTACCTCAGTATCTTCTTTATAAGCTTCTTCAATGGCTTCAAATAGTTTTTCCTTTTCCTTAACTTTTGTAATTCCAAAACTTGATCCTCCACAGTTAGGTTTTACAAAGCATGGTAATCCTGTGGTATTAATTATTTTATCAGCATCAATAATATCTCCTTTTTTTATTGTTACGAATTTTGCCAAAGGAATATCAAAAGATTTTATGTAGTTTTTACTGAAAATCTTATTAAAAGTAAGAGAAGATGATAGTGTATTAGCTGTTGTGTAAGGAATCTTAAGAGTGTCGAAGTAACCTTGCAATTTGCCATCTTCGCCAGGTGTTCCATGAATAATAATCAAAGCACAATCAAAATTTGTTATTTGATTATTTAGCGAAAAACTAAAATCATCTTTATTGACAATTACATCACAAAAGTTTTCGCTTTTAACAACCCATTCTGTTCCTTTTATGATAACAGTAAATACGTTGTATTTTTCTTTGTCAAGGATTTTAGCGATTTGTTCAGCACTATTAATTGAAATTACATATTCAGATGAATTTCCTCCGGCTACAATAGCAATATCTTTTTTCATTTCTTTTTAAGGATGTTATTTTTATCAAAAATAAGATTAATAGTGTAATAGTTGAAAGAAGAATTCATTTTAAATAAAAAAAGGAGCATAAAAGCTCCTTTTAAAATTCAGTTCAATATGAATTTTGTACTGCAAAATAAATTTATCTGAACCAACCGAACTTTAAGTTTACAAAAGCTCCAAGGTCAGAAAAATCATTGTTATTATAATTATCAAACTTATCTACATCAAGAGCAAATCTATAATTAGCACCTATTCCAACACGAAGAAATTTTGTTACATTGAATTCAATTTCTACATTTGGAGTTAGTACAAACATTACATCATCTTCAAGCCATGTATCAATAATATCATCATAGATATCTATCTCACCTTTTCCTATAAGAAGATTGGTATTAAAATGAATTTTACTTTTAGGCATAAATATATATCCGAACAATAAGCCCCTGTGCTCAAAATCCATTTCGTATCCGATGTAATTGTCATTATTTGAAAAGATATTATTTTCAAGATTAATATTGTAAAAACCAAATACTACTTGATCGTTAAAGATAGCTGCTGCATTAAATCCATTCATGTATGCAGATTCTCCATCTAATGATGTAATATTTGTTATCGGACCAAAATAACCACGAATTTTAGAAGGCTTCGAGAAGAATGTTTGAATATTATCAGTTTCTTCTTCTTGTGCATGTGCAAATGCTACTGTGCTTATTAATAAAATTAGTAAAAGTATCTTTTTCATATCTGGTTATTATTAATTGTGTATTTCCTGAATAAGGGTACAAATATTTTGCCAAACTTATTCAATTTGTATTAAACAGAGTTAAATATTTCAATTAAATAAAAAACGCCATACCGGGCGGTATAGCGTTTTTTTCTTTAGTTGTGTTCCTATTCAATAGCAGCTACTTTTATTTTGCTCCAGTTTTCTCCCCTTTTTATTCTCGTAACTTGCATTTCACTTATTGAAAATAATTTTGCAATTACATTTTGTTTAATCCCTTTTTGAAGCATGGTTTTTAAAACCTTTACATCATCAGGTTTTAATTTTGAGTTTCGGATTATTCCTTTGTTTTTTATTTTATTAATTTCTTGCAATCTGGGCATTATCCTGGCATAAGCATCTGTTTTTGTAAGCCATTTAAGATTTTTGTAATAGTTATTGCGCTTATTCCAGTCGATATGAATGGCAATGGTTTGCTCGTCATTGTCTTTTTTAACAAAAACAATTGCTACTAGTTTATGTACAAGAAATGTTTTCTTTTTATCGTTTGTTTTAAAGGTTACAGTATGAAATCCTTTGGTTAAACCAGGTCTAAGTATTTTCCCGTTAATTTTATCGTAACAATAACTTTTTACACGTCCATAATTGCTTACTTCGTATTTTCTATCAGCAAAAGGAATTATCTTCCATTCCTCGTTGTCAATTTTCCTTAATTTTCTCTCAGCCGTTTTCATCTTTATAATTATAGAACTTATTTATATTGCGTTTCTATGTTTGAATACGGCGATGTTTTTTTTTTGTTTAAACGTTATGACGAACGCTGTGATTTTTATGATTAATGGACATTTAATTCATATTAATTTAGGATGTGTGCTTAAGAACTTAATATAGAATATGAGAAATACGAATTAAATAATTCTTGAATTATTCGATGTGTAATTGAAAAGCTTAAGAATTGTATAAAGATTTTTTAATTAAATGTTTTTAAGGAAAATGCCATCTTCTCACAGTGGGACCTAAATAGATTTACTCATTTGTTTCTCTTCCTGAAAGATATCGTCTCCATTTTTCAATAACTGTTTGCATATCTTCTGGCAATTCAGAGTTAAATTGAACGAATTCTTTTGTTTCAGGATGTGTAACTCCAAGGGTTTTTGCATGCAATGCCTGTCTTGGTAAAATCCGAAAGCAATTCTGTACAAATTGTTTGTATTTGGTAAAAGTTGTACCCTTTAATATCTTATCTCCACCATATTCAAAATCATTGAATAAAGGATGACCAATGTGTTGAAAATGCACTCTTATCTGGTGTGTCCTCCCTGTTTCAAGACGACATTCAACCAGTGTAACATAACCTAACTCTTCTAGCACTTTATAATGGGTAACAGCATGTTTCCCTTGTGAACCATCAGGAAAAACTTGCATTACTTTCCTGTTTTTAATATTTCTTCCTACATGTCCGGTAATTGTTCCTTCTTTTTCCTCAAAAGTTCCCCAAACAAGAGCATAATATCTTCGTTCACTGGTTTTGTCGAAAAATTGTTTTGCCAGTCTGTTTAACGCAGTTTCTGTTTTCGCAATTACAAGTAAGCCTGAAGTGTTTTTATCAATTCTGTGAACCAATCCAGGTCTCATTTCTCCGGAACTAAATAAAGGGAGATCTTTTAAATGATGCATTAAGGCATTTACCAATGTACCTGAATAATGACCGTAAGAGGGATGAACAACCATTCCAGGGTTCTTATTCACTATTATAAGTTGATCGTCTTCGTAAACAATATTTAATGGAATATCTTCAGGAATAAGTTCAATTTCTCTTGGCGGATACGCCATAACAATTGAAATTACATCATTGGGTTTAACCTTATAATTTGATTTAACCGGAATGTTGTTAACTAATATATTCTCAGCATCAGCAGCACTTTGAATTTTACTACGTGAGGCATTTTCTATTCTGTTTACAAGAAATTTATCAATGCGTAAAGGCTTCTGACCTTTATCAACTTCAATTCTGAAATGTTCAAATAATTCCTGATCTTCGGTGCCGTTTATCTCTTCTTCTTTCATATTCTTAAGGAACTATTTAACGGATAACTATAAATTTCTTTGTAGAACTGTTTCCCGAATTATCTGTTATTCTGATGAAATAAATACCTGGATTTAATCCAGAAGTATTTACTGTTGTTTCAGTATTCGTATTATCAATATACAACTTGCCATAAATATCAAATACCGAAACTCTGAAATAATTATTGGTTTCATTATTCGTTTTAATATTTAAATAATTACTTGCTGGATTTGGGTAAATATCAAAGTCAAGCGAAACACTTTTAGGTTTATCTTTAATTCCCATTGGAATTTCATGACCAAGCATTGGTCTGATCATAAGTGTGCCTTCATACTGAGATTGTATCCATTGTCCAGCAAAATTGTAATATAACTTATCGTTATTTACTGTATTGGCATCAAATCCAACATTCAACATTTCAGGAGTATCAATTTTTTGCCAGCCGATATAAAATTTATCTTTTACCGTAAGAATTTCGTCAAAAGCGTAAAACGAAAACTGATTTAGTTTGTCTTCGTATTCAGGTTTTGACACAATCATTGTGTATATTATATCACCAGGTTTGCCACTATTATCGTTCCAGATATGAATTTTAAAAGGGATCTCGCTAGCATTATCAAAAGATTGATTTAAATACATTTGTAATCCTCTTATGGTGTCTTCCATGTAGGTATTAAATTGCATCGCAACCATGGCTCTTTCTGTACCTTCACCAATAATTCCATAACCATTTTCAGCAGTACCATCATCGAAAGCATAGTAGTTGTAGAATTTCTGATAAAAACGACTTGTATCGTTCCAGTAATAGGGTGTGAATCCTGTCAATATAGCAGAAGTTAAATAGCTTCTTACCTCAAACAGAGCAGAATCAAGAGAAGGATTATAAGGGAAAACATAATCAATAAATCTTGAATACCTTCTGGTTTCAAATGGTTGCAATTCATATGTCGTACCACCTGTAAATATATATGTTCCGTTAGGACCTGTTAAATCTTCTACTGCATATTCAAGGTTGTAGCCTGGTTTTGTATTGCTGAGATTTGTGAATGTTGTTGATATTGAATCAGCCATTTCGTGTGCTTGTGCTCTAATGAAATGGGACCAAGGAATTGACTGGTAATTTTTTAAAAGCGAAGGAGTATTCTCGGATATTGCGATATCTTGAATAATCGTGTCGTTTATTGTTCTATTTGTATCCAGCCTTACAAAATCTACATTCCATTGGTCGGAGTTTCCTTTCCTGCTTTCTAAGTCTGTGTTAGCCGATAATGTTGCATAATTTCTGAAACGAAACTGAAAAGTATCTTTTAAATATTGATCTTCATCAACCGGTAGAATAACTTGCTGAAACTTATGTTTGAGCTTTGTGATTGTATCACCTTTTATGATTTTTGATGATCCATTATAAGTATACTCCTCGTTAAGTAAAGAATCCTTCTCGTTAAAAACCACATGCCACATTTTATACCATCTCGTTGAATCTTTCGAATAAAATTCCAAAAGAAGCGTATCGCGAGTGTCTGGTGTGTCGCCATAACCACCTGGTTGATAGTAAAAACTTAAGAAAATGCTTGTGTTTCCAGGGTAATTCAGATTAATGGTTTTTGATGTTAATGTGTCGGCACTAAAAGGTGCGCTTGAAGCATTCGTATGCAAAGAACCTGTTTCATTAATTGCATCTAAAGTTGCCACTCCAATTCCGGGAGGATTATATGGATAATTTAGATTAATAAATGCATAATTGTCTAACCAAAGTGAATCATCTGGATAGCCTGTCGATCTGGCAAAATCATCAATAAAAGGTAATTCTACAGTCAATTCAGCTTTTGAGGCTTTTGCTTTAGATTGTTTTGCAAACAATTCTTTTACTTTTGGATTTGTTTGCAAATTAGTAAGGGTTTCCTGTGCATTTACGGCAACCTGACCACAAATAACAAGAAATAATACTATATATAGCTGCTTGATTTTCAATATTTATTATTTATTCGGTTATTAATACAGAATCTTCAACTAAATCTTCAACAATCATCATTTCGGGATATAAAACAGCTGAATCTACACTTAGCCATACATCAACAGTAGTTCCTAAACGAATTAATTTATTTTCTTTAAATGAAGGATATTGTCTCCAAATTTTTGCTTCAATAGAATCAGTTTCGGTAAGAATTGATTCATCATAAATAATTGCACCTAAATTAAGTGCAGACCTTAATATTCTTCTTTTAGCATCGCTAAGGGTGTAGTGGTCTAAGTCAGGAACTTGAGTTTTTTGTTTGCTTAAGCCCATTCCTAATACTAAATTAATTTTAGAACCTTTAGGAACAAGAGTTCCTTTTTTAATTTCTTCACCTTTATATTTTTGTTTCAGAACATTATTTATTGCAATATCAGGAACATGAATTAATCTTCCTATTTCAAGTCCTGCATTTTTAAGAACAGCTTCTGCCTGACGATGAGATACACCAACAATATCCGGCATTTTTACTTTTTCAGGATTTAAAGCATTCATAATAAGAAAAATTCTACGATTCTTTTTTACTTGAAATCCTGAAACTGGATTTTGTTCAATAACAGTCCCTCGTGGCTTATTATTGTTAAATATCGAATCGGTTACTTCTATTCGAAGCTTGCTCTTTTTGGCTTTTGTTTGCACTTCTTCCATTGTCAAGCCAGTAAAATCAGGTACTGACAAATATTTCCCATGGTGTGTATATACTTTTAGGATAAGAAAGGTTAAGACTAATAATACTATTATTCCACTAAATGCGAAAGCAAAATGTTTTAAGAAAGCCTTGCTGGTTAAAAACTTAAATAGAGTCATTATCTTTTATACTATAAAATAATCAATAATTTAACGGTGAAACAAATATAAAATTATGTAAGCACAAACTAAAATTAATTTTGCAAAAATGATTTTTAATATTCTTTTACAACATTATAAACAGTATCTCTCTCGACGGGTTTTTTACCTGCCGTTTTTATTAATTCAACAAGTTCCGATGTTGTCATGGTTGGTTTTTGTTCGTTTGCTCCAGCCATTGAATATATTTTTGTAGAATCATCAATTGTTCCATCTATATCATCTACCCCAAATGATAAAGAAATTTGTGTAGTATCTTTACCAAGCATTGGCCAGTAAGCTTTAATATGATCAAAATTATCAAGATAAATTCTTGAAACGGCAAACATCTTTAAATCTTCAATTGTATTTACCTCACCAATATATGAAAGCGAATTATTAGCCTTTTTAAATTTTAAAGGAATGAAAGTGTTAAAGCCATTCGTTTTATCTTGTAAATTTCTAAGTTTTTCAAGATGATCAATTCTGTGAGTTTTATTCTCCAAATGTCCGTATAGAATTGTAGCATTGCTTGGTAAACCAACTTTGTGAGCAGTTTCATGAATGCTCAACCATTGTTCTGAAGTAGATTTTTCATGACATACTTCCTTTCTAACTTTAGGATCGAATATTTCTGCTCCTCCACCAGGAATGCTATCAAGACCATATTCTTTTAGCTTTAAAAGACCTTCTTCAAGACTTACATGCGCTTTTTTTATCATAAAGTCGAGTTCTACTGCTGTAAAAGCTTTAACATGAATTCCAGGAAGATTTTTTTTAATACTCAAAATCATTTCACCGTAATAGTGTAAGTCTCTGTTTGGATGAACCCCACCTACAATATGAACTTCAGTCACTCCAGTATTTTTATAGCTTGATGCTTTCTCGAGAATGTCATCCATTGAAAATTCCCAGCTTCCACTCTGATTTATTTTACGATGATAAGAGCAGAATTTGCAATCGTAGATACAAATATTCGTAGGTTCAATATGAAAGTTCTTATTAAAGAAAACTTTATTCTGATTTTTGTTTTGGTTAACATGAGTTGCTAAAACACCTAGCAAACCTAAATCAAAATTAAAAAGTTCAATTCCTTCATTTTGATCAATACGTTCGTAACGAACTATCTTGTCAATGATTCTTCTCTGAAAATTGGAAAGCTGTTTTGTGAAAAATATATCCTGTATCAAAACTTATAGATTTATAAACGCAAAAGTAATAGAATTTTGGGCAATTAATGTATATAATACAAGTAAACAGTAGGTAAGTTTAAGATAAGTGGATGTTAGCTCAGACTTTATAAAATAAAAAAGTAAGGAACAAAAGATATTGTTCCTTACTTAAATATATAAAAAAGTTATTAAATTATTTCCTTGAATTAAATTCGTCAGAAACAGTTAATTTTTTTCTTCCTTTAGCTCTACGGGAAGCAAGTACTTTTCGTCCGTTAACAGACGCCATTCTTTCTCTGAATCCGTGCTTGTTTTTTCTCTTCCTGTTCGATGGCTGAAATGTTCTTTTCATCTCAAAATATTTTTATAATGTTTTTACTTTTTCTTTTGGAACTGCAAAAGTAATATTTTTTTCTTTCCTGCAAAACGATTTCTATAATATTATCAATTTAAAATGGCAGATAAATCACTTTTTTAGTCTCAAAAAACGGTTCTATAAAGAATTCCGAAATTTCAAATGTTTTTATTTCTCGTTTAAAATCTTTTAATTCTTCATTAAGATCTCCACCTTTCAGATACAAAATGCCATTCTTAAGCTCGTTTTTTGAATCCTTTTTTATTTTTGTACGCACCCAATTGTAAAATAAAGGGAACGCCGTTACCGCTCTACTCACAACAAAATCATACTGATGTTTTATTTTTTCAGCTCTTTCCTGTTCAGCTCTAATATTTGTAATTTGTAAAGATGATGCTACTTCCTGAACAACTTTTATTTTTTTGGCGATTGAATCAACCAGATGAAAATTACAGTCTGGAAAAAGTATTGCCAGCGGAATCCCTGGGAATCCGCCACCTGTACCAACATCAAGAATCTCCGAATCTTTCTTGAAATGAATTACTTTTGCTATTGCCAGAGAATGAAGTACATGTCTTTCGTAAAGTTGTTCAATGTCTTTTCTTGAAATAACATTGATTTTATCATTCCAGTCAGTATATAAACTTTTTAATAATTCAAATTGAGATTTTTGCTTTTCCGTTAAGTCGGGAAAGTATCTTAAAATAATATCCATAACAACAAGACTATTTTAAACTTGGGTTGCTATTTTTTAAAATATTGTAAAGCAGTTCTCTTGCTCTGAAAAGTTGAGCTTTAACCGTTCCAATAGGAAGACTGAGTTCGTTAGCAATTTCTTCGTATGAATATTCTTTAAAGTACCTCAGTTCAACCAAGGTTCTGTATCGTGGTTTTAATTTCTCTACAATGCTTCTTGTAAGCGCAACACGCTGACTTTTAATCATGTCTTCTTCAGGATCAGGTGTGTTTGACTGAAGTGGAGTTCCAGCAGAATCATGATCTTCTGAGGTTTGATCAAGAGAAATTACGTTTGCTTTCTTTTTTCTGATAAAATCAATACAGTTATTCGTTGCTATTTTAAATAACCAGGTACTAAAAGCGTAGTTTGGTGTGTATTGATTAATATTTTTAAATGCTTTACCAAATGCTTCAATGGTAAGGTCTTCGGCGTCACTTTTATTATTAACCATTTTAAGAAGCATGTAATAAATGGCATCTTTATATCTTCCAAGCAATTCTGCATAAGCTTTTTCATCACCGGCTGCAGCATGTTTAACAAGATTATAATCGTGTTTTGCCTTTTCGGATAGATTTGGATTTACTTCCATTTATTTTTTGGTGTAAAGTAATTTGCTAAAATTAAGCTAAAATTTAAAAAAGGCATCACAATATCGTAAAGAATCGAAGGTATTAATAAATATTTTTCATTTAAACGCTTCATTGCAACCTTATATATTATCAATTGTAATAGTAATCTAAACGCAAAAGCTCCAGAAATATATATGTAATATTCTTTAAACCAAATTAAGGATAAAACAAATAAAGCATAAAATGAGATTCTGCTCGTATTTTCACAAAATAAACGCCATTTTGTTCTGAATTTATATAATTTACCAGTTGATATATGTCTTTTTTTCTGCTTAAACCAACCGGAAAAGGATGTTTCTGCAAGAGATTGGGTTATGGATTCTTTTGATATTTCAATTTTTGTATTTTTTCTTTTTGCTACTTCATTTATAAATAAATCATCATCGCCAGAAATGATATGGCTGTGTCTGGCAAAACCTTTATTTTTAAAAAATAATGATTTACGATAGGCTAAGTTTCTGCCTACTCCCATATAAGGTTTTCCGGCAAGAGCAAAGCTTAAATACTGTATTGCAATAAATAAAGTGTCAAAACGAATCAGATTATTAATTAATCTTTTTTCAGATATATATCCTCCGTATCCTAAAATAATTTCGGTTTTATCAGAAAAGTTATTCTGCATTTTTTCTATCCATCTTTCACTATTAGCAATACAATCTGCATCAGTTAAAAGTAATAAATCATTTTTTGCTGCTTTAATTCCAATTGTTAGTGCAAGTTTTTTATTGTGATAAAATTTCTCGTCCTGCTTTAAAGTAGTTGTTTTTAGGTGTTTGTATTTTTTCTGAAAACGTTCTAGTACAAATTCTGTTTCATCTTCAGAACAATCATTAACAACAATTACTTCATAATCAGGATAATTCTGAGTTAAAATTGACGGTAGATTTCTTTCAAGATTCTCTTGTTCATTTCTTGCACAAATAATTACAGAAACTGGTTCCTTTTTACTTTTATTATTAATCTTTTGTTTGTAAAAAAGGATTCTGGAATAATAAAATAAATAATAGAATAACTGAATTAAGAAAGTAATCCCAAATGCTACCAATATTGAATAGATTGGGTTTTCTTTAATAAAATAAAAATAATCCACGGTATTTTTTGAGTTAAAAGTGTTAAAAGGCAATTTTATTAAACATTTTCATGTTAAACAAGAATTGTATTCTGAAGTAATGAAATATTTATTCACATTTGGTTATCTTTGCCTCGAAATTGGACATATATGAAATTTGAATTATTAGTAAAAGATTCTAAGACTAAGGCGAGGGCAGGTGAGGTAACTACAGATCATGGTAAGATTAAGACTCCTATTTTTATGCCGGTTGGGACTGTTGGAAGTGTTAAAGGAGTTAACCAAAAGGATCTTGAAGAAGATGTAAAAGCACAGATCATTTTAGGAAATACATACCATTTATATTTACGTCCGGGCATGGACACTATGAAAATGGCTGGAGGATTACATAAATTTATAAATTGGAACAGACCAATGTTAACCGATAGTGGTGGTTATCAGGTTTTTTCTTTAGCCGAAAATCGTAAGTTAAAAGAAGATGGAGCTCATTTTCGTTCACATATCGATGGGTCAAAACATGTATTTACTCCTGAAAATATTGTGGATATTCAAAGAATAATTGGTGCAGATATAATAATGGCATTTGATGAATGCACGCCGTATCCATGTGATTACGATTATGCAAAAAAATCAATGCAGTTAACACATCGCTGGCTTGAGAGAGGCTTAAAAAGATTTGATGAAACGCAGCCACTTTATGGACATAAGCAAACTTTCTTTCCTATTGTTCAAGGAAGTGTTTTTAAAGATTTAAGAATTGAATCTGCTAAAACAATTGCTTCTCATGAAAGGGATGGATATGCGATAGGAGGACTTTCAGTAGGAGAACCTGTTGAGGATATGTATGATATGATCGATGTTGTTAATGAAATTTTACCAGAAGATAAACCTCGTTACTTGATGGGAGTGGGAACTCCGGCAAATATTTTGGAAGGTATATCAAGAGGTATTGATATGTTCGATTGTGTTATGCCTACCCGTAATGGAAGAAATGGAATGTTGTTTACCCGTGAGGGAACAATTAATATTAAGAATGTAAAGTGGAAAAACGATTTTTCACCTATAGAAGAAAATGGCGCGTCATTTGTTGATACTAAATTTTCAAAAGCATATTTACGTCATTTAATAGTTTCAAAGGAATTATTAGGTGCACAAATTGCAAGTTTACACAATTTAAGTTTCTATCTTTGGTTAGTAACGGAAGCAAGAGAGAAAATAATTGACGGTTCATTTCACACATGGAAAAACGAAATGGTAAATAAGTTATCAAACAAATTATGAGTTTTTCAGGATTTAAAAAGATTGATTTATACATAATTAAGAAGTTTCTTGGAACTTATTTCTTTGCAATAGTTATAATTATAAGTATAGCAGTAGTTTTTGACCTTTCCGAAAAAGTTGAGGATTTTATCGAGAAATCTGCTCCTGTTAATGAAATCATCTTTAATTATTACCTGAATTTCATACCATATTTCACTAATTTATTTAGTTCACTTTTTACTTTTATCGCTGTTATTTTCTTTACATCAAAAATGGCATATAATACAGAAATTATTGCTATTCTGAGTAGTGGCGTTAGTTTCAGAAGAATGATGTATCCGTATTTTGTTTCAGCTCTTATAATTGCGCTTTTTTCCTTTATGCTAATGGCATATATTATACCACCGGCAAATGCAGTAAGAAAGGATTTTGAGTATAAATACATAAAAAAGCCCATTCGTAATACCGACAAAAATATACATAGACAAATTGAACCCGGTGTGTTTATTTATATGAAAAGTTATAACGTTACGAACGATATTGGTTATAAATTTTCGATGGAAAAAATTGAAGACGGAATTTTAAAATCAAAACTTATTTCGGATTATGCAAAGTGGGATTCTACTACAACAAAGTGGGAAATAAAAAACTATTATATAAGAGAAATTAATGGGAACGATGAAATAATTACTAAGGGATCAAGTATTGATTCATCACTGAATATGCTTCCTGGAGAGTTTAAAAGGATGCAGAATTTTACGGAAACAATGAACCTTACCCAGCTAAATAAATATATTGAAAAGCAATATATGCAAGGGGCCGATAATGTTGTTGAGTTATTGATTGATAAATATCAAAGATTTGCATACCCATTTTCAACTTTTATCCTTACACTAATTGGAGTAGCACTTTCATCAAGAAAGGTTCGTGGAGGAATTGGTATGCATATTGGTTTTGGTTTAATGTTAAGCTTTTCATATATTTTATTCATGAGATTTACTACAATGTTTGCAATAAGCGGAAGCATGAACCCTTTATTTGCAGTATGGATACCTAATATCTTATATACTATTATTGGTGTATTTCTTTACAGATTAGCTCCAAAATAAATTGGATGTTATATGTTTATTTTTCTACCTTTGTCAAACAATTTCAAAATTACCCTTATAAATTATTATAGCTGAATATTAGAAACTTTTTTTTAAAAGCATTATAAGTTTTAAATTAATTTTTATTAGTAAGATTGATTTTGTATTGTTGCACTTATTTTTTTAAAAAACTGCTTATGATTAACAAACTCTCATAAGTAAATATTAACTAAATGAACACAAAATGTCTTTGAAAAGAAAAATTCTTGAACTTCAAAAGAAACGTGAAAAAGTTCTTCAGGGTGGAGGCGAAAAAGCAATCGAAAAGCAGGTTGCTATGGGTAAAATGACCGCCCGTGAAAGAATTATTACACTTTTGGATGAAAATTCATTTCATGAGTATGATTTGTTTGTTGAGCACGAAGCACGTGATTTCAACATGGACAAGAAAACTCTACATGGTGATGGAGTTATTATTGGAACAGGTACCATTTTTGGTGCTCCAATTTGTATTTATGCTCAGGATTTCACCGTTGCTGGTGGATCTTTAGGATTAATGCACGCAAGAAAAATTACCAAAATCATGGATCATGCCATGAAGATGCGAGTACCAATTATCGGTATTAACGATTCAGGTGGTGCACGTATTCAGGAAGGTGTTAATTCATTGGCTGGTTATGGTGAAATTTTTTATCGTAACACAATAGCTTCTGGTGTTATACCTCAAATTTCAGTTATTCTTGGTCCATGTGCCGGAGGTGCAGTTTATTCACCAGCATTAACTGATTTTGTTTTTGTAGTAGATAAAATTTCTAAAATGTTTATTACAGGTCCTGAGGTTATTAAAACTGTTCTTGGTGAAGAGATTTCTATGGAAGACCTTGGAGGAGCTCGTGTACACAGTGAAATAACTGGTAATTCTCATTTCTATGCAGAGAGTGAAATAGAATGTTTCGATCAGATTAAGAAACTGATAACATATATTCCTTGGAATAATAGCAAAAAAGCACAACCATTTGAAGCAAAAGAGCCAAAGATTAGTCAATATAAAATTGATGAAATTGTACCTGGAAACCCAAAAGAACCATATGATGTTCGAGATGTTGTAAGAGCTATAACGGATGATTCTGATTTCTTTGAAATTCAGGAATTATGGGCATCTAACATGGTAATTGGATTTGGACGATTAAACGGACAAACTATTGGGTTTGTTTGTAATCAACCATTAGTACTGGCTGGTGTACTTGATGTTGATTCATCATGTAAGGCAGCTCGTTTTATTCGCTATTGTGATGCATTTAATATTCCGATTGTAACATTAGTTGACCTTCCTGGATATTTGCCGGGAGTTGATCAGGAGCATGCCGGAGTTATTCGTCATGGAGCAAAAGTACTTTACGCATATTCAGAAGCAAGCGTACCAAAAATTACTGTGATACTCCGTAAAGCATATGGTGGTGGTTATATTGCAATGAATTCTCGTCACTTAAATGCTGACTTTGTATTCGCATGGCCAGGAGCAGAAATTGCAGTTATGGGACCTGAAGGAGCAGCTAATATTATTTTCAGAAAGGAAATAATGGAAGCAAAAGATCCTGAAAAAGTGAGAAAACAAAAAGTGAAGGAATACAAGGAGAAATTTGCAAATCCTTATGTTGCTGCTGCTAAAGGTTATGTTGATTCTGTAATTGAACCAGAAGAAACACGTAAGCTTTTATTACATGCTATTGAAGTTTCTCAAAATAAAGTTGACAGAAAGCCAATTAAAAAACATGGAATTCCTCCATTTTAAACTTTAAGCTTATGACAAAAAAGAAAGTAGAAACAGAAAAGGCTAATGATCCTTTGGAAGATAACGATGTTTCAAAGATTCGTTTTAGTAGTTTAATGCTTCAAGTTCAAGGTGCAAAATATAAAACTCTTTTAACAAAAAAATATAAGAACAGAAAAAAATGGAAAAATCCTGATATAAACCAAATGTTTTCAGATATTCCTGGTACTGTTGTTAAAATTTATGTTGAAGAAGGACAGAAAGTTAAAGAGGGAGATTTAATGATGGTTCTTGAAGCAATGAAAATGAAAAATAAAATTTATTTTCCTATTGATGGCACTGTTAAGAAAATCTACGTTAAAGAAGAAGAAAGAGTCCCAAAGGGATTTTTAATGATAGAATTGAAGTAAAATTTATTAGCATCCGGAGCATTTTTGTTCCGGATGTTTTTTTATAACAAATCTGTATAAATAAAATGATTTTTAAACTCAGATTTTAGATCAATTTTATTTCTGAAAATTCCATATACTGCAGAGCCGCTTCCTGACATTGAGGCATAAATAGCTCCTGAATTATATAATTTGTTTTTTATATTTTCAATCTCAGGGTATTCTTTAAAAATACCAGACTCAAAATCATTTTTTATTAGTTCTTTCCAATTTTCTATTGGTTGAGAAATAAGTTTTGAAAGAGATTCTGATGGTTTATTAGGTTTGATTTTTGAATAAGCCTTGGCTGTATTTACATGAATGCCCGGATGAATCAATACTAAGAAATATCCTTTTAAACTAAGTTCAATAGGAGTTAATTTATTTCCTTTTTCTGTGGCAAAAGCAGGTTTGTTTAGTATGAAAAACGGACAATCGCTTCCAATTTTTTCAGCATAATTCATTAAGGTCTCATTATCGAGGCTTAGCTTCAAAATCAAGTTTAATGCCTTTAATGTAAAAGAAGCATCGGCAGAACCACCACCTAATCCTGCTCCAAAAGGTATAATCTTATGTAAATGAATTTCAACAGGATTTATCTTGGAGTTATTATTTAAAGCTTCATAAGCTTTGTAACAGAGATTATTCTCTAATTTTTTATTTTCAACTGTTAATCCGGTATTTTCAAATTTGATTTTACTATCCGAAATATTAATTTCTAATATATCAGATAAGCTAATAGGATAAAAAATTGTTTCAATATTATGAAACCCATCAGAACGTTTTTCTGTAATATTTAAGCCAATGTTTATCTTAGCATTAGGGAAAACAATCATTATGAAATTTTTATAAATATTAGTGCAAAAGTACAATTTTACAATCAATTCTAATGCAGGAAAAATAATTAACAATTGTTAATAACTAAAGTTAAAAAAAGAAATAAAAGAAATCTCATATAATGATTAAAATGAGATTCGTATTCTTACCTTTGATTCCCCAAAATAAATTGAAAAAAATGGCTGGCAGTTCAAAAAACTATCCGAAAAAAATAAATATTGATCAAGCGCTTGATTATGGTAAATTACCTCCTCAGGCATTAGATCTTGAAGAAGCAGTGTTAGGAGCTATAATGCTTGAAAAAGATGCTATTATTGCCGTAATGGATATAATTCGTCCGGAGAGTTTTTATAAAGATGGTCACCAAAAGATTTTTAAAGCAGTGCTTGATTTGTCACAGGATCTTCAGCCAATAGATATTTTGACAGTTACTGAGGAGTTGCGAAAAAGAGAAGAACTTGACCTTGTTGGGGGAGCATTTTACATTACACAATTAGCAAGTAAAGTTTCGTCTGCTGCACACATCGAATATCATGCAAGAATAGTTGCTCAAAAATATATACAAAGAGAATTAATAAGGGTTTCAACCGATATTCAGGGAAGAGCTTACGATGATAGTATTGATATTAATGATTTGATAGATTTTTCGGAATCAGAACTATTCAAAGTTGCTGAAGGAAATATTAAGAAGGAAACAACAAAAATTGATCTGATTATTCAAGAATCTTTAAGTCTAATTGAAGAGGCTTCAAAACGTGAAGATGGCTTAAGTGGGGTTCCTTCTGGATATACAAAATTAGACAGAGTTACTTCTGGTTGGCAACGTTCCGATTTAGTCATTATTGCAGCTCGTCCATCAATGGGTAAAACAGCCTTTGTTTTATCTATGACGCGAAATATGGCTATTGAGCACAATCAGAGTGTTGCATTGTTTTCTCTTGAGATGGCATCAGTTCAGTTGGTTAATCGATTAATTGTAGGTGAAACAGAGCTTTCGTCTGATAAAATACGTAATGGAAAGCTGGAACCATTTGAGTGGGAACAGTTAGAGTATAAAATAAAAAAATTAGTTGAAGCTGATATTTATATTGACGATACTCCTGGCATTTCTGTTTTTGAATTAAGAGCAAAATGCCGTCGTTTAATGAGTCAGAAAAAAATTGACATTATTATAATTGACTACCTGCAGCTGATGACAGGTCCTCCTGAAACAAAAGGAAATCGTGAACAGGAAGTAAGTATGATTTCGAGATCATTAAAAGGAATTGCAAAAGAATTAAATGTTCCAATTATTGCGTTGTCTCAGTTGAATCGTTCAGTTGAAATGCGTTCTGGAACTAAACGGCCCCAATTATCCGATTTACGTGAATCTGGTGCCATTGAGCAGGATGCTGATATGGTGTTATTTATTCACCGTCCTGAAAAATATGGATTTATTGAAGATGAAGAAGGAAATTCCTTAATAGGAATGGCAGAAATTATAATGGCAAAACACAGAAATGGTGCACTCGTCGATATCAAACTTCGATTTAGACAAGAATTGGCTAAATTTGAAGATTTGGAAGATGATTTTAGTGGAGATTTTCCAATGGAGAATAATGCAGATGGAGGAGCTCAAACTTTTGGCTCAAAAATGAACGAAGAAGAAAGAGCAGCTAATAAAAAGAATGACGACATTTTTGATTTAGGCAGTAATAAAAATTTTGATAATGAAGCTCCTTTTTAAAGGAGCTTTTTTTATAGGATTTCCTGTAGTTCTTTAAGTGAACATATCTCATGAGTAATGTCTTCAGAATGTTGCTTCTTTTCAGGATTAAAATAGATCTGATCTAATCCAAATTTTTTAGCTCCAAGTATATCTACATTTAAATCATCACCAATCATAAGGCTGTCTTTTTTATTTGCATTTACATTTTCTAATGCATGCTGAAAAATTATTGGATCAGGTTTTTGTGCACCGGCATTTTCAGAAGTAAATACTTTTATAAAGTATTTGGCTAAATTACTGTTTTCCAGCTTTGTAAATTGAACCTCGTTAAATCCATTGGTAATTATATATAACTTATATTTTTTATATAAATAGTCTAATGTTTCATATGCAAACGGAAATAATTGTTTTTTTGTAGGACTAATAGTAATGTAATCGTGTGCAATTTTCTTAGCTAAATCTTCATCGTTAACGCCAAATTCTTCGAGAGTTAACGAAAATCGTTTATAGCTTAAAATTGATTTCTCAATTTTGCCTTCGCGATAATCAGCCCATAATATGTCATTGTGCTTTACGTATGAATTATAAAATGTATCAAATGTTTTAAATATTTTTTCTAAATCATATTTTTTAAAAATATCTCGAAACGTAGCAATTGCATTGTTATCAAAATCCCAGATAGTTCGGTCCAGATCAAAATATATATGTTTGTATTCAGTCGTTGATGAAAACATTATTTTATTTTTTTTGAATGTATTTTTTAGACGGACAAAGTTAAAATTTTTGTTAAGACCTTTCTCGTTATTTTTATGTTTTAAAATATCAGAAATTAATTTGATATGATTATATTGTAAAAGTTTAACTGAAACAATTTGCTATGAAAAATATTTGTGGATTTATACTTGTTTTATTCATTTTGAGCTCATGTAATTCAGGAAAGAAAAGAGTGGATTGGGATGATGAGTTAATGATTGTAAATACCTTTATGGATAATTGGCATCAATCAGCCGCTATTGCCGATGAGGATTTCTTTTTTGGAAGTTTAGATGCAAATGCGGTGTATTTGGGAACCGATCCTTCAGAGCGATGGTTAAAACATGAATTTGTGGATTGGGGTTTGAAATATTTTGAACGTGATACTGCATGGGCATTTACTCCTTACGATCGCAGATGGGAGTTTTCTGACGATTTGCAGTATGCATGGTTCGATGAGCTTTTAGAAACACATATGGGAATATGCAGAGGTTCAGGAGTTTTAAAAAGACATGATGAAGGATGGAAAATAAAGCAGTATAATCTTGCTTTAACCTTGCCTAACGATCAAATGGATGATTTCCGTGCATTGGTTGGAGTAGAAAATAAATAAATTTGTTCGAACTATTTTTATTATAATAAGATTCAATCTTCATAATCTAAGATTAAATTCATAAATTTAATAGCTATTTAAATTTGTAATAGCATACGTATTTTAAATATTTAAATTTCTTCCTATGAAAAAGATAGTCAGAGTTTTAATGCCCTTTACAATGTTGCTTCTTTTAGCAGTTTCATGTGTTAATAATGATAAGGGAAAGGATTATATAAAAAAGGTAGTATTAAATCAGGAAACAATTGCAGTGGGAATATATAAAGCAACTTCTGTAAATTCTGTAAATACAAAATATATTGCAGAAGCATTAAATATTGATGGAGGAATTGTGTACGTTACTTTAACCGATACTGATGTTTTAAAAACGAAGCTTGAAAATATTGATGTAATTATATTTCCTGAAATAGAAAAAGGACAAACAATTGACAAACTGGATGATAAGGTAGTTGAAATTTTAAAGAATTTTATTTCAAAAAAAGGAGCTATTGGACTTTGTAACGGATGTTCCTTATTACTAAAGAATACCAAAAGTCAAACACTTGATTTGGTTGATTTAAGTATAAATAACGAAACCCCAACAGAAACGATTAAAAGCCGAGTCAGATTTAATTTAACCGAAGATGGTGAAAAAATATTTCCGGATCTTATCGGTTTTGATAATCTCTACGTAAATTATTGTTCCGATTTTAATATTACAAAGTTAGATACAACGAATGGAAATAAAATAATAGGATTTACTTCTGATTTGAATGTAAAAGAACCTCTTTTTATAACTAAGAAATATAAATCTGGCAAAATTTTTATTACAAATACACATCCAGAAACAACACCAGGTATGAGATGGATGTTGCCTCGCATTGTACGTTGGGTTTACAACAAAAAATTTATTGCATATAATAAAAAAGTTTATCGCCCTGATCATTATTCTAATGAATTGCTTTTAGATCAGGAAAACCAAAAAGAAATTGAAGCCTTATTGGTGCAGCTTGAGAATGGAAAGAAAGATGAAATTTTGAAAGCTATGGATGAATTACAAATTATTTATCCTTATGGTGCTGCCGAAAAGGTAAGAGCTCTATTAATTGAAAAAAATAGTAATATAAAGCTACGTGCTGCTAAATATTTGGTTGATATGGAATATACTTTTGCTATTGAAGATATGCGAAAGCTCGTTAAAAGTGAAAAAAGCAGGAAAGTAAAAGAACAATTGTATGTTTATTTGCTTGAATTGGAAAATATGACAGAACAAAACTAAGTTAAAGAAATGATTGAAATTTTATTATTAGTACTGATTCTTCTTGCAATAATTAATATTGTAATTGGATTAAAAAAGAAAGCCTCAATTGATATAAGACCACAATTAAAAGAAATAGAGAATACTATTTTAAAGTTTGATAATGCTTTAGAAAGAACAGAAAAATCTATAAAAGATGAGTTTCAAAGGAACAGAAAAGAGACAAATGATGTTTCTGTAGCAAACAGGGAAGAATTAACAAAATCTCTTAATTCCTTTGGAGAACAGTTTTCGCAAAACGTAAAAGATTTAAATGAATTGCTGCGACAAAAGTTTGGTGATTTTAGTAAACAACAAAATGATATTAATAAACAGGTAACAGATAATATAAAAGGTGTTGAAACCACAATTGAAAAGCACTTAAAGTCAATTCGAGAAGATAATACGCAACAGCTTAATGAAATGAGAAAAACTGTTGACGAGAAACTTCAAACAACTCTTGAAAAGCGATTGGGAGAATCTTTCAAACAAGTCAGTGATAGATTAGAACAAGTACATAAAGGTCTGGGAGAAATGCAAAATATTGCTACTGGTGTTGGAGATCTGAAAAAAGTTTTAACGAATGTTAAAACTAGAGGTATTCTTGGAGAATATCAGCTTGAAAATATATTAGAACAAATATTAACTCCTGATCAGTATTCAAAAAATGTTGCTACAAAAAAGGGGAGTCAAGCGAATGTAGAGTTTGCACTAAAACTTCCCGGAAAAGATTCTGGAGAAGAAGTTTGGATTCCAATTGATTCAAAATTTCCAATTGAAGATTATCATTTACTTCTTGATGCATTTGAGGCGGGAGATAAAAATGTGATAGAAAATGCTCAAAGAGTGTTAATAAGAAAGATTGAAAGTTTCGCAAAAAGTATAAGTGAGAAGTACATAGATCCTCCGCATACAACTGATTTTGGAATAATGTTTTTGCCAATTGAAAGTTTATATGCTGAAGTTTTAAGGCATCCTGGATTATTTGAAACACTACAAACAAAATATAAAATAACAGTAACCGGACCAACAACTTTATCAGCCTTGTTAAATAGCCTGCAAATGGGGTTTAGAACTTTAGCTGTACAAAAAAGGAGTAGTGAGGTTTGGGATGTATTAAAGGCAGTAAAACTCGAATTTAATACATTCTCTGAAGTTTTAGCAAAGGCACACAGTCAAATAAATACAGCATCCGGAACTCTTGATAAATTGAGAACAACAAGAACAAATGTTATTAATAGAAAATTAAAAGATGTAGAAACAATTACTGCAATTGAATCAAAAGAAATAATTGAATTGCCAGAAAATGAAGTAATTGAAGACTCAACTGATGAGTAAAAGAATGTATTTATTTTTACTATAATGGTAAATTAAACTTCGAATTAAGAGAGAAGAGAATAAGATATGATAATTAATAAAATCTATATTTTTCTAATTACTGGACTTTTATTTAGTTTAAATTCATTGGGGCAAAGTCGTTGTGACACCGTTTCTGAAGATATAATATTGTGGTTGGAAAAAATGCCAGAACGTGGTATCTCAATAGATGAACTTGAAATCAAAATTAATGAGGTTTTGACTCCTCACGATTTTCGTATAGAAAATGATGTTGTTTTCTATGTTTTTTTTATAATTAATTGCAAGGGGGAAGACTTTGATTATCAGGTCTATAATTTGGATAATAAAATATTTAATGAGAAATTAATTGAGTATTTGAAAGAATTCACAAATTGGGCACCTCCAATGCTACATGATAGAAGTGCAGATATGCAAGCTTCATATTCTATAAAAGTACATGACAATTCATTTAATATACTTGATGAAAAAGAAAGAAGAAGGGAAAGTAGAAAAAAAAGAAGAAAAAAATAGAAATACGCCTCATAACATTGGGGCATAAAGCATGTGGGTATTTGTAGTAGTTTGATAAGTGTATATTGTATTTGTTTTAGCGTCAACGGGAGATACTGAAACTCGACAGCTTCATACAAGGACTGCTATACGTCAAAAAAGTTCGTCCATATTTTGATTTGTTCTAAATATTTTATAATCTCGCGGCTGAAATAATGCCAAAAATGAATCGATACTTATTATTTTTTATCCTAATTGTTATTTCCGGTATTTATCTGCAAGGCAAACAATTATCTGGAAATTTATATCAGGAAAAAATTAGTTTTAACGATAGTATTCCTGTTTCTTTTCAGGAAAAATTAACTGATTCATGCGGAATCCCTTTACCCGCAATAAATATAGCATTAAACGGATTTAGCGATTTTAAAAGCCAAAACCTATTAAGGAACGATTCATTACTTACAATTATCGACTTTAGTGCTTCATCAATTGAAAAAAGATTTTTTATTTTGGACTTAAAAAATCAAAAAATTCTTAAACAAACTTTGGTGGCGCACGGGAAAAATTCAGGGCTTGATATAGCTGATTCATTTTCAAATAAGAAACATTCAAAAAAGAGTAGCTTGGGTTTTTATGTAACGGGCGAAATTTACGAAGGGAAACACGGATTTTCATTAAGGTTGGATGGAATGAGTAAAGACCTAAATGATAATGCCCGTAAAAGAGCCATTGTTATTCACGGTGCAGCTTATGTTAACCAGAAGTTTATAAAAGAGAATGGCAGAATTGGTCGAAGCTTTGGTTGTCCCGCTTTATCTTACGATGAGGCTGATGAAATAATTGATTTAATAAAAGAAGGTTCCTGCTTATTTATTTATCATCCAACATTAATTCCTATATCTCAAGAAGATTTGGGAAAACTGCCTTAATTTCTTTTTCATCAAGATTGTAGATATCGTTAAAAAATACCATGTCTGAGTTTTCTGTACCAGAACAAGTAATATATTGAATGTGTATTTTCACCTTTTCAGAAAGATCAATTACTTGACGTTTTTTCTCAGATATAAGTTTTTTGATATTCTTTTTGTCATCATTATAATTGTTTGTTAGGTACTGAGCAAGTTTGTCAGGATTTTCAAGACGGATGCAGCCGTGCGAATAAGTTCTTTTTTCGTTCTTAAACAAACGTTTTGATGGAGTGTCGTGAAGATAAACACTAAAATTGTTAGGGAAGATAAATTTTACTTGTCCCAGAGCATTAGATCTGCTGTTAATCTGTCTTAGCCAGTATTTATTTCCTAATGGATCTCTATCATTCCAATTAATAGTTGAGTCATCGACAACTTCTTCGTAATTGTTTATAACGAAAAAACCGTTTCTCTTAAGATAAGTAGAGTCTCTTCGAATTTTGTAAATCATTTCATTTTTAACAATACTTCGTGGTACTGTCCAGTATGGATTTGCAATTACTTTTTCAATATTGCTTGAAAGAACTGGAGTTGGAGTACCTTTTTTACCTACAATAACATTAAAAGATTCTTTATTCTCATTTGATTCTACTACATGTAACTTATATTCAGGAATATTTACGAACAGATAGTTTTCTCCGGAATTTTGCAGATTTCTAAGTCTGTTTATATTTAAACATGCCTGAAAGTATTTGAATTTTAACAGCGAAACTATTACTTCATGTGTTGGAGTATTAAGAATAGAATCTTTAGGTAAATTATAATCGGATTCTAATTTAGAAAGAACCTCTGATTTTAGGTTTGTTGAATCGAAAACTGGTGATTTGCTAATTCCAGAATAGTAAAGGCTTTTTGCAAGCAACTTATCATCAATAAAAGCTGGAGTTGTATATTTAACCGAGTAGTGCAAATCAATAAAATAAGGGAGCGAATTCAATAAATTTTGATGATGAACAAGTTTAGGCTGAATCGATAAAATATCTTCTCGTAAATTATCTTGATTGATAGCCTTGTTAAGAATCTCTGGTAAAGCTTCTAAATCTGATGTAAAAGCTAATGAAGAATCTTTATCAATTATTCCATGCTTTAAATAAAGCATAAACTTTAAAGTTGCATATGTTGTACTTAATTCAAGATCAACTTTTTGATTTGAATTTTCTAAATCCATATTTAAAACATGAATTCTTTCAGAATTGAAATAATCATATGGGAATCCAAAATAGGCTGCGCTGTCTATAAGATTTATAAGAGTTGAGAATTGAGGATTAGTTGAATAATTATTAATCCAAACAGGCTTGTATTCTCTGGCTTCGTAAAACTTAACTAAAAGTTCATTTAACTGAGAATGAATACTGAACAATGTGTCAGTAGTGCTATTTTCTATTGATTTTACCTGATTTTCAACTAAATAATTGAATTGAAATGAATCTGCAAGAACAAGTTTAGTATTAATTCGGGTAGTAGGATTTTTATAACTACTTAATAAAATAAAAAACACAAATAAAGAAAGATACTTTACAATTGAAATAAAAAACCTTCTTTTTTTGCTCTCAGAAGGATAATCTAATTCAAATATGGCGTCGTCGTTTAACATTTTTTGTTCGATTATTTATTTGCATATACGCACGAATTATTCAAAAAATATTTTTATTAGATGAACACACTGGATATTTTGATAAACAATTCAAAACTGTAAACAAGATTTTTTAAATCACCTAATCACCTAATGATCAGGGTATTAAAAAAGGTGATCTACATCACCTTTTTTAAATAAATCAAGCGTATTTATTTTTGATTGGTTATTTCAATTTGAATCAGCTGCACAACTGAAATAAAAGAAAAATGGAGATTTTTTTATAGTTTGATACTCAAATTATCTTTTAACTTTTTTATATTTGATTGAATCCATTTTAATTATAAGTAATGAATAAAAATATTCTGAAGTTAATTTTAATTGCAGTTCTTATAATATTCATTTTTAATCAATGTTCAACCTCATATAAAGCTAAAAAGCATCCTGAAGAAATTGTTCATGGTTATGTAGCTCCCGGATTCGAAGAGGTAAAAGAAGAATTCATTCGAAACTTTGTAAAAAGAAAAGAAAATGGATCAGCAATTTCAATTTATTATAAAGGCGAAAAGGTTGTTGATCTATGGGGCGGATACAGAGATGTTTTAACAAAATCGAAATGGGAAGAGGATACAAAAGTAATCGTATTCTCAACAACAAAAGGTCTTGCTGCATTATGTTTGGCAATGGCGCATTCAAATGGTTGGCTGGATTATAACGAAAAGGTTTCGACATATTGGTCTGAGTTTGCTCAGAATGGTAAAGAAAATATTACTGTTCGTCAATTGTTAGCACATGAAGCTGGTTTATGTCTTGTCGATGAGGTTTTTGAAATTGATGATTTGGCAGATTTTGATTTTATTTCCACACTCATGGCACGTCAGAAACCTTTATGGGAGCCAGGAGAACAGCATGGTTACCATTTATCAACCATGGGAATGTATATGAATGAACTTATGCGTAGAGTTGATCCAAAAGGAAGAAGTATCGGAGTGTTTTTTGATGAGGAATTGGCGAAACCTTTTGATTTAGATTTTTATATAGGTTTGCCAGATTCGATTTCAGATGAAGAATTGTCAAAAGTATATTACCCTTCAATAGGACAGTTTATTTTTAATATGAATAAAATGCCCGAAAAAATGAGAAAAGATTTCAGGAACAAAAAATCAATTTTATATCAGTCATTTAAAATCCCTGAAAAATTTAGTCCAAATAGTCGAGCAACCCAAAGGATTGAAATGCCTTCAGGCAACGGAATTGGTGATGCCAGATCAATAGCTAAGATTTATAGCATTTTTGCAGAAGGAGGAACAGAACTTGGTTTTAAGAAGGAGACTTACGAACTGTTGAAACAACCTGCGCAAATTCCTCCGGCTGGAGCATTTGATATTATTATGGGTTTAAATACTTATTTCGCTTATGGATTTTTAAAACCCGGACCAGATTTACTATACGGAAATAATCAAAGTGTATTTGGCACTCCCGGTGCTGGAGGTTCATTTGGTTTTGCCGATCCTAAAAACGAAATAGGTTATGCATATGTAATGTCCAAAATGGGACTTTATTTAGTTAATGATCCACGTGAGGTAGCATTGCGAGAAGCAATGTATCGATGTGTAGAACGAATTGAAAATGAATAATAAAGAAATAATAAGTTGGTTACTTAAAGGAGATGTCTCAATACAATATCAGGTTTACAGAGACTTGTTGGGAGAAGAACGCAAAGATCTTAAAAGCAGGATTGAATTCGAGGGTTGGGGAAAACAATTTCTTTTGCTTCGTAATGAAGACGGTCATTGGGGTAAAAGTTTTTATCAACCTAAATGGACATCAACGCATTACACTTTACTTGATTTAAAAAATCTTGAAATTTCAAATCAATGCAAATCCATTAAGGAAACAATCCAGATTATTCTCACGCAAAATAAGGTGGAAGATGGAGGAATTCATCCGATTGGTTCCACTAAAAATAGTGATTTGTGTATTAATGGTATGGCTTTGAACTATTGTTCTTATTTTAAGGCAAATGAAAAAGATATAGAATCAATTATTGATTTTATAATATCCCACCAAATGAAAGATGGTGGCTTTAATTGCCGCATTAACAGAACAGGAGCAAAACACAGCTCATTACATACCACTATTTCTGTATTGGAAGGTATCCATGAATATAAAATTAATGGTTACACTTATCGGATTGAAGAATTAACAAAAGCAGAACAAGAATCACAGGAATTTGTATTACAACATTGCTTATTTAAATCCGATAAAACCGGGAATATCATTGATAATAGGTTTTTGAGAATTCCATATCCTACACGTTGGCGATACGATATTTTAAGAGCATTGGACTATTTTCAGTTTGCAAGTGTTAATTATGATAAAAGAATGCAGGATGCAATTGATGTTCTATTAAAAAAGAGAAATAAAGAGGATACTTGGAATTTGAATGCAAATTATCCTGGGAATGTTCATTTTCAAATGGAAAAGGTAGGTAAACCAAGTAGATGGAATACATTACGTGCATTAAGAGTGCTGAAGCATTTTCAGGTAAGAAATTAAATTGATATATTTATTCCTTCTTAATATTTTATTGGTGTTCTTTTATGAAAAACAGAACAAAATACATCATCATCTTTATATTAACATTTATTCTTTATGGGAATACTCTTTTTCATGAATATGCATTGGATGATGCACTTGTAATATCAGAAAACGAATATACTTTAAGCGGATTTGAAGGAATTGATGACTTGTTGACCCATGAGTTTTTTAGTGGTTTTTTTGATGAAAAGAATAAAAGTTTAGTAGCAGGCGGACGTTATCGTCCTTTATCAATGGTTACATTTGCTATTGAGTGGCAAATAATTATGGGGTCTCCTTACAAAGGGATTGATAAAGTGAGTTTAGAGAAAAGGATGAATCGTAATGCAAATCCTGATTTTATTCTGCCTTCTCAAAAACTTCTGAAGGATTTATTAAAAACATTGCAAACGGATGATAGAAATCTTAGAAAAAAGCTGCAAGAAAGTATTTTAGAAGATGCAAATATTTTACAAGATTATGAGAAAAGGATTGTTCTTTCAAATTTGCGAAAAATGCATTCAAAAAGAAAACTACTGCTCTTTATTAGTCATTTTCTGAATGTGTTATTATTTGCCATAACAGCTTTTATCTTGTTAATTTTACTGGAGTTTTTACTGCCAGCTTATAATTCAGATAAATGGTATTTATCTATACCGTTTGTCGCTGTACTAATTTTTCTTGTTCATCCTATACATACAGAAGTAGTTGCAAACATTAAAGGTCGTGATGAAATATTATCCTTATTGGGAGCTTTATCAGCTGCTTTATTTTCTTTAAAATATATCCAAAGTAAAAAGAGTTCATATTTAATATTAAGTTTTATATTCTTTTTAATTGCCTTGTTTTCAAAAGAAGTTGCAATAACTTTTCTTGCAATTATTCCTCTATCTATTTATTTTTTTAGAGAAAAGCTTGGAGCAAAAAATGTAATTATTTCAATTATTCCGATAGTTGTAGCATCTGCATTTTATTTTTATGTTCGTGGTCAGGTCATCGGAGGACTATCTTTTGAAACAGGAACAGAGTTAATGAATAATTCATTTTTGGGAATGTCTGTTTCTGAAAAATTTGCTACTGTTTTTTACACCTTATTGATGTATTTAAAGTTGCTGATAATCCCACATCCCTTAACGTACGATTATTATCCTTATCATATTTCGATTATGACATGGAGTAATATTTGGTCGTTGATTTCTTTAGTGGTTTATATATTTCTTGGGGTTTATGCACTTTTAGGTCTAAAGAAAAAGAGAATTGTATCATTCGGGATTTTCTTTTTTTTGATAGCATTATCGCCCATGTCTAATATTTTATTTCCTATTGGAGTATTTATGAACGAACGATTTGTTTTTATTGCTTCAATTGGAATAATAATAATTCTGGCATATTTTATTTCCAATAAATTACCGACCAGAATAAAAAATCCTATTGTAATACAATATGTTTTATTTGCCGTTCTGGTTATTTATTCCGTAAAAACTATTCATAGAAATCAGGTTTGGAAAAATGATTTTACCTTATTTACAAATGATGTGAAAATATCTGTAAATAGTGCAAAAAGTAACACTGCAGCGGGTGGTATTCTTATTGAAGAAGCCACAAAGCCAGGGAATCAAAATGTTAAAAAGGAATATCTTGAAAAAGCGATAACATATTTGCAAAAGGCAATTGATATTCATCCAACATATAACGATGCGCTTTTACTTATGGGTAATGCTCAATGGGAATACTACGAAAGTCTTGATAGTACATTTAAATACTACGATAGAATTCTGGAACGTGTACCCTTATATGATATAGTTTATAGGAATATTTTTGAAACCAGAATAAATGAAGTCTTTGAAGAGGAAAATAGAGCCGAAGAAAACTTAAGAATTTTACATAAGCTTAAGAAATATAATCCAAATCACTTTAGCATTAACTATTTGCTTGGTCGTATATATGGACGTTATGCAAATGATTTAGAAAAATCAAAAGAATATTTGGAAAAAGCAGCAAAAATAGATCCAAAAAATATTACGGTTTTTAAAGATCTAGGTGTAGTATACGGTATAACAAAAGATTATAAAAAGTCGGCAGCAGCTTTGTTAAAAGCTACTGAACTTGATCCTGACGATCCAGTACTAAAAATAAACCTAATTATGACTTATGCTAATTTAAATGATTTGCAAAATGCATTAGTTATAATGGATGAGGTTTATGAGATGGAAATTAAACCTGCAGATGCAAATATTCTTATTAATCTTGGAACATTATTTCGGAATATGGGGAATGAAGAAAAATATCAACAATGTATAAATAAAGCTCAACAACTAAATCCTGAATTATTTAAGAAATGATTAACAATAAAAAAATAGTGGTTGTACTTCCTGCCTTTAATGCAGAAAAAACACTGGAGAAAACGTATTCAGAGATTCCTTTTGATATTGTTGATGATGTAATTTTAGTCGATGATAAAAGTAATGATAAGACAGTTCAAAAGGCTAAAGATTTAGGCATTACAAAGATCTTCCTTCATGAAGAAAATCAAGGATATGGGGCAAATCAAAAAACGTGTTACAACGAAGCACTAAATTTAGATGCCGATATTGTTGTCATGCTTCATCCTGATTATCAATATACTCCAAAGCTAATTCCTTCGATGGCTTCACTTATTGCAGATGATGTTTATCCTGTTGTTCTTGGTTCTCGAATTTTAGGAAAAGGCGCTTTAAAAGGTGGTATGCCTTTATATAAATATGTTTTTAATAGGATATTGACTTTTATTCAGAATATACTTATAGGAGCTAAGCTTTCAGAATATCATACCGGTTTTAGAGCATATAGTCGCGAAGTTTTGATGAAAATAAATTACAAAGCAAATTCAGACAACTTTCTTTTCGACAATCAGGTTTTAGCTCAAATCCATTATGCCGGATTTGAAATAGCAGAAATTAATTGTCCAACAAAATATACCAATGATTCATCTTCAATTAACTTGAATAATAGTATTGTATACGGCTTAGGAGTTTTAAAAACTTCATTTCAATACTTCCTTCAAAAAATAGGTTTGGCAAAATTCCCATTTTTAGAAACTTTAGAAAATTAATCTAAACATATTTTATTATCATTGCGAATATAGATTCTTAGATTATGAAGTACATTATTTTATGTTTTTTAGTTGGATTAATTTCTTTGACAGGCTTTTCACAGAAGCTAAACAAATTAGGGCAAATTGTGATTGATGAATTACCTAAAATGCCTGATCATAGGATTGAAAAAGTTAAAGGTGAATACAAAGTTGTAACAGATTTATTTGTTTTTGAAGGAAACACTTATTATAGCTTGCCTGAAGGTTTTATTACAAGCCTTGAAGTAGTTGACGATAAAAAGGATTATATAAAACATTATAATTCTAAAGGTAAACTGTTAGCAACTATTCTTTCAGATAGAATAATTAATTTAAAAATTTCTAAGAGTGGTAATAAGTTGGCTTTTTTTAATACTGAAAATATTATTTTACTAAATCTACAGAATTATAAAATTGATACACTTAAAGGATCATTTATATATTCATTTACCAACGTGGGTGATTTTATTTATTATAACTCAGAAAATAAGTACATATATTATAAGGGAAACAGGATTTTAAGTGAAACTTACCCGAATCAATTCATTGAATATAAAGGAAATATTTTCATTGTTACTAAAACAGCAATTTATGAATTAGATGGACTCAATCTATTTCCTAAATATGTGTTTAAAGGTAAATTCTTCGATGCTAAAATTATTAATGGTGAATTTTATTTCGTAGATAAAATTGAAAAAAGAAAATCGGAAGGATTTACATTGTATAAAACTTCCGATTTTAATAAAATAGTAATAGTCGATAAGTTGGATGATCTAAACAGATAGTTTAAAACCTCAAAGACAAACAACTTAATCCACCATCCATTTTTTGGAACTCTGATAATTCCAATTCAATTACTTTATATCCCAGTTTTTCAATACTTTTTTTCGTTTCAGGAAATCCTTTAGGAGTAATAACATAGTCATTAACTCGTAATGAATTTGCTGCATATTCTTCCTCATCACTTATAATAATTTTATTATAAGAATTAAAGTCGTCTTTAGAGCAGAATTCCTTGTGCAATAGAAGATTGTTATCTCCTAAATAATTTACACCGGTTTTAAAATGCAATAAGTTACAAACCGGAACAGAAAAAACATCATAATTATAACTTGATAATATTTTTTTTAATTGTTTTGAGCCGGGAAGATTAGTTCGATTCGATAAACCAATATAAAATTTATTATCAGCTTGCATAATATCACCGCCATCAAGGGTGCCGGGTTCTTCAATATAATGAAGCTTAAGTAAAGGTTCCAGAACTTTTTTTATTTCAACTTCTTCACCTAAACGGCGAGGATCACCAGGACGAGCAATAATTCCAAAGTCTTTTGTTACTATCGCTGTATCTTCAACAAAACATGAGTCAGGGAAGTTAGGATCAGGTTCAAGAACTACTACTTCAATACCACATTTTATTAATGCTTCGCAATAAGCATCATGTTGTTTTTGTACTAAATCAAAATCAGGTTTTCCAAGATTTGATGTAGTAATCCCATTTGCGTAAGTATGGGCAGGTTTTCTTACAATTGCTCTAGTAAACATAGAAATTACTTTTAGTATAAATCTTAAATTAATAATTAGATATTGCCCGAAATTAAACCATTTTTCTTGAAATCATTCTAAACAAAATAACAAATTGAAATTATTAACTAAAAAGAATCTAATTTTAACATCTATTTATTAACAATTAACTAAGAAAAAAATGAAAAAACTATCAATTTTATTATTGGCAATATTCGCATTGAATATTTTCTCCTTTGCACAAGAAGAAGCAAAGGATAAGGATTATTATAAATACAACTGGAAACTAACAGATATATATGCTGGTTGGGATGAGTGGCAGAAGGATCTTGATTATGTACAATCGCAGATTCCTAAGTTTTTAGAATATAAAGGGAAATTAGGAACAAGTGCTGATGTTATGTTAGAGTTTAATAAGTTTTCTGAGAAAATTTCTCAGATGGGATCAAAATTATATACCTATACTTCATTAAATCAGGATATTGATGGTAAAAATCCTATTTATGTAACTAAAATGCAACAGTTACAAACAATGTGGATTGAAATGGGGAGAAATACAACTTGGATTCAAACAGAGTTGGCTGAAATTCCAAAAGAAATAATTGAAAAATGGATAGCAGAAAACGAAGAGTTAGCTGTTTACGGGCACGATTATGATAGCTTTTACCGTCAGTTGGAGCATATTTTAGATGAAGAAACTCAAAAAATATCACTCTATTATAGCAAAGCTTTAGGTGCTGCATCAAATATCTATGGATCTATATCAACTGCTGATATGGAATTTCATAAAGTAACACTTACTAATGGAGAAGAAATTATTGCCAGCCCATCTAATGTTTCAAAAATATTTGCTACCAACGAAAACCAAGAAGATAGAAAAATTGTTGCTGAGGCTAAGGCTGAAGCTTATGCAAAAAATAAAAATACCTATGCAGATATTCTTATTGGCATATATCAGAACCGATGGGCAAGTGCTCAGTTGCAAGGTTATGAAAGTTGCTTAGATGCTGTGTTAGAATCTAATAATATACATAAAGATGTGTATATGAATTTAATAGATGTGGCAGGTAATAATACTGCCGCTTTATTAAAGTATAGAGAACTTAGGAAAAAGGCATTGGGATTGGAACATTATTATATTTCTGATGATATGTTGGGATTAGGTGAATCTGAAAAGACGTATACATATGACGAAGCAGCAGAATTAGTTAAGGAGTGTTTAGAACCAATGGGAAAAGAATATAATGAGCTTTTAGGAAGTGCACTTCAAGCAGGTTGGGTTGATGTAAATGAAAAGCCAGGTAAGCGTGGAGGAGCTTATAGTTCATCTATTTATGGTGTTCACCCTTATATTCTTATGAACTGGAATGGGACACGTGATCATGTATTTACTTTAGCTCATGAGTTTGGTCATTCAATTCACACAATGTTGTCAGGAAAATATCAACCATATACATATGCTTATTATTCAAGTATGGTTGCTGAAACTGCTTCTACTTTTAACGAGAAAATGTTACTTGATTATTTGATCAAAAACAGCAAAGATGCAAATGAAAGAATTGGGTTGTTAGTTCAGGCTATAGATAATATATCAGGTACTTTCTATCGCCAGTCACAATTTGCTGAATTTGAATATAGCCTATATTCTAAAATTGAAAACAATGAACCTCTGAATGCTGATATTATAGCTAATCTTTATGCAGAAATTGATAAAAAATATAATGGAGGGATTCATGAAGAATTAGAAAATTATTGGAATAGCTGGTCACGAGTTCATCATTTCTTTAATTATAATTATTATGTTTATAATTATGCAGTTTCTTTTTCTTGTTCAAGTAGTTTATTTAATAAGATAAAGCAGGCTGAAACTCCTGAAGCTGCTCAAAAAGCACAAGAGAAATATTTAGACTTATTAAAATCAGGTGGAAGCGATTATCCGGTTGAATTATTAAAAGAAGCGGGTGTTGATTTAACAACAAAAGAACCTTATTTAGCTGTTGTTAAAAGACTAGAAGAATTAGTTGATCAATTGGAGGTTGCATTAAAAGAAGCAGGGAAAATTTAAGACATTATATTAGACAAAAAAGGGATTGCAATAATGTAATCCCTTTTTATTTGAAAATATTTACTCGCTATCTTTATTTTTCACTAATAAATACAAACTTTTATCTTCAAGAAAAAGATAACCTTGCTCATAACAAAAATGATAGTTATCTCCCTTTTTCGTTGTATAGGTATGAGTATGGTAGTTGAAATTAAATCCATTAGTAAGCAAAGTGTCTTTGTTTACCATTGTTTTACCTGATTGTTTGTTAAGATCTTGTAATATTCGTCGATTC
The DNA here is from genome assembly GCA_030637515.1 of Bacteroidales bacterium. Lineage (GTDB taxonomy): Bacteria > Bacteroidota > Bacteroidia > Bacteroidales > UBA12077 > UBA12077. The sequence goes on from DAOWGM010000062.1 coordinate 62,640, forward strand.
TTTCTTAAAATATTATTAATATTTCGCACCGTATTACTTGTATCGCTGTTTAAACGATTATTATATGAATTGCGACATTGATCGGAGCAAAACTTCTTATCGGCACGACCAATTATTTTCTCACCACATTCAGGACATTTTTGTGATAATTTTTCTTCCATCTTAACTTTTATTTAATTATTGAAAATCAAATATAAAACAATTTGTAAGTAATTACAAACGACAACAAATGGATGCTAATCGACTATACCCATTTAATAACCGAATCGTATGTAAATCAAGTCATTTCTTTGTATCAACAAATTTTTATTAATCGTTTAAAACACAAAAACATGGAAAAGACAATTAACAAAGTAGAGATTCAAGGATTTTTAGGACGCGATGCAGAAGAAAAAACATTTGATAGCGGGCGTACATTAATAAATATGAATATTGCGACAAGTGAAGGTTATAAAAATAAAGAAGGAGAATGGATTAATACAACAACTTGGCATAACGTAACTTATTGGAAAAACAAAAAAGATGAAGATTTAAGTTTTTTGAAAAAAGGAGAGTTGATATCCATTCAGGGAAAATTAAATAATAGAAAATATACAGACAAAAATGGTCAAGATCAATATATTACTGAGGTAGTTGCATATAAAATTGAGCAGATTACAGTAGAGGCATAATGAAAAATACTGAAAGTTAAAAGGGATTGCAATAATGCAATCCCTTTTTTTGTATAGCTCTAAATTTTTATTCGTATCGCAACTAAAAGAACCAATTACGGAATATCGAAATAAATTACAGGATTTAAGCGGTGTTGGTCCGTTACAGAAAAAATAATCTTAGAAATTTTGGATACCGGAACTTTATAGTATTACGAAAAATTGTTATTTGATTAGAAAATATACAAAGAAGTCTTTAAATAGTTAAATGACTAAATAATTGACATTTAGTTAATTATGATGTATATTTGTAGTAAATGGCATTAGATAAAAAGTAGTTTTATCGGGGTGTTCTTTATGATACTTATTATTGACTCTCATTAATCTGTGGATTGCAGCCAGCCTGAGGCTGGAATAATGCCTTCCTTTTTTACTAAGATCACGCAGATTTTCATAGATCGGATAGCTTATATTTTTAGAATTAAAGAAATAAGCAAAATGAAAGGAATCATAATTCTAAGGAATATATTCATATTATCTCTATTAATAATATGTTTTCCAAAAATCTGTGTTTCCCAAAACTTTCAGGAAGTACTTGTCATTAGTAGTAAAGTTGGTCCAGTAATTGACTCACTCGAAAAAAAGCAATACAATCTTTTTCCTGAACATCAATCTAATTTATCAACTCTTGATTTATTGTTTGGGTTAAGATGGCATTTTAGAATATTAATAAGTTTAAACATAGAGACATGAAAAAACTTGCACTAAACTTAAAAAGACTTACTATAATTTTTGTAATTATAGTAAGTACCAATAGCCTTTTTGCACAAACATGGAAAGGAGAAGTTTCAAGATTTTATTCAGTTGCCAAAGCTGTCTTTACAGTCAATTCGACTGATGATACAGGTGATAGTAATCCTGGCGATGGAATTTGCGATGATGGAACAGGTAATTGTACACTACGTGCTGCCATTGAAGAAGCAAATGCAAATTTTGGAAAAGATAGTATAGCTTTTGATATAGCGGGTACAGCACCTTATACATTTCAACCATCTGGCCCTTTGCCAGAAATAACTGATTCTGTTATAATTGATGGAACAACTGAACCGGATTTTAACAGTGCGCCTATAATTGAACTGGACGGCAGTAATGCCGGAGATGCACATGGTTTGCATATTAATAGTGGTAACTGTACTATAAAATCTTTAGTTATAAATCGTTTCAATTGGAACGGAATTAATTTGAGTGGAAATGGAAATAATATAGTTGAGGGTAATTATATTGGTATTGATATTTCCGGCGCAAATGCATTGGGCAATGGAAATGCAGGTGTTATGATTGAAACTTCTGGAAATACGATTGGTGGAACTACTCTTGAAGCTCGTAATATTATATCGGGTAATCTTGAAGGAGTTACCTTTCCAGATGATCCAAACGCAACAGATAATTATATACTTGGGAATTTTATTGGAACAGATGTGAATGGCACTACTGCATTAAGTAATTCTGTTGGCATTCTTTTACTTGCATCGGGGAATACAATAGGAGGATCTAATGAAAATGCAGGAAATCTGATTTCTGGGAATACAAATTCCGGAATTAATATAGAATTTGTTGGAGGTGTTGAAGCGAGTAATAATACTATTATTGGTAATTTTATCGGAACAGATGTTAATGGAACCGCAGCACTTAGTAATAATGAAGGTATCTATATTAATTCAGGAGCATCTGAAAATATAATTGGCGGTACAAACTCTGAAGAGCGAAACCTTATATCTGGAAATGTTAATAAGGGAATATTAATTTCAAATATAGGAACTGATAATAATATAATACAAGGTAATTATATTGGAACAGATGTAACAGGTTTAATTTCATTGCCAAATTCTTCGGATGGCATCACAATAAATGATGGTGCTTCAAATAATAAAATTGGAGGAGTAGAAACTGGTGCTGGGAATTTAATAAGCGGAAATGGTAGATATGGAATCACAATAGGAAAATCAGGAACAACGGGTAATATAATCCAAGGGAATTATATTGGAACTGATTTAACAGGAAATTCTGACCTTGGAAATGGTAGAGAAGGGGTATGTTTTTGGAGTGGTGCTGCAGAAAATCTTATTGGTGGAGATGAAACTGAGGCAGGAAATATTATTGCTTTTAATTCAGGTGGAGGAATCTTAGTATCAAATACAATTACAACTTATCAGAATACTATTTCTCGTAATTCAATTTTTTCAAATATAGAAATTGGAATTGATTTAAGTATTGAATCCGTTTCTCCATATAGAGATGGTATAACCCTTAACGATGTTGGTGATGGAGATACAGGGCCAAATAATTTACAAAATTTCCCGGTTTTTTATGAAGTTGAAATTGATAATGGAAACCTATTGATTAAATATAACGTTGATTCAGATCCCGTAAATTCAACTTATCCAATAATTATCCAGTTTTTTAAAGCAGATGATGAAGGTGAAGGGGGAATATATTTAGGAAGTGATACATTTTCGGAAACTGATTTTAGTGCAGGTAGTAAAACTGCAAATTTAGGATCTGCAGATGAGTTAGAAATTTCCAATGATGATTTAATTGTTGCAACAGCCACTGATAGCGAAGGAAATACATCAGAGTTTTCATCTACAGAAATAGAGGATAGTTTAAGTGTTATACATATATTTAATAATTCGTTTGAGATTTACCCGAATCCAAATAGTGGAACTTTCTATTTGAAATTGGATAATCCTCAAAATGAATACTATTACCTCGAAATATTTAACTCAAATGGTCAGAAAGTCTATGAAAGGAATATAAGTAATCGAATTGAGATTCATGAAGAAATAAATATAACAGGTAAAGGTATTTATTTGTTAAAGATTCATTCCTTATCAAAAGTTCTAAATAGAAAAATAATTATTTATTAAACTGAATAAATCATTTAGCAATCATAGAATAAGAAATTCCTATATATTGATATAAGTTTCTGTTTTATTAGAAGTTAAGTTTCGTTTTTAAAATATACACACTATCTAACTTCTCTTTTGGAAATGCAAAACCTTCAGCATCAAATCTTGTTAATTGCGAATTGGCGATGTAAAAATATTTATCACCAGCTATTTCTCCAGTTGTAGGAATTTCAAATAAAGGATTGTTCCTTTCAATAACTTCTTTTCTGATTATGCTATCTCCATTTTCATTTAAATAATACCTGCAAATCTCATCCTGATGCATTATTAATGAGTTTTTATAAAATGCCAAACCATCATTTCTCCCAGTACTAATATTTTCAGGATGTCTTAATTCTTTTATCATATTATTTTTTAAATCAATCATTATAGTTTCTCCAAAATGAGAAACATATAGGTTTTTATCATCATCAGAAATTGTGATACCATTAGCATAATAATAGTGGTCCGAATCAATAAATAGCTCAAGAGAATCTATTTCCGGTCTTATTACATAAACTTTTCCTTTCAGAGATTCTGTTATGTAAACTGTGCCATCTGATGAAATAGTTAAGTCATTCAGTAATCTGTGTGAAGTATCTCTTAAAACATATTTTTTTATAAGCTTTTGGCTTTCTATATCATATTTATAAATACTTGTATGAAGCATTGAATCTGCAACTATTTTTCTGGGATTATCCCATTCAGAGCAAACCCAAAGATGCCTTCTTTCGGGATCTACTTCCATTCCAAGAACAGCCAGAATATTATCCTGACCAGATTCAATAAAATTCTGAATAATTCCTTCCTTATTAATAGAAATGATTTTTCTTTTATTTATAGAACTAATAAAAAGCGTTTGGGTTTTTGTGTCAAAGGCAACACCTTCAGGAATCAAATCTTTTTCACCAATAACATATGCAGTAGAGCTGTTGTTAATTGGTTCAGTATCTTTTAAGGCTTCTGATAAATAATCTTCATATTTTTTATGTTTTGTTATAAATTGATATTGATTTTGTTGTATTCGTTCATAGGTTAAATGCGAATGAAGATTTATTAATGATTCTAATTCTACATCTGCTTTTTCGGTCATATTCATACTTAGTAACGCATCTGCATAAAGAACTTTTAACCCAAAATCATTAGGTGCGTAATTATAAACCTTTTCAGCATAAGCTAAATATTCATTATAATTTGAATCGTTTAAAGCTTGAAAGGCATTATTCCAATATTCAAGAAGTTGATCAGTTGAAGGATTTCCTTTAGTTATTATTACCGATGTCTGATTATGCTGTGTGCACGAAAATGCAGTGAATACCATGCATGCAAGAATGAAATTTCTCATAATGTGTTGTTTAATTCGTTTAAATGTACAAAAAATAGTTCATTATCAAATAATTCTGCTACCTTTGCGCCCTTATTAATTAAAAGAGTGTTTTTTAGGTATCTAACCGGCTTTTGGCAAGTTGATTAGGAATCCAAAAGCACGGGAGGAAATAAAAATGACAAAATTTACCGATTTAGGTCTCAGTAAAGAGATCCTAAAAGGAATTAGTGAATTGGGTTTTGAAGAAGCAATGCCCGTTCAAAAAGAAGTAATACCTGTAGTACTTGAAACAGAAAGCGATATTGTTGCATTAGCACAAACCGGAACAGGAAAAAC
>DAOWGM010000168.1 GCA_030637515.1 Bacteroidales bacterium
AAATCTCCCGGATTAGAATGAACCTGATGATCTTCACCTTCAATTAAAGTAATTTTCAGGTCAGTAACTTCCCAGCCTTTTATACCTTGTTTTAATGCATTTGGAATAGTTCGATCAACTTCGTTTTGATACTTCTGATGAACATCATCAACACTTATTTTTGATTCGTATACAACTCCGCTCCCTTGTTCACCAGGTACAATTAAGAATTTCATTATTGCCCAACATGGTTTTGGCATCCAATATCGAACAAACCCTTCTCCTTTTTGCGTAGGAGTTTCTTTATAAATTACTGTTGGATCATCAAACTTGGCCTTTATACCAAATCTGTTCTCAAGGATTTTTTCCAGAACTTCAATCTGAATCCAACCCATAATTTTTACATGTAGCTCTTTATCTTCACGTAACCATTCAAAATCTAAAGTAGGATCTTCTTTTGAAAGCATTTGTAATGCTTCAGCTAAAGCAGGATAATCCTTGTCATTTTCAGCCTTCACCTGAACAGTAAGTAAAGGAGTTCTTAAAGAAATATCATTTGGTAAAGCATCAGAGAATTCACCTAATATATCTCCTACCCTTGCATTTTGCAATCCGCAAATTCCAGCAATATCTCCTGCTTTTACTTCGCCTATATCTTCAAATTTATTAGAAATTAATTTACGAACCTGGGTTACTTTTTCGTTAATTTCTTGTGATACATTCTTAATGATTTCTCGATTTTTAATCAATCCATTATATACTTTTACGTGAGCAATTAGCCCCATGGTTTTATCATGAGCAACTTTATACACTAAGGCAGATAATGGTTTGGATTCATCAGAATTAGGTCCTGGCAAATAATGAATTATTGCATTTAATAATTCTTCAACTCCAAGTGATTTTTTTGCTGATCCCGTTAAAACAGGATATAAATTACATTGATGAATTGCTTTTATTAAAGAGTCATTAAGCTCTGTAAAAGAAATATCTTGCTCTTCCAGATATTTCTCTAAAATAATTTCATCAGTATTGGCAATAGCTTCAATTACCTGTTCGTCCTTATTTTCTTCACTCCAAACTAACTTAATATCCGCATTATTTGATGCTTCATTTGAAACATCGTAAAGTATTGCCAACTTATCAGTTAATTCCTTCTTTATTTCTCTTATTACCAACTCAACATCGGAACCAGTACGATCGATTTTATTAATAAAAATGATAGTCGGAATATTCAAGCTTTTTAATGCATTCCAAAGAGTTTCTGTATGCGCTTGAACTCCTTCAACAGCAGAAATAACTAATATAGCACAATCCAAAACTCGCAAAACTCGTTCAACATCAGCAGAAAAATCTACGTGACCGGGAGTATCAATTAAATTAATTTTTACTCCTTCCCATTCAAAACTCGTATTAGAAGATCGAACTGAAATACCACGTTCACGTTCCACATCCATAAAATCGGTTTGTGTGGTTCCATCATCGACACTTCCAAGCTTCTTAGTTTGTCCACTTAAAAAAAGAAAGTTTTCTGTTACGGTAGTTTTTCCTGCATCAACATGAGCAAGAATTCCAATATTTCGAATCTTATGTTGCATCCTATAAAAATTAATGGCAACAAACTTAATAAAAAAGAATACTTTTTAGATGTTGAATTTTATTTAATAGATGCTAAGCGCTAATTTAATATTAAGCAGAAGTCTTTTATTTTTTAGAAATCCGCTAAGCATCTTTTTAATAAGTCATAAAAAACCTTAAGCTGGGAAGTTGTTTATACTTCGAGATTCTTCGACAAGAATGACATTACTCAGTATGACAACTTCCTTTTTCTATTTTTGTCACACTGAGCCCGTCGAAGTGTATACAAAAAAAGGGGCTTTTAAAAAGCCCCAATCAAGTTATAATAGCTAGAATTTTAACAAGTCATACTGTAAAAATCATTCCCTTTATCGTCAACTAAAATAAATGCTGGAAAATCTTTTACATGGATTCGATAAATTGCTTCCATTCCTAATTCAGGATATTCAAGCAATTCAACTTTAGTAATATTTTCTTGTGCAAGCAATGCCGCCGGACCACCAATACTTCCCAAATAAAACCCTCCATACTTTTTGCAAGCATCAGTAACAACCTGACTACGATTACCTTTTGCAATCATCACCATGCTTCCGCCCTTGCTTTGGAAAAGATCCACATACGGATCCATTCTTCCTGCCGTTGTTGGACCAAATGAACCAGACGGCATACCTTCTGGAGTTTTTGCAGGACCTGCATAATAAATTGGATGATCTTTAATATATTGTGGTAAACCTTCGCCACTTTCAATTCGCTCTTTGAGTTTAGCGTGTGCTATATCACGACCAACGATAATTGTTCCGTTAAGCGATAATCTTGTACCAACTGAATATTTTGAAAGTTCACTTATAATTTCTTTCATTGGTTGGTCTAAATCAATAATGATAGCACCCTTTTCATCTGGTTTACGTAATTCTTCAGGAATAAATCTACCTGGATTTTCTTCCATCTTTTCAACCCAGATACCATCTTTATTAATTTTTGCTTTAATATTTCTGTCAGCAGAACAAGACACTCCCATTCCAACAGGACATGAAGCTCCATGTCTTGGTAAACGAACTATTCTAATATCTAAAGCAAGATATTTCCCACCAAACTGTGCTCCAATTCCAAGCTTACCTGCTGCATCTAATACTTTCTTCTCTAGTTCAATATCCCGGAATGCCTGACCTCCTGTATTCCCTTTTGTAGGTAGATTATCATAATATTTAGCTGAAGCTAATTTTACAGTTTTTAATGTAGTCTCTGCAGAAGTACCACCAATTACAAATGCCACATGATATGGCGGACATGCTGCGGTACCAAGTGATTTTAATTTTTCAACAAGAAAACTTTCTAACTTTTCCGGATTTAACAAAGCTTTTGTTTGCTGGAATAGTGCTGTTTTATTTGCAGATCCGCCTCCTTTTGCAACAAAAAGAAACTTATACTCATCACCACTTGTGGCATGAATGTCAATTTGTGCCGGCAAATTTGTTTTTGAGTTTTGTTCCTTGTACATATCCAAAGGAATTGTCTGGGAATAACGAAGATTTTCTTCGGTATATGTATTGTAAACTCCCAACGAAAGTGCTTCTTCATCGCCACCACCAGTCCACACTTGTTGTCCTTTTTTAGCTACGATTGTAGCAGTTCCTGTATCTTGACAAAATGGAAGTTTCCCTTTTGCTGATACTTCAGCATTGCGCAACATTGCTAAAGCTACATATTTGTCATTATCACTTGCTTCAGGATCATGTAAAATTGCTGCTACCTGCTCCAAATGACTTGTACGTAACATAAAAGAAGTATCACGAAATGCTGCATTAGCAAGTTTGGTTAATCCTTCTGATTCAACTTTTATAATTTCTTTGCCTTCAAAGTTTACTACCGATACTTGATCTTTTGTTAACAGATAATATTCGGTTTCATCTTTCCCAATTGGGAATGGTTCCTGATAAAAAAATTCGGGGGTTGCCATAAAATATTTAGTTTTAGCCTGCCTGCCGGCAGGTAGGTTTGTACTCAAATTCCATAGAAACAAGCTACTACAACATAAAAAACTATGTTGCAACAAACTATATTTGGAAATCAAAAGATACGAAAATTAAAGCAAGGTATCAATATGTTCTACAATATCTCCCAGAACAGCTTTGTCTCCTTTTACAATAATCGGACGACGAATTAATTTAGAATTTTCAACCAAAATTTTTATCCACTCATCATCAGAGAAATCCTTGCCTTTGTAGTTTTGTTTGTAATCAGCTTCCTGAGTTCGAACTATTTCTTGTGGTTTTAATTCAAGTTTTTTAATTACATCTTTTAAGCTATCAAAAGTAAATGCTTTATCTTTTAAATATTCAACAATTTCAGGATTGATTCCCTTTTCTTGCAGATATTGTAATCCACCACGACTTTTGCGGCATCTTGAATTATGATAAATTTTATATGACATAATTAATCGATCAATTTAAAAATTTCGTCTATTGGTTTTTTAGATTTTGGTTGTAATTCTCTGGCGGGTTTTCCAACAGCTACAAATGCAATTAAGTGGTAAGGATGTTCCACTTTTAAAATCTTCTCTAAACTTTCTTTAGCCATCATAGGAGCACTTAACCAACAAGCACCATATCCCATATCAACTGCCGAAAGTAACAAGTTTTGAATTGACGCTCCAGCACTTTGCATATCTGGAAAATTTCTCAATTTATTTATTTCATCATGACTTAACTGTACTCCTTTTTCAAGAACTGATTCATAATCTTCCATAAACATGGCAATAACAGCAGGGGCATTTTCAAAAAAAGTAGCAAACCATTCAACTTGTGATTTTACATTCTTTGCAGCAATTGATTCATTTGCAGGAAGTTTTTTTATTTTATCTGCAACTTTTATTGCCATATCCGATAACACTTCCTTATTAGTTATCGCATAAAACTTCCAAGGTTGATAATTATTAACACTTGGGGCTAAACCTGCCCTGCGGACTAATTCTTTTAAATCTTCAACCGGAATTTTTTCATCAGTAAAATTCCTGATACTTGTTCTTTTTTCTATTGCCAGCTTTAAATCCATAATTTATAATTTTTATTTTTCCTTAAATATAAGAATTAATTGAATTCAAAAATCATCAATAAAATATAATCATCACTGAAAACAATAGAATCTTTAAATTGTTTTTGTACAATAAAAAAAGCCCGAAAGTAAATTACTTTCAGGCCTGTCAAATATTTGATTTTTATTATTACCGCTGCATAAATGCTAACATCGATTCAAAAATTAATCTTCCATCAGTATTTCCTAATTCATCGTCAGCACCACGTTCCGGATGTGGCATCATTCCAAATACATTCTTCTCTTCATTACATACACCTGCAATATTCTCAATAGAACCATTTGGATTAGCATCTTCAGTTATTTCACTATGCTCATCACAATATCTGAATAAAATTTGCCCATTCTGACGCATATCTTGTAAAACTTCTTTTTTAGCAAAATATCTTCCTTCACCATGAGCAATAGGAATTTTAAGACCTTTTTGTTTATCAAGCAATCCTGTTACACTACTTGTATTATTATC
>DAOWGM010000045.1 GCA_030637515.1 Bacteroidales bacterium
GTAAAATAGGAACGATTACTTCCAGCTTATCTGTACGAATAATAGAAGCTAATTCTGCTCCCATACTGGCAACAGCTCCAATTTCTCTGTTTACTTTCTTAAAACTCCCGTCAAATGGAGCATAAATAGCATACTTTTTAAGATTTATTTCCTGTTGTCGTAGCGAATAATATTCAGTTAAAACTCCTTTAGAAGCAAGAAAAATTTGTTCTTGTTCCGATTTCGTTTCCGGTAATACTGGTAAGTTCTTATCAACTTTAACCAAACTGAAAAATTCTTTCCATTTGCTATATTCTTCAGGAAAATCAAAACTTATATCAGGAAGGATTGCTGATAAAGTTCGCATAAAACTACTTTTACCAGACATTAAAGCAGCCTTTACATCTTCATTGTAAATGCGTATAAGCAAATCGTTTTTATTAAATTTTTGTCCGGTTTTAAAAGGAACATCTCCCTGAATGATTTTACCTGTTACTTCTGCTGAAAGTGATATGTTTTCATATGAAGTTATTCGACCCCTGTATTTTACATTTGAATCGTAATTAGTATTCTCAGCTTTTTCAGCTTTTACATTAAGCAGATTTTGAGCCTGATCACTTTTTTTAGGAACCGGCTTACTCATAATTAATTTACCGGTTATAAATACTGATAAAATCAATATTGCAATTGCGGTAATTGTGTACAAAGTTTTTGATTTCATAATTTTGATGATTATAAATTTTCGTTTTCAGTGGCAATATTATGTAGTACTGTGCGCATTATAAATTATATTGAACCAAGTCTGGAGATTCTTGAACAAAACCTTATGTGAGATGAACAATAGTATTATTTGACGATAATTAGATAAAATTGTACATTCGTTAACGGAAGTTTAGTGTTCGTTCAAAAACTTTGGAATTGTTTTAATTCTAAACCTAATTTTGGAGAAAAATTAAATTGTTATGAATAGAAAATACGTTTCAATATTATATAAGATTATTATCTGGATTGCAGTAACAATTATTTTCTCTGTTACCGGAAGTTATTTTGCTCCTGTTAAAATTGCATTGCTGGGAGCAGCAATAACTGCAACAGTTTTTATTGCAATTGCTCTTACCAATGAACTTTGGTTGTTCCCAAAGTATTATATGACAAAAAGGAGTAAATTTATTGTTTATAACCTTCTTATTACTATTGCATTTACTATTATTCATTTGTTATTGGATATTTTCACAACTCCAAAAGAGCTTCTGAAAAATTTTGAGCATCTGCCAATTATTTTTCCTATTTTAAGATCTTTTTCAATGGTGATGTTAGGAAATTTTATAAGTATAGCCACGCTATTATCCACTGCTCTGAAAACAAATGCGGAAAAGGAAAAACAACTAAAAGAAGAAAAACTTGGAACAGAAATCAAATTATTAAAGGCACAGATAAATCCCCACTTTATATTCAATGCATTAAACAATATATATTCTTTAACATATACTAAATCGGAAATGGCACCGGAAAGTGTTTTGAAACTTTCCGAAATGTTGCGATATGTTTTTTATGATTGTAGTAGCGATCATGTAAAATTAGGAGCTGAGATAGATTACATCTCTAATTTTATGGCATTTCAACAAATGAAATCTGAGCACGATCAAAATATTCAATTAAATTTCCAAAACATAAAAAAAGATTTGGATATTGCTCCAATGATTTTTATCCCTTTTATAGAGAATGCTTTTAAGTACAGTATAATTGAGGAATATATTGATGCTTATGTTAAAATCAATATATCAACAGAAAATAGTTCTTTAATTTTTGATATAAAGAACACAATGCCTTATCAAGGGAAAGCTTTATCTGGCAATGGTTTGGGTATAAGAAATGTGCGTCAACGTTTAGATTTGCTTTATCCTGAAAATTATGATCTTAAAATTGAAGATAAAGAATCAACCTTTTCAGTCAAACTTAAAATTAATGTATTATGAAAATAAAATGCATTGTAGTTGATGACGAGGCCTTAGCACGCAAATATTTAAAAGACTATATATCTAAGGTTCCTTTCTTGGAGTTTGTTGGTGATTTTAATTCTCCGTTAAAAGCTTATGATTTGCTTGAGCAGGGGAAGGTTGATTTAATGTTTCTGGATATTGAAATGCCTGATATTACGGGCTTAGATTTCTTAAGGAGTTTAAACAGAAAACCATATGTTATTTTAACAACTGCTTATAAAGAGTATGCATTAGAAGGTTATGAACTTGACATAACTGATTATTTATTAAAACCATTTTCTTTTAATCGATTTTTGAAAGCTGTTAATAAGGTTAATACAGCAATGTTGGCTAAAGAAAAGCAGGATGTTCCAAATTCAGATTACAATCAGACAGATTTTCATGAAGATTATATTATCATTCGGGCCGATCGCAAATACTATAAAATAAATTACGATGATTTAATATTTATTGAAGGACAGAAAGCTTACGTAACCTTCCATTCTGAAGGTAAAAAGAAAGTTACTGCATTAGCATCATTAAGAGAATTAGAGGAAAAACTTCCGGAAAAAAAATTCATAAGGATTCACAAATCATATATAGTTTCGGTTAAAAAAATTGATGCGCTTGAAGGAAATATGATTGAGATTGCTGGAGAAAAACTTCCAGTTGGTAAAAGTTTTAAATCAAATGTTACAGAACTTTTCGGATTAGAAGAATAAACAATCTGTATATAGTTTTTAGTCCAAAGTAAGAAAACACCTATTAAGAAGTGCATTGTATATCTATTCACATTTAAACAAATATACCATAAGCAAAATATTGGTTATAGGTGTATATTTATTTAAAAAAATAACTTTAGCTACCAAAATTGGATAACATCTAAAAGAAAAAATTACCTTTTTAAATCAAATTAATTACTTCGTTCATACAATCATGTATTTGGTTCAATAAATTTTAATTTGGAGACAAAACTAAATATCATTGATCCCAGATTGATTTGATTATTTACTAACAATTTAAATAAATTATATGAGGACAAGAATTCTGCTTGCTTTATTTGTTACGATATCCATTACTGGATTTGCAACAAATAAATTTACAATTAGTGGGTTTGTGAAAGATGCCAGCAATGGGGAAGAACTTATTGGTGCTACCATTTACCTAAAAGAAAATGAAAAAGGAACTATAACAAATGTTTATGGGTTTTATTCTCTAACAGTTCCTGAAGGAGATTATACAATTCAGTATAGTTACCTTGGATATAACTCACAAGAATTTTCAGTTAAACTAAATAAAAGTTTAGTACAAGATATTGAACTTACCGAAAATTCAGAACATTTGGAAGAAGTAGTTATTACTGCTGAACAAGAGGATCATAATATTAAATCTACAGAAATTGGAGTATTTAAGATTTCACCAAAAGATATTTCTGCAGTACCTGTGCTTTTTGGCGAGAAGGATCTAATGAAAACAATTCAGCTAATGCCTGGAGTAAAATCAGCTGGTGAAGGCAGTAGTGGTTTCAATGTGCGTGGTGGAAGTCCTGATCAAAATCTTATTTTGCTCGACGAAGCAACAGTGTATAATGCATCACACTTATTAGGATTTTTCTCAGTATTTAACTCTGATGCTATTAAAGATGTTAAAATGATTAAAGGTGGTGGACCTGCAGAATATGGAGGACGACTTTCATCTGTTTTAGATATCAAGATGAAAGAAGGAAATATGAAAGATTACAGTGTTTCTGGAGGATTAGGATTAATATCATCCAGACTTACAGTTGAAGGTCCTATCGTTGAAGATAAAGGTTCATTTATTATCTCTGGCAGGAGAACCTATCTCGACCTGTTTCTGGGCTTAGCTTCAGATGAATCTTTAAGCAAAAGTCAATTATATTTCTATGATCTTAATATGAAAGCAAATTATAAGATTAATGATAAAAACAGAATCTATCTATCAGGATATTTTGGAAGAGATGTTTTCGGTTACGATGAAATGATGGGAATTGATTGGGGAAATGCAACAGGAACAATCCGCTGGAATCACCTTTTTAATGACAAATTATTTTTGAATAGTTCATTTATATACAGTAATTACAATTATGATATTAGTTCTGATTTGGGTGATGATGAAATGAACATTGAATCAGGTATTTCAGATATTAATCTGAAAGAAGATTTCTCTTATTATATCAATCCACAAAATACTTTAAGATTTGGAACCAATATCACTTATCACTCATTTGTTCCAGGAGAAGTTTCAGGAAATGAAGCTTTTAATTCATATAATCAGGATAATGATTATGCCTATGAAGCAGCAGCTTATATATCGCATGAATTACGCCTGTCAGAAAAACTAAAATTTGAATATGGTTTAAGATATTCCATGTTTTTTGTAACTGGCCCGGGAGATGTATATAAATATGATGATAATAATAATGTTGTTGATACTACAACATATAATACGAATGAGCTTATAAAAACATATGGAGGATTTGAACCACGTTTTGCTGCAACTTACACGCTAAATAATAAGAGTTCGATTAAACTAGCTTATTCAAGAAATCGTCAATATCTTCATTTACTTTCAAACTCAACTTCAGGAACGCCAATGGATGCATGGATTCCCAGTAGTAATATTGTAGAGCCGGAAATAGCAGATCAAATCTCTATTGGATATTTCAGAAATTTTTTAAATAATAAGATTGAAACATCTATTGAAGTATATTATAAGGACATGCAAAACCAGTTAGATTATGAAAATGGTACAGATCTTTTTCTAAATCCACATATTGAATCGCAAATTGTAACTGGTCATGGAAGATCATATGGAGCCGAACTTTTAATTAAAAAGAACTCAGGGAAATTAACTGGTTGGTTGAGCTATACTTATTCAAAAACAGAGAAAAGATTTGATGAAATAAATGATGGCGGTTGGTATCCAACTAAATATGATCGCACGCACGATGTTTCAATAGTCGGGATGTACCAATTTAATCCTAAATGGAATGTTTCAGCTACATGGGTTTACAATACTGGTGATGCTGTAACTTTTCCAAGCGGGAAGTATAATATAGAAGGACAGATAGTTAGCTACTATACCGAACGGAATGGTTATCGAATGCCTGATTATCACCGATTGGATCTTGGTGTAACCTATACCAAACAAAAGAAAAAAGGACGAGAAGCTAACTGGAATTTTTCACTCTATAATGCATATGGGCGAGAGAATGCTTATACAATTACATTCCAAGAAAGTGAATCTGATCCGAATGTAACAGAAGCTGTTCAATTATCATTATTCAAATGGATACCATCAATAACGTATAATTTCAAATTTTAAAACAATGAAAAGAATAATTTATATAGCTATTTTTTCTATACTTCTAATTTCTTGTGAAGAAGTAATTGAACTGGAACTTAATTCTACTGATCCACAAATTGTGATTGAAGGAACAATAACTAATCAACCAGGACCTTACACTATAAAAATTACACAAACAACGGATTATTTTAATCCGGAAGAATATCCTAAGGTAAGTTACGCAGTAGTTAACATTACTGATAGCGAAGGTAACTTTGAAACTTTATTAGAAACTGAGCCTGGAGTTTATCAAACATCATCATTCCAAGGCATTGAAGGTAGAACATATGAATTATATGTAAATATAAATGGTGAAGAATTTACTGCATCATCTTATCTACCTCCAATCACACCTATTGATTCTTTAGATTACGAAGATGCTCCTAGGCCTGATAATAGTAGTAATGAATACATGATAACATGCTATTTTCATGATCAGGTAGATGTCGAAAACTATTATAGTATAAAACTTTATAAAAATTCAGTAGTTTCAAAAAAATATTTTTTAATCGATGATTTGCTTTTAGATGGTAAAAATATTGATTATGGGAGAATTGAAGACGAAATAAAATTGAATGATGAGGTAGTGATTGAATTAATGAATATTGATGCAAATGTTTATGATTATTACAACACGTTAAGTTCGATTTTAAGTACCAGAGGAATGTCGAGCTCAACACCAGCAAATCCTACTAGTAATATTTCAAATGGCGCATTAGGTTTTTTTGGTGCTTACTCGTATACATCAGATACTATTATTGTGAAATAGTCTTTAATATGATTATTTGAAAGAGCTTCCTGAAAAGAATTTTATTGGTAATAATAAATCATACATTGTTTCTATAAAGAAAATAGATGCTCTTGAAGGTAATATGATTGAGATTGCAGGAGAGAAGCTTCCCGTTGGAAAAAGCTACAAATCAAAAGTAACTGAACTTTTTGGACTCTACGAATAGAAATTCAGTTATTCGTTCCTATTTTTATCAAAATAAATAGAATCTTATTTGATTCTCATTTAATAATAAGTAACTTGTATTAGATCAGAGTTGAGATTGTATTTTATTCTGAACAAGTTATTAATTTTCAGGTTATACTATTTGCAACTGAAATATTTTGCAAGATTATACTTAATATGGACGATTTATTTATTAATAATACAGAATCTACTCCTGAAATCGATTTTAAGAGGTCAGGACAATTAAGCATAAAAGGGAAATCTTTACCTGAAGATCCTAAGAGATTCTATGATCCTATTTTTAAATGGGCAGATAATATTTCTGCAGAAAATGTTCAACTTGATGTTCAACTTGAATATGTTAATACATCTTCATCAAAGAGAATTATTGAGCTTGTAAAAAGTATCGATAATAACAGAAATATCAAAGAAATAAATATGAATTGGTTTTATGAAGAAGACGATTCAGATATGTTGGAGTTTGGTGAAATGATTCAACACAATTTACGTCATACTAAAACTAAGTACATAGAATTAGAAGATGACGAAGATTAAGTGTTGGATTACCTGCTTGCGTAAAGTTCAGAAGATTCTGAGCTTTTTTTATGCTTTTAACTTTCTGTTAATTGATGCTGCAAATGTCATTGCTACAACTCTATACATTAAATGTCCAAACTTAGTGTATGGTAAGTATATAATGATGAACCAAACACAAATCAGGTGAAAGAAATATAAATGATATGCTAAGTCCCAGTTTAAGAATCGTGCAGCTTCAACTACAACACCTGAAATGGTTAATAAGAAAAGTGAGATTAAAAATAACCAATCGGTATAAGTGCTGTTTCCAAAATCTTTTTTATTGAATATTCGGTTTGTTATCATAATTCCAAGTCCTACAAATAACATAACAGCTGCAGCATTTCCTAATATCTTAATCGGATTTGTAAAATCTAAAGGATAGTTATGTGTAACAGCTGCATAAATAGCAAAAGCGGTTACTAAGAGCAACATCATAAAGCCATAAAAGACTAATAAGTGTGCAATCTTTCTTGTTTTTTGAGCTGAACATGCACTAAAATTAGAATGTAAAATAAGTTCTTTTCTAATCGATAATAGATTTCTAATAAAGTTTCCTGTTGGTTTTGAATCTGGATTTTGTTTTTTCATGTCATTCCAGAAATTTCGTAAACCCACAATTCCCAATCCTATTGTTAAAAACCATAAAAAGCTAAATGAACTATTGAGCCAAGCATGAGGAAAAAACTTAGAATAATTAACCGGACCTTCAGGAATTTGAAGAGTTCCTGCCATAAATAAAATTGCTGAAATAATTATAATTGGGATTAATAAAGCTACAGGTAACCATTTTGGGTTATTTACTATTTTACCTAAAATTTTAGGTTTTGCATAATGCTGATAAGAAATTTCTCGAACAGCCGAAAAAACATCGGCAGGTTTTACTCCACGCGGGCAATAAGTACTACAATCTCCACACTGATGACAAAGCCAAATGTCCGGATTTCCGATCAGTTTATCTTTCATTCCCCAACCAGCCCAAATCATTTCTTTACGCGGGAATGGTTTGTCTTCAGGAGAAAGAGAACAAACAACAGAACATGTTCCGCATTGCATACATTCGTTCAAGGAAGATTTGCTAACCTTCTTGAGTTGTTGCTTAAATTTTATATCTGGTTTTACATTTATCATCGTTTCAAATTTCACATTTAAAGTTTCAGATTACTCAACTTTTGTATTTGATTCCTTTAATTTCAGATTTCTTTAAATAATTTATAAAACCATTTAACATTTTACTTATATCACTTGCTTTAGAATTTAACTTGTTAAATTCATCATTAGAAATAAAACTTTGGTCTATTGCTCTGTAAGACTGTGATCTAACTTCTCCACATGAGGCTTTTGAAATGCTAAGGAATTGAATAAATTCTTTTTTACCATCTCTTTCAAAGCCTTCAGCAATGTTATCCATAACTGATCCAGATGATCTTCTAATTTGTCTTACCAAATCAAAGTCTTTAGAAAATGGTGCCTTATTAGTTAAAGAATAAACTATTCTACATAATTCTCTTGCTTCTTTCCAAACATCTAAGTCTTCGAACCTTTCAATTTTTGCCATGTCTAATCTGAAATTTTAGATTTGTAATTTGAAATTAAAGTTCTTTAAATGGATTTGGTCCAATCGACTCAATTTCTTCCACATAATCATTAATAATTTGTGGAATTTTATTGTAATCTGTAATTTCTACAAATTCAGTTCGAATTCTTTCCGGTTCAAGCATCATGGTTTCCAGCGTTTCCTGAATATTCTCACCTCGGGTTTCAGTTAATTCACTACCATGAATAAAGTGACATTGATAATCATCACCAGGTTTGCAACCAATTTGTAAAATACCATCGAAACCTTGTGAAAGTGCATCCGAAATCCATACTTTGTTAACTGATCCAATACATCTTACCGGAATAACTCTTATGTAAGGACTATATTTTAAACCTTTTTGCCCTGTCATATCCATTGCCGGATAAGCATCATTTTCACAAACAAAAACAAGGATTCGTGGTTTTTCTTCAAATTCATCAGGTATTTCAACTGCTTTAATCATAGCAGAAACACTGTTAATAGAATAATCGGCAAAGCTAATTACTCGCTCCGGACAAGAACCTACACATATTCCACATCTACGGCAACGATTAGGATTCTGAATTGGTGTTCCTTTTTCGTTTTCATCATAAGCTCCAAACGGACATTCTTCGGTACATCGTTTACAATCTGTACAACGATCCATATATAAATCAGGATAAGATTTATCTCCCGATCGTGGATGAACTGCTTCGCCACGTTTAGTCGCTTCAATAGTTTGAATAGCTTTTAGCATTGCGCCAGTTGCATCTTCTTTACTGGCTGCAATATCCATTGGTGCCCGTAAACTACCAGCCGCATAAATTCCTGTACGTCTTGTTTCGTAAGGAAAACAGATAAAGTGCGAATCAGAGAAGTTATATTTTAGATCCGGCAATCCTTTTCCTAAACGGTAATTTAAATTTAAATCTTCAGTACCATTAGGAACCATTCCTGTCGCTAAAACAATCATGTCAATTGAAAGGGAAATGTTTTCACCAATTAAGGTGTCCTTAACATTAACTTTTATATTTTTATTGCCTTCGGAGATCTCTTCAATTTCACCTTTAGTGAAAAAGATCTGATCATCTTTTTGTACTTCTTTATAAAATTCTTCATACAAACCCAATGTGCGAATATCTTTGTATACAACAAAAACATTCGATTCAGGACTTAAATCGCGAATGTATTTCGCTTGTTTTAAGCTTGTTCCACAGCAGAATCCAGAACAATATGGTAGGTGATCTTTATCGCGAGATCCAGCACATTGAATAAATAAAATATTTTTTGGGAGTTCTTTATCAGGATTATTTTTCACAAATTCTTCAAATTCAACATTTGATAAAACATTGGGTTTGCCATATCCTAAATGCGATAATTTGCTTGCATCGTAAGGTTTCCATCCTGTTGAAGTTACAATGGAACCAACCGTAATTTTCTCTTCCTTATCATTATTTAGTTCTACTTCAAATAAACCAGGCTGTCCGTCAATCTTATTGATTGTTGTTGAGGTATGAATCTTAATATTTTCAAATTGCTCGAGTTCTTTAATTCTATCTTCAATTTCAGAATCAATCAAAGTACTATATGGTGCTGAGTAAGGAATTTGTTTATGCAATTTATTTAGCCAACCACCTAATTTTTCTTCTTTCTCAATAATATGAACAGTATATCCGGCTTTTGCACCTTCAATAGCTGATGTTATTCCTGTTATTCCACCGCCTACAACTAAAATCTCAGA
Source organism: Bacteroidales bacterium (assembly GCA_030637515.1). GTDB lineage: Bacteria > Bacteroidota > Bacteroidia > Bacteroidales > UBA12077 > UBA12077. Next base: position 10,155 of record DAOWGM010000045.1, read on the forward strand.
GCTTATATTCTCTGCAATAAATGGTTTTGGAATTTCAATATTATTCAGTTTAGTAATGGACATGCGAAGATAATCTTCTGCTGCCATTTGAGTATTTTCATCATTTGGTTCAAAACACCATGCGACTTGCTCACGTATATTAGTTCTCTCAAGAAGAATGTTCTCTGGAAAATCGAAAACCTCTGTTTTTGCTCTTGGTGAACAAGCAGCTATAACTATTCTGTCAAGATTCTCTTTTGCAATATCATCATTAATCAAATTAAATCCTTCAACAGAGCAAAGTGAAGAATGATTTTTGCAAATAGTAACATTTTGTTCTGAGGAAACTACATTGTTGAGCTTTTCAATATCAATACTTTTGCCTATTTCGCAACCAGAACATATATATACTCCAATTTTTTTATCCATTTTTAAATAATTGGTAATTGAAAATTGATCATTGTTAATTGATCTGTATTGCTTTTAATGCAGCAGCTGTTGCATCTTTAACTGAAGCTGAAACATCCATTGGTTTTCTACTACAAGCGACAGGTATAATTCCTTCAATTTGATCATCTTTAATAAATTGATTCTCGTCTTTATTCAAGTTAAGATTGATGTCGGAAGGTACAATACCGGTAGCTAATACAACCATATCAGCTTCATATTTAATTTTACGGCCCGAAAGAATATCTTCAGCTTCTAAAGCAAAATTATTATTTTCAGTTTCATTGATCTTACCAACTTTTCCCTTTACTAAATCTATATTATTGTTATCCTGAATTTTAACTAAGAAATCTTCGTTACGACCAGATACGCGCATATCGATATAAAAAATCTTAACTTCACTTTTCGGATATAACTCCTGAATAGTTAAAGCATGCTTTAAAGATGCCGAACAACAAACAGCAGAGCAATAAGGCAAGTGATTCTCATCACGTGAGCCTGCACATTGCACAAATGCTATTTTTTTTGGTTCTGTATTATCAGTTGGACGAAGTAGTTTATTTTCTCCGACTCCATTTGTAGCAATAAACCGCTCAAACTCAACATTGGTAATAATATTTTTTGATGTTGAATAATTTAAGTTGTCAATTTTTGAGGCATCATAGTTTTTCCAACCAGTGGCAGTAACAATAGAGCTAACTTCAATTTCCTTTATTTCTTCTTTTACCGAAAAGTCTATAGCATTGTAATCACAAACTTCAAGGCATTTATTACAAGCTTCCTTTTTACAAGCTTCAGTATCAATATTGAATTTGTAGGGGAAAGCCATTTCGTGTGGTAAGTAAATTGCCTTTGTTTTGGTAAATCCATAATTAAATTCATTGGATCTTTCTTCTGGACAAACTTCAATACAATTTCCACAAGCAGTACAATTATTTTTCACATATTGTGGGGCTGTTTTTAACTTGACCTTAAAGTCTCCTTTTTTTCCAGAAATTTCCTGAACTTCTGTTGAGGTAAAATATTTAATTCTTGGATTTTGCTTTATTCTACGAAAGTTAATTTCTAATCCGCAGGTTGGGGGGCAAAGTTTTGGAAAGTAGTTATTAAATTTAACTACGTTACCTCCCAAGTAGGACATCTTTTCAATTAGAATAACCTCTTTTCCAACTTCGGCAATTTCAACGGCAGTTGTTATTCCGCTAATTCCACCACCAATAACTAATACAGGATTTTGATTACTATCCATAATAAATAGAATTTCAAATTTTAAATTCCAAGTTTCAGATTTAATAACTTGAAACCTGAAATCTGAAACAAATTATTTATGTCAATTCTTTAATATCGCGTTTAATCATTTCCCATTCACCGGTTTCAGGATTCCATTTACAGTTTGCAAATGCTTTCCAGTCTTCTTTCATTTTAGGATGATCAGTACGGAAATAATATCCGGGCCAGCGTGTTTCTTCACGGAACAGCATAGTTCTTATATGTGATTCTGCTTGCCACATACGATGAATGTTTTCCCAACAACGCATTAATTCATTTAAATCTTTAGCAGCTAATTTTTCAGAGTCTTCTTTCATGAATTCTAAAAACTCAAGTCCTTTTTCAAGCAATGCTTTTGATGTTTTAAATCCAACTGTTGCTCCACCAGCATATTCGTCCATAATTTTTTGTAAACGGAACATAAACATTTTAGGCTTAATGAAATTAGGATTTACATCTTCATCATTAGAATAATCTTTGTGTTCATCAAAAATCGCAAGTGGTTGAAGTATTTTTTCTTTAAGCTCCTTTATTTTTTCTTCATCAAAGCTTGCTACATCGTCATTATCAACAATAAATGCTAATGCTGCTTTTGCAGCTATTCTTCCTTCGGTAAATGATCCTGAAGAGAATTTGTGAGATGAAGCACCTGAAGCATCACCGGCAGCAAATAAACCTTTTTTGGTAGTCATATTATCGTAACCCCAATGGTAATCATCGGATGGAGATAAATCTTTTGGACCACTAACCCAAGCGCCTGATGCACCAGAGTGTGAGCTAATAAAATAAGGCTCGCAAGCAGAAATCTCTGAAGGACTTTCTTCCGGAGATATATTATGTGAAGCCCAGTTTAAAGCCTGACTTACAGTCATATCTAAGAAATCTTCCCAGGCCTCAGATTCAAGCTCTTTCATTTTACGCTTAGCTTCTTTTTCATCAGTAATATCAGCCATTAATTCTTTAATAGCTTCATCTGTTTTCATGTAAATCGGACCATTTCCTTCTTCCAATTCTTTAAGCATTAAATAGTTTCGAAGATTAGTAGGAGTAGGTTTTGCTGTTCCATATGGAGCCCAGTTTTCAAGCTCTGCTTTTCGGGTTTCCATATAATCTTCGCCTTTAGCATTCGTAGCTTTCGACTTGAATAATAAAAACCATGCACCAACAGGACCATATGAATCTTTAAAACGAACAGGAACGAAACGAACTTCCTGACATGTCATTTCAGCACCTGCTTTTAATGTGAAATAAGCACTTGCACCTGAATTAAATGGTGGATACCAAGAACGACCCAAACCTTCTCCAACCGAACGTGGACGGAAAATATGAACTGCTCCACCCATAACATCAAGAACAGAATTTGCTTTAAAAATATAGAATTTATTTTCACGAACACTAAAACCTGCAGCACCAACACAGCGATCACCATCCATTATTGGTTCTGTAATGAATATTCTTTCGTAATATTCACCATTCTCGCCAAGTTCTTTAAGTGCATTTTTTGCAGCCTCTGAAACAATATTTTTATACGATTCACCATGAATCATTATTTGCCAACGACCTTCGTTCACATAGTTTCCTTCTTCATCTTTCCAAATAGGTAATCCCCATTTTTCGAAAAGGTGAACAGAGGAGTCAACGTGACGAGCAATATTTGCAACCAAATCGTCACGAGTAATTCCCATTAAATCATTTTTCACATAGTCGATGTAATCTTCAATAGTATTTTTACCATTCTTTAATCCAAGGTAAAGGTTAATTGCTGATAGGCCCATTGCTACAGCACCACTACGTTCCATAGATGCTTTGTCGACTACGGTTACTTTCTTATTATGTTTTTTTGCCCAATGCGAAGCTTCAAAAGCAGCACCACACGCTGCCATACCTCCACCAAGTATTAGTAAATCGGTTTCTATAATTACGGTTTCGAAATTTTCAGTTATCATAATTTCTTTTGTTTCAGGTTACAAGTTTCATGTTTCAAGTTGTTATCTTGATACTTGTGTCTTGATACTAATATCTTATTTTTCGTATAAATCTGTTCCAATAGATTCTGGTTCAGTTCTTAAAAGAGGACTTTTTAAATCATCTGTTCCTGTATCCATTCCTGCATCTGGTTCAATTGTTCCTTCAGGAGTTGTTCTGATAGGAAATTTGAATCTCTTGATCTTTTTATTTCGGAATTTAACCGACCACATAATAGAATCAGTACTTCGAAGCGGTTGCACAACTGCACCTAAAGGCATAAAATCTGCATACCCCCGAACTTCAATTGCTTGAGTAGGGCATATCTTTACGCAACTATAACATTCCCAGCACATATCAACAGCTTGGTTATAAGCTTTATTGCTTTCTTTATCTAAAACCATTAAATCGTTAGGACATATATATTGGCAAGCAGTTTTGTCTTGAGCCTTACATCCATCACACTTCTCGCTAATTACAAAGCTTGGCATAATTTAGGTTGTTTTTGAGGTTAATCCACAAACATAATAAAATTATTCAACTATAATAAGGCTTTGAAGTATGATGAAGTCAAGAATAAATAGTGTTGATATTAAAATGTTGTGAATCTGTTAATTGTTTAGCCTATTGATCTGGTAATGTTAATAATTAGCTCTTATTTAAAATCAGTATAAAGTACAAAAATTGATTGATCTAATGCGGTTTAATGTAATGATAAAATTTCAGGAACAAGGATAAATATATAAGCTTACTGTCTTGAAGTCATCTTTTATTAAGATGGCTTTTTTTACTGTTGAAATGAACTTATTACACTGGGTTGTAACTAATATATAAGTTTGATCGTCTAAATTAAGGATTTAGAATAATTATTCAATTCAATTCAAAAAAATGACAGTTGAATACAACTAATTTTTATTATTAGAATATCACTGCTAAAATTACATGAAAATTAAAATAATTAGATTATGAGAGATTTACTTAAAAGTATTTTGTTTCTATTTTTGATAGCAAGTACTTCAGCTAACGCACAGAATTATTTTCAACAAGAAGTTAATTATAAAATCAATGTTAAACTTGATGATGAAAAACATGCTCTAATTGCTTATGAAACAATTGAATATATAAATAACTCTTCTGATGAGTTAAATTATATTCTTTTTCATATTTGGCCTAATGCATATAGAAATAACAGTACAGTACTGGGAAAACAGAAGTTTGATTCCAATGGTAAATATTATTTATTTACAAATGACGAACAACAAGGTTATATTGATTCATTAAACTTTAAAATAAATGGAGCCGATGTTAAGTGGGAAATTGATTCTGAACATATTGATATTTGTAAAATATTTTTAAGTGAACCGTTAAAACCAGGTGAAAAAGTAACAATCTCAACTCCTTTTTATTTAAAAATACCAAAGGGGAATTCTTCAAGATTAGGTCATATGGATCAGGCATATTGTTTAACTCAATGGTATCCAAAACCTGCAGTTTATGATAAATTTGGTTGGCATGCATTTCCATATTTAAACATGGGTGAGTTTTATTCAGAGTTTGGTTCTTTTGATGTATCAATTACTCTTCCAGAAAATTATGTGGTTGCTGCAACTGGGAATTTACAAACTGAAAGTGAAATAGAATGGATTAATCAGAAAGTGAAAGAAACAGAATTGATTAATAATTTTGATAAGGAGGATAATAAGATTCCAACGTCTTCAAATAATTATAAAACTGTTCGGTTTACAGAAGAAAATATTCATGATTTTGCTTGGTTTACAGATAAGAGATATCACGTACTACAGAGTGAGGTTGAATTACCTAATTCAAAAAGAAAAGTTAAATCGTGGGTTTACTTTCGTAACGATCAGGCGGATGTTTGGGTAAAAGCTACAGAATATATAAATGATGCTTTACATTATTATTCACTTTGGTATGGTGACTATCCCTACAATAATTGTTCAGCAATTTCAGTTCCTCGAGGTGCAAGAGGTGGAGGAATGGAATATCCTACAATAACAGCTATTGGTTTTAATAAAAGAGATTTTCCTTTAGAAATGGTTATCATGCATGAGGTTGGACATAATTGGTTTTACGGAATACTTGGATTTAATGAACGAAGATACCCCTGGATGGACGAAGGAATTAATACATTTAGTGATATGCGTTATATGGAAGCTAAATATGAGGGGAAAGATGAATTGTATAAAATGGTTATGGACGAAAAACCTGCTAAATTAATTGGATTTAAAGGTTATCCATATAAAACGATGCATGAAATAATGTATCTCTTAAACGCTCGTATGAATGAGGATCAGGCAGCCAATTTACATTCCGCTGAATATATTCAGTCAAATTATGGTGGAATTGTTTATAGTAAAGCAGGTCTTGCAGTTGAGCAATTGAAAAATTATTTAGAAGAAGATAAATTTAATGAAATAATGCAAGCATTTTTTGAAGAATGGAAATTTAAACATCCTTATCCGGATGATTTACAAAAGCATTTTGAAAAAAATACAAACAAAGATTTGAGTTGGTTTTTCGAAGATTTAATCACAACAACGAAAAAGGTTGATTATAAAATCAAAAGGATTGAGGACAATAAAGTTTTGGTAAAAAATAAAGGAAATGTAAATAGTCCTGTTCAGATTACTGGAATTCAAAATAATTCAGAAATATTTACTTTGTGGAATGAGGGATTTGATGGCGAAAAATGGTTGGAAATTCCAAATAAAGAAGTTGATGTAATAGCCTTAGATCCTAAACATAAAACGCTTGAGCTATATCGATCAAATAACTATTTAAAAACAAAAGGATTATTTAATAAAATTGAACCTTTAGATATTAGGTTTTTAGGTGTTCTTGAAAAATCAGGGAAATCTTCTTTAAATATTATTCCTGCAATGGGTTGGAACTTTTACAATGGATTTATGGCTGGAATTGTTCTACATAATGGGATTATACCACCGAAAAAGTTCAGTTATCAGTTAATGCCACTGTATGGTTTTCATAACAATGATTTTGCGGGAAGTGGTAAAATTGCTTATCAACTATTTTTCGATCATTCAATCATTGATAATATAAATCTTTCGTTAGCAGGAACTCAATTTGCTTATAGTAAAAATGCCGGGGATAATTATCAAAGATATAAATCGGAAATAAAATTTCAGTTCAGAAAGGATAGTGATTTAAGTAAAACATATAAATACTTCACTTTAAATAATTATTATGTTTCTGATTTGGTTGATATTCAAAGTTTATCAAATCCTAACTTGAAATGGTTTCAGGAAATAGAATATTCTCAGATGAATACAAGAAAAATAAATCCATATCATTTTAATATTGGATTAGAGATTTCTGACAACTTTGTTAAAAGCTCATTTGATGCAAATTACAAAATATCATACTATAAAAAGCGTGGTCTCGATATCCGATTATTCGGTGGTGCATTTTTAAGTAAATCTGATAATTTATCAAATGTTTATAATTTTCAGTTAAGTGGTAGGTCAGGGAATACCGATTATTTATACAATGATTTATATTTAGGAAGAGTTGAAGATGTAAATGATCCGGGAAAAACAATTCCTTTAGCACAGCAATTTACCAAAAATGAAGGTGGATTTACTACTTATTCTGCATTAGGACAATCAGATGAATGGATGGTAGCACTAAATTTAACATCTTCTTTCCCATTTGATTTTCTTAAAAAAGTAAAGCCTTATGCAAACTTTGCAGTTTTTGGAAATACATTAGATGTTGCTGGATTCGACAATTCAGAATCTATTGCATACGAAGCCGGAATTAAAGTTGAAGTTATAAACAATATTTTCGATGTTTATTTTCCAGTTATAGCTTCAAAGGACATAACAGATTATAATAAGTCAATTACTGATAATTATCTGGAAAAAATAAGGTTTACTTTAAATATTAATAAACTGAATGTTTTTAATTTAACACGAAATATAAATAAAACATTATAGATAAATATTTTAGTAGGAGAACACGGATTGTATGATCCGTGTTTTTTTTGTATATTTAATTTTTTTAGAAAAAGGGTTGATTATTTCAAATGAAGTAATATGTATGCGCACGGAAAAACAACGGATCGTATATTAATCAGAAAGTTAGAAGAGTCAGATGTTGAATTTTGGAAAGATTTTTTTATTGAAAACCCATTCCTTCCATATCTTGGAATTGATGAAACAAAATCTCCAGAGCAAAATGCTCACGAATGGATTGAGTTGCAATTTAAACGTTACGCAGAAAAGCGGTATGGCCATCATGCCTTAGTAAATAAAGAAAGTGGAGAATTCTTAGGAATGAGCGGGCTACTTACTCAAACAATTGAAGACAAACAGGAAATTGAAATTGGATATTCCTTATTACCAAAATTTTGGGGTAAAGGTTATGCTTCGGAAGCAGCTCAGTTTTTTCGTGATTTTGGTTTTGAACATAAAAATTTAGATCATATAATTTCTGTAATTGACATTCGAAATACAGCGTCACAAAAAGTGGCGGTGAGAAATGGTATGTTTATCGACCGCCAAATTAAATATTTTGATTTGGATGTTTACATTTATCAAGTAACAAAGGAAGAATGGAAAAAGCTAAAGGTTTAGAACCTTTAGCTAAAATTTATTTAATCATAAACTATAATATTTCTTCTTCAGAAGCCTTTTGTTCAAAGGCTTGCTTAAATAAACTTGGTAATTTTTTCTTATAAGCGATAACGAATATTCCGGTTGAATATAGTGCTATATTAAAGATGCTTACAGAGAATATTCCAATTGAAAAGATTCCGATTGAAAAAATGCCTGCTGAAAATTTACCTACTGCGAATACTCCTAAGGCATAATCGCCTGCTGCAAAATAGTTGCATACATAATCTCCTGCACTAAACATAGGTTGATAAGTGTAATTTAAAATAAATCCTGCAATAATTAAAATTGCTGCTACTAATAAATACCAATATTTTTTCATCATTTTTAATTTATATGTTAATAGTAAGTGAATTAGAAATTAAGATATTCTGGTGTTAATACTATTGATTCGCTATTTGTAATGACCATTGTTCTTTTCTCTAATGAAGGAGGACCAAATTTGCCTTTAGCATTATTTGAAAAACCATATCCTTCTTTTGGGATTCCGAATTTTGAATCTAGTTCTTTATTGTTGTTTTCATCGTGGAAATAGCTTATCGAGTATTTCCCGGAAGCAATATTTTTCATTAAAATATGGCATTGCTTATTAACTATAATTTCAGATGTGCTTGCAATTTTATTTCCTGATAAATCTTCTATGGTTAACATGATCTTTCCATTGCTATTTCTTAAACCATTTAATGTAATTTTTAATGAGTTAGTATTATTCTCTTTAGTAACATTAATTAGATTATTTATTTTCTGAATTAATATTTCTGAGGAATTAATAATGGCATAGAGATGAGCTCCTTCATAAATCCACAATTCTTTTGGTTCTTGAGCTTTATTAAAGACTTCCTCTCCTTGAGTGAATGGTACTACTTTATCTTCTTTACTATGAATAAATAATTTTGGTAAGTTTTCAATATCCTTAATATCATTTATAGAAGAATATGGTGATGTTACATATTGAGCAATTATAAGTTTTTGTTCTTCTGATGCCGATAATAATGCCATATCAGTAAATGAACGAATTGTTCCATCCAATATTAATCCTGATATTTTAGATTGATTGTCTTTAGCAATTTTTGTTGCTATTTGAGTACCCATTGAAGCCCCATAAACAATTATAGGTAAATTTTTAAACTCATCTTTTTCAATGATTTCATTAAATATAATTTGAGCATCACTTGCAATATTTAAGTGAGTTGGAGTACCTGTAGATTTTCCATATCCTCTAAAATCAATCATGAAAACTTGGTATCCAGCATTAACAAGAGGCTCTACCATAATCATATAAGTTGATACATTTCCTGCTGAACCATGATAAAATATTATGCTAGCTAAAGGTTTTGTCTTTGGTTTGACCAAAATGGCATTTAAAGTATCTGAATCAATATTAAAGAACATTTCTTCATACTGTACATTTTCGATTTTATTCCATTCTTTTTTGGGAAAATAAAAACGATCATCAAATTGAGCGTATGAAATAATGATTGTAAAAAGACTAATTGCTACTGTTAAAGTAATTTTTTTCATCGATATAAAATTTAAATTCAAAATTTGTTTGTCGATGCAAGTGTAAGATGAAAATTATACCCAACAATAGATTTGGGATATTTGACAAGCTTTTGTGATGGGTGGATAAGCTGTGGTATAAAATACAAAGTCGCGTGATGAAATACGTTTCATCACACGACTATAAAGAGTAATAATTAATACTTTATTCTGTAGCTAATTCTACATTTTTAATTTCAATTTTTTCTGTATTTTCAGTTTTGGCAACTATAATATCTCTTTTTTTTTCTTTTTAAACCAATTTACAGGATTTAAGTATGATTTGTATTTCATGAAAAGTTCTTTACCCACTAATAAACCCCCGGACCAAAAAACAATTTCCCCAAGAATTACAGAAACGGTGGATATGGTAATCTTTGTTTTGCTCTCGAAATCAAGAAAAGGAATTATAAGTAAAGCAGCAAAAAATACACCCGAGAATACCATTAAGAATATTCCCAATTTTATTTTCCAGTTCTTGTTTTTCATCTTAATTAATGGTTTTTACATTTTTACTTCAATGTAAAACAATCGTTATTTCTTTTTGTTTCGTCGATTGAAATTCTTATTCCCTTCTGTATTTCCTTCAATAATACCAAATTTCTTAATAGTTTCAATAGATTTTTTAAGGACTCTTAAACTGCAATCACAAGTTATTTTTACAACTGCATATTCTGAATTTGCAAAAGTGAGTTGATGAAGAAGCTTAATCTGAAATGAATTACTTGCTTAATTTATTTTTTACATCATTTACAAAACCTCTTGAAACCGGAACTTCAGTATTACAATTTTTAATGCTTAATCTTAAACCTTGTGAATTGCCATTTGCACTTTTAATCTTACTTGTATTAACAATAAATGCTCTATGGCATTGAATAATTTCAGGACAGTCTTTAAAGAAATCTAATGATCGCTTTAATGTACTTCGGAAAGTTTTACGAATTATTTTCTCATCTTCAAATAAATATAACTCAATGTAATTCCCTGATGATTCGATAAATAAGAATTTGGAAACACTAAACTCTATAGAATCTTTCTCATTATCTGCAAAAAAGAGAATTGTATTATTTGTGTTGATTTCAGTTCTGGTTTTATCTATATTTTTATTTAAAGCCTTAGCTGAATTTAAATGTTTACTTAATAAGAATTTTTGTTTTGTTATTATAAGTACTGTAATCGGAAATATCCCAACTATTAGAGTAGCAAGTTGAAATTGAAGAAAAAATGAAAAGCCTTCTTCAAAATAGAAACCAAATACAAATGATGTGTACAAGGCATTTCCTAATCCAATTGTGAAAATAACCCAGATTAATGTGACAAATTCTTTCCAGATTTTCCAATTTCTGTCGTTAAAGAACTTTTTAAAAATGTCTTCAATAATAATTAAATCGAAAACTAAAGCGCAAAATGTAACTAAACCATAGCCCGAAAGAAATAGTAATTTATTGTTTCCTTGAAAATGGTTTATATCAAAAGGTTGAAATATTATGAGAAATAAAGCAACAAACAGACTAATGGAAATAATTGTTTTCCATTTAGATTCTGCTTTTGGGAATGGTTGATTTAAGTAATTTAATAGGTTCATTTCTGAGTATTGTTTTCAGTTGTGAAGATAACAAAATACTGGTTTTACTCAAATAAAAAAGTCATGTTCAACTAAATGAAACATGACTCTATTTGAAGATCTAATTATCTTGTTTTCCTTTATTCGTATCGTAAAGAGTTTGCAGGATTGTCTTTCGCTGATTTTATGGATTGAAAAGCGACTGTGATTAAACTAAAAACAGACACCAAAACGATCGGAATGATAAAAATCCAGATTGACAATTCCATCCTGTTAGCAAAATTGTTTAGCCATTTGTTTATAGCCAAGTATATTACAGGAATAGCTAATACAAAAGATATTATTAAGAGTGAAATGTAGTTTTTCGATAGTAAAACTAATATTTGATTCATACTGGCACCCATCACTTTTCGTATTCCAATTTCTTTTCTTCGTTGTGCAGCCGAAAATGCCGATAAGCTTAAAATTCCAAGCGATGTTATAAATAGTGCAAGTAACGAGAATACTCCAAATACTTTTCCAAAGCGAATCTCAGATTTATATTGATTTTTATAATAATCTTCCAAATAATAATAGTCAAAAGGATTTCCAGGGAAAAACTCTTTATAACGATCTTCCAATTCTTTTTGAATCTTGTTTAAATCATTGGTATTGTCCAATTTAACAGAGAAATATCCATTAAATCGTTGAGCCAATCGAAATATTTGAGGTTCAAAATCTAATCGAGGTGATTCCTGATGAAAGTTTTCAATTACCCCAATAATTGTATTCTCTAAGCCACGAATCATTATTTTTTCACTAATAGCATTTTCTGGTTTATCAAATCCTAAAAGTTCTAAGGCTGCTATATTAATTATTACAGAACTACGATCTTTATTATAATCTTCTGAAAGATTACGCCCAGCTATAAATATATTCGAGTAAACATTCATGAAATTATGATCCATTTCTGTTATTCTATAATTCTTACCTGTAGTAGGATCATCGCCAAGTTTATGAATTCCTCCACGATTAAACATATTATGCATTCCAGGCGTCACAGTAGAAAAAGCTATGCTTTTTACAAATGGATATTTCGAAATTTCTTCTTTAAAAGCTTTACGTTGATTTAGAATATCATCGCCACCAACTCCTGGTGTATTAATAATTAAAATATCGGATTTGTTAATTCCTGATTCTTTAGATTTTAAATATTGTAATTGCTTATACACGCTAATAGTTCCTGCAATTAGTATTGCAGCCATAAAAAATTGAAATATTACCAATACTTTACGAAGAAATACTGCTCGTTTTGATCCGGTAAAACCAGCCCTAAGTGTAGCAATAATTTTCTTAGATAAAATTCCCCATACTGGATATGAACCTGCGAGAAACGTCCCAACTAAGAATATGAATATAACACTTTGCCAAAACCACATCTTATCCCACATAAAATAATTTACAGGAATATCTGTAAGTCGAGAAAAGAAAGGAAAGCTTGCTTCAATAAAAACAAATGATAATAATAAAGCAATGGAATTTATTAGTAATGATTCTAACAGAAATTGCTTAATCAATTGTTGCTTAGTTCCTCCTAAAACTTTTCTTAAACTGATTTCAGCTGATCTTTTTATGGAGCTTATAGTTAGTATATTAACAAAGTTGATCCATGCAATTAGAATTATAAACCATGAAATAGTATAAAGAAAAATAACCGAATTTTTATTTCCATTTGGTTTTAATTCATGCATGTAATGGGATGTAAGATGAATGTCTTTAACTGGTTGAAGTTTATATCCAATTTTCAATTTATACAACTCCATGAATTCACCTAATTCTTCGTTAATGAAACTTTCAATTTTTGTATTTATTTCGCTTAACTCAGTACCATCTTTAAGTTCTACATACGTATAAAAACCACTATAAAACCAACCAAATGTTTTTACATTTTCACCAAGTTGATTCTCCCAATTTATATATGATAAAAGAATATCTGCATCGAAATGCATATTGGATGGCTGAGATTTATATACACCTACAATTTTGAAAGATTGACCTCCATTTAGTTGTAAAATTTTACCTGTAGGATTCTCATTACCAAAATATTTTTCTGATATTTTATAGGAAATAAGCATTGTGTTTGGTTCACTTAATAAACTATCCGATGATTTGTAAATCATTTTATATGAGAATAATTCAAGGAAATTGGGTTCAGCCCAAAGCATATTTTTTTCGCGAAACGATATTTCATCTATTGATAATACACCTTCAATTCGGTATGCCCTTGCAAATTTTTCAATTTCTGGGAATTTTTCGTGAATAGCTGGCCCAACGGTTGGACTCGCAGATGCAAATTGAACTTTTTCTCCTGTTTCGGAAACTCGCTCATATAAAACACGATATAAATTGTCAATATTATCGACGTTTTTATCATAAGCTTTTTCGTAATTAACGTATAATGAAATAAGTAGACAAGCAGCAATACCAATTGCTAATCCAGCAATATTAATTATTGAAAAGATTTTATTCTTTATTAAATTTCTGAATGCTGTAGTAAAATAATTTCGTAACATAATTTAATATATTTTATAATGTCGGGCTAAATACAAAAAATAAACCAATGTGTTTAGTTGCCATATAATCAGCCATGTATACATATTTCTGTTAAGCAGAAATGGTTCAGTATCGTACAGGTATAGTACGCTTTTGTTATTTTCTTAACAACCAAATTTAGCAAATAGATTGATTAAACTTTTAAAAGTTTAATTCCATGGTTTTATCAATCAACAAAAACTGTTATGTTTATACAAAATAATTATTGAATTATGTTTGATGCTGAAATAACTGTTATTGGTGCTGGTGTTGTTGGACTGGCAATTGCTGCTAAACTTTCTGAAAATAATGAAAATGTATTTGTAATTGAGCGAAACAAGACTTTCGGACAAGAAACAAGTAGCCGAAATAGCGAAGTTATTCATGCCGGAATTTATTATCCTCAAAACAGTTTAAAAGCGAAGCTTTGTGTAGAAGGTAAAAAACTTCTTTATGATTTTTGTAAGCAATACGAGATACCATTTAATAATTGCGGGAAATTAATTGTAGCAAGCTCAGATGAAGAAATTCCATTACTCGAAGATTTAAAGAAAAAAGCTATAAATAATAGAGTTGTTGATATTCGTTTTTTAAGTAACAATGAGATTCAGGATTTAGAGCCAAATATTAAAGCAGTTGGGGCTCTTATTTCACCATCAACAGGAATTGTCGATTCTCATTCCTTGATGAAGCAATTAGAAACAAATGCTGCTAATCAAGGAGCTCAATTTGTTTATGGAGCGGAAATCCTTAATATTGAAAAGATTGAAAATGGTTATGAGATTTTTCTGAATGATTCTGATAAACAGCAGTTTTCATTTAAAACAAGAAAAATAGTAAACTCAGCCGGATTAGAATCAGATAAAATATCGGAGATGGTTGGATTTGTAAAAAAATCGCTGAAAATAACTTTTTGCAAAGGAAATTATTTTAGAGTAAATCCACCCAAGAATAAACTCGTAAAGCATTTGGTTTATCCTGTTCCAAATCCAAATATGGAAGGAATAGGCATTCATGTTACAATTGATATGGGAGGAGGAGTAAAGCTTGGCCCTGATGTGCAATGGATGTCAGAAAATATTTATGATTATAAGGTTGATCATACACAGCAAAAAGCTTTTTTTGAATCCGCAAAACAATTTTTACCTTTTCTTGAATATGATGATCTTACAGCCGAGATGGCTGGTATAAGACCTAAAATTCAAAAGCCTGGCGAACCGATTCGTGATTTTTACATCAAAGAAGAATCTGAAAATGGTTTTCCCGGATTTGTTAATTTAATAGGAATTGAATCTCCAGGATTAACTTCATCTTTGGCGATTGCGAATTACGTTAGTAAACTAATTTAATAAGTACTCATAATTAGTGCGACTCAGAATTTCATTGAATGCAATTTTAGCATTCTTTTGGCTGCCAATATTTTTAATTAGAAGAGTATGGTTCCCTTCCTTATCTCTCAGTATTATATCATAAAATTTAAAAGAATATTCAGGTTTTGCCGTAGAATTTTGCTCAGATTCAATATCATATATTTCTTTTCCTTTTCGAATTGAAATCCCGTTATATTCGTTTATTCTAAATGTACTCCCGATTTTAATAAAAAAATACAATTGATTAAATGAATAAATATTTTCATTATCAAATTCGATTTGTTTGGTTGAGGTAAAAGGAATTAAGCCTAAAAGAATAGGTATGAATAAAAATACTGTCTTAAGAATTAATCCAGGTGTAATTTCATATAACTGAGTCCAATAAGTGTTATATAATCCATAACAACCAAAAAAGATCAAAGCGAGACCAAACAAAATTGCATTTGGGAAAGCCAATCCTAATCCTATTCTTTTCGTGTTATTGCTCATGTGATATTATTGTGTTAAGATTTTACTCAATTTTAGTTATTCCGTAATATAATCTATATTACTCGTTGAACGAGTGTTATAGGCTGTACAATTACATTGCAAGTTTCTTAAAAAACTTGCAATGTAATTTCCAAACTTTATTTAAGCCTGGCTTTCTAATATTTAACATCAAAAGTTTAATTACACTCTACTCATGATTATTAGTATAATCAGTAATAATTTGATTTCTTAAATCTAAGAACATTTGTGTTACATCATTCATTAATCCATTAGAATAATTTGTTAAATACTCTTGAGCTGCTTTAGGATCTTTTTTATAAAGCTTCATTGCTTCATCTTCAAGAGCCTTTTGATTTTCAAACATTTTAGTTTCAAAAGGAGTTCTTACTTTTCTAACATCTTCTGCTATAGATTGAAATTTAAGATTTGCTAAATTATCTACAAAATCGATTGCCCAACGAGCAGATTTTTCACTGTATTTATTAGGATCGTATGTTTGGTAAGACTCATGTGTTGATAAGTTACCAGCATAGATAGGAATATATGGACTGAAATATGGATTGTCAAGATATACCCAATAAACACCACCAATTTCGTTTGGTAACCAATCGCGAAGTTGAAGAACCATTCCGTAATGTCCACGATGACGTGCAACAGGTCGACGATATGTGATTTTTAAAAGCTTTCTTAAATCGCTATTTGGGAATGGAGTTGCTAAAGGACTCTTTTCATAACCACCGTTTCCATTAGGTACAATCCACGTTGGATCGTATGTCATATCGTAAATAGTTCCTTCGTAAGTGGATCGTTGAAATGCAATTACATCCTGAGCTGATATCTTTTTTTCTGGCTTTACTGAAAAAGGATAAATTGATATTGGCTCAACATATTGAAAATATGGCTGAATTCCTTTATAAGGATCTCCTTCAGGAAATCTATTTGGCCATTCTTTTAAATTAGGAACAAAAGTTTGGTGAAATAACCAAAATCTGCTTGTTGCATATTCAACTGCAGCATTTGGTGCATAAGCTTCTTGCCAAATAAATGGCATCGTTGAGTTAGGATCGTACCATCCACGATCAATTGCTTCTTGCATATAATTTTCAGAAACCATGAAGTTTTCTTTATCGGCGGCATTAATTTGTTTTATGATACTCCAGTTAGGAATCATGGTAGCTTGATCGTCTGGTAGCCTTTGAGCTGCCCAAATAGCCCCCGGTTTTCCACTTGCAGGATCCCAACCATGTCCAACTCCAAATACTTCAAAAACCCATGCTTCTTCAGTATCAGCAATTACAAGAGTTTCTGAACCATCACCGCTCGATGGAATAAAACCATACTCAATCATTAAATTACCAATAAATTGAACTGCTTCGCGAGCATTTTTATATCTCTGTAAAGCAAATATTTGAGCTTGCTCAATTGACATAATTTGTTTGCCTTCTCCTTGCATGCAAATTAATTCATCTCGCTGTGCTGTTGTACTTTCTGCGATACCTAATTGGTATTCGTTAACTTGAGAATATGCTGATTGAAAATATTTAAAGGTTTTTTCAACTTGTGGAATATATCCTAAAATTATTCCATCATCGTTTAATGCCCGATCTGCATCTTGGATTCCCCAATAAACAGGAGCTTTTTCGCCAGGTTTGAAAGTTTGAGCAGGAACAACGAATATTCTGGAATCTGGCCCTGTATCGGTATGTGAAATAATTATTGAACCATCAGCGGAAGCCTTTTTTCCAACTGCAATTACGGTACATGCTTTTGCATTAAATTGATATCCCAATGCAAGGATTGTAACAAGTGCTAATGCTTTTTTGAACATATTATCTATTTTTAATTGATTTCTAAAAATTATCTAAATATAAAACCATTTTTTAAAGGATCATTCGGATCGAAATAAAATTCATTCTGACCAGTAATAAATGCTGTTCCTGTAACTTCAGGTATAACAGCTTTGTGCGGACCATATTCTGTTGTTTCAACTATTTCAACATCCATTGTTGTCCCTAAAATACTTTCGACTGTGATTTTCTCATTTTGGTTTAATTCACCTTTTGCAAAATGTAATGCTGCTCGTGCACTAACGCCTGATCCAGTAGGGGAGCGGTCAACTTCTCCTTCTGCAAAAATGCAAACATTACGACTGTGATTTTTGGGATCTTTGGCTTTACCAGTGAAGATTGTTCCATATAAAAAGCTCAAATCTTCTTCGAAAGGATGTTTAATTTCATATTTATCCATTACGGCTTGTTTTATTTTTCTGCCGTAATCAATTAACTTATTATAATCGGATTCATCCATTTTTAATTCAAGCTCATCAGCATCACAAAAAGCATAAAATGCTCCACCAAAAGCTACATCAAACTTTACTTTTCCAATTTCTGGCACTTCAATTTCTTCATTTTTTAAATAAAGAAATGATGTAACATTTTTAAAAGAAACTTTTTGTACTATTCCATTCTCACGGAAAGCTTTTGCATATATTTTTCCAGGAGGAGCATTAATGATCAATTCAGGTTCATCCCGATAGCTATCGGGATCTTTTTGAATCATTCCTGTATCCAAAACCAGTTTTGTTAAGGCAATAATTGCATGGCCACACATGGTACTATATCCTTCATTATGTAAAAAGAATGTTCCAAAATCGGCATCATCAGTAGTAGGCTCAGTAATAATAGCTCCATACATATCGGCATGACCACGTGGCTCGAACATGGTTCCAGTTCTTATAAAATCAAAATGATCTCTGAAATACCTTCTCTTTTCGAGGATTGTATTACCCTTTATTTCTGGTAAACCATCTGTATAAACTCGTAGCGGTTCGCCACCTGTGTGTAAATCGATGGTTTTAATTGTTAACCAATCTTTAGGTGGTTTCCAGTTCCAAATATTAAATATTTTGCTCATGGTTGATGCTATTGTTTTTTGCTGTTGTGCTTTGATTTAATTATTATTAAAATTGATTCTGTGTTGCTTTGAAATAGTAGCTTCAAGCCGCATGCTCCAAGGCTTAAGAACTTTACTTGTAGCCTGGAGCTTCGTGCATGTAGCATTCTTTAGATTTCCTCATGTTCCGTTCTTCTGATAATTTCGTTTTGTAAGTCTTCGCCCAGATCATTGAAATAATCACTATAACCTGCAACACGAACAATTAAATCTGTATGTTTTTCGGGATGTTTTTGTGCATCACGAAGAGTTTTTGTGTTTACGACATTAAACTGAATATGATGTCCATCCATTCTGAAATAGCTCCTTACTAAATGCCCAAGCTTTACAATGCTTTGATCATCCTTAAAAAATGATGGAGAGAATTTCTGATTTAATAAAGTACCGCCGGTTTTAATATGATCTATTTTTGCTGCTGATTTTAAAACTGCTGTTGGTCCTTTTTTATCTGCTCCTTGGAAAGGGCTAATTCCTTCAGACAATGGCTCAAATTCTTTTCTACCATCTGGAGTTGCTTTCATAACACTTCCAAAATAAACATGACTGGTAGTTGGTAGCATATTGATTCTGTATTTTCCACCACGATAGCTTGGTTTACCATTTATTGCATCATAAAAAATATTGAAAACATCAACAGCATGTGTGTCTGCATAATCATCGTCATTACCATATTTAGGGGTTTCGTAAATTAAATCATGACGCAATTGATCGTAACCTTCAAAGTTGGCTTCTATAGCTTTTAATAGCTCATCCATAGTAACATTTTTCTTGTCGAAAACATTGTATTTGATGGATGTTAAATTATCGGTTACGCTACCTAATCCAACTCCTTGAACGTAGCTTGTGTTGTAACGAGCACCACCTGCATTGTAATCTACTCCGTTGGAAATACAGTCTTCAATAATTAATGAAAGAAAAGGAACAGGTATGTTTTCAGCGAAAAGTCTTTCAATAATATTATTCCCGTTTAATTTGATATCTGCAAAATATTTAAGCTGTGTTTTGTATGCTTCAGTTAGTTCTTCAATGTTTTTAAACGATCGTGGGTCTCCCGTTTCAATTCCAATAAATTTTCCTGTTTTTGGATCGATACCATTATTAAAAGTAATTTCTAAAATCTTATTCAAGTTAAAATAACCTGTTAAAATGTAACTTTCTGTTCCGAAAGCACCTGTTTCAACGCATCCACTTGCACCACCATTTCGAGCGTCAATCAAATCTTTTCCCTGATTTACAAGTTCTTTAATAATAGCATCGGTATTAAAAATAGATGGCTGACCAAATCCTGTTTTGGTGATTTTTATAGCACGCTGTATAAAACTATCCGGATTCTTTTTACTTACTTGAACCATAGAACTTGGCTGAAGAATTCGCATTTCTTCAATAATATCAAGTAGGACATAAGTTAATTCATTTACTGCATCTGTTCCGTCTTCTTTTAATCCTCCTAAATTAATTAGAGAGAAATCAGTATACGTATTACTTTCTAAAGCTGTTACGCCCATTTTTGGTGGAGATGGATGATTGTTGAATTTTATCCAGAATGCTTCTATTAATTCAATTGCAGATTCTTTTGTTAATGAACCGTTTTCAATTTCCTGCTTATAAAATGGATATAAATGTTGGTCTAATCTACCAGGATTAAATGAATCCCAAGGATTTACTTCAGTAATTACACCTAAATGAATAAACCAATAATGCTGCAACATTTCATGAAATGTTTCTGGAGCATTTGCCGGAACTTTTCGACAAACTCTTGCCATTTCAATAAGTTCAGCTTTTCGCTTTTCATTTTCCTCAGTCTTAGCTAATTCGTTAAGTTCTTCTGCATGACGATTTGCAAAAGCTATTATTGCTTCTGTAGTAATATTCATTGCTTTTAACTCTTCGATTTTGTTTTCAGCATATGGATCATTAGAAGCTTGATGCTTTGCAATTGAGTCCTGAATTTCCTTTTTTAAATCAAGCATCCCTTTTTTGAAAATCTTTTTCCCAGCTACAGTATGTCCAGGTGCTCGTTGTTCCTGAAATTCAGTAAAGATTCCTGCTTCATAAGCAGCTTTCCATTCACTCGGAAGTTGTTTAAATATTTTATCGCGTTGAGAGTTTCCTTTCCAATATGGAATTACTTCATTCTCGTAAGCATCTTTTGTTTCTTCATCTACTTGGAACCATACTTTAGGTCGGTTATTTAAAACCTCTAAATCCTGCATTGAGTGTAAACTAACTTCAGGATAAGTAGGTGTCGCCTTTGGTGCAGGTCCACGTTCTCCAACAATTATTTCATTGTCGTTTATACAAATCTTCTTATTTTCAAGGATATGCTTAAAAGTTAAAGCTCTTTTTACAGGTATTGAAACCTGATTGGCAATATCGCTTTTATAAAATTCCGTAACCAGAATAGCTCTTTCGTGTGATAATGTATTTATAGCAGTTAAGCTTTCGTTTCTTAATTTTTTTATTCTTGAGTTCATAATTTTTCGTTTTGTCATTCCGGGCGAAGACCCGGAATCTCATTATAAATAATTATAGATTAACTCCGTTGAGTTCGCTAAAGCTCAGTTCCTGCATGCGCAGGAATGACATTTTTATCCATCAATCCCTACCTTAAATCCGATGGATTCAAATTCTGACTTCAATTGTAACATATCTACATCGGACAATGGTTCGGTGTTTTTCATTTTATTTTCTTTATTAAATCGTGAATATTTTCCATTCGAAATATTATGGTATGGTAATAAATCAATTTGATTAATATTCTTCAATGATTTAATAAAAGATTTTATTTCAGAGATATTTTTAACAGCATCCGTTATACCTGGAATAACAGGAAATCTAAGAATGACATTTTTATTACTTTTATCTAACCACTGTAGGTTTCTTAAAATTTCATCGACAGAAATTCCCGTGTATTTCTGATGCAATTCATTGTCAATTAACTTAATATCAAATAGAAAGCAATCTGCTATTTCTGCAATTTTTTGTATGGTTTCTTCAGAGGCAAAGCCTGTTGTGTCAACACAAGTGTTAATGATATTTTCTTTACAAACTTTTAAAATATCATATAAAAAATTAGCTTGCATTAATGGTTCGCCTCCCGAAAATGTTACTCCACCACTTGATTCTTCAAAAAATATTTGATCTCCTTGAATGATTTTAAAAAGTTCTTCGGTAGTTATTTTATAACCCACGGAGACTTCCTTTTTAAACTCTTTTCCATCAAGCTTATTAACTTTTATAAAACTTTCAATGTTTTTACTCTGACTTTCTGGATTATGGCACCACCAACAATTCAAGGGGCAACCATTTAAAAATATGGTTTGTCGAATTCCTGGACCATCGTGTACTGCAAAGTGTTTTATATCGAAAATTGTTCCTTCCATTATAAGAAATTAATTATTTTTAATAAAAATGATTTCTAAATTGGATGCAATTATCCTATCGAATGATAATTAGAAGTAATAAAATGAAAGGGTTTAGCAAATCCAGCACTCGAAAAGGCCTTTGCCAAAATTGTGGTATAAATTATTTAAACAGAAAGGATTCATATCAATATCTATTGATACAAATATAAAAAATTCTGAATGTAAATACTAATGATTTTTTTAATAAAACTCCTTAAGATTGGCTAGTACGTTTAGCAAAATGTTTCGAATCTCCCCATTCACCGTAGCCAATATCATCTCCGGTTATACCAATTCTCATTTCCATGCAATTAGTACAATCTGTAGCTTCTTCGTCGGTGCAAGGTTTGTTTTCGTATAATTTGTAGCTGTCACGATACATCCCTGGAGTAACATTAGGCATAATAATGTTTGCCCCAACTTTTATTGCTTTTTCACGACCAATTGGATCAATAGCTTGCAGTGCAGTTGCAGCAGCTATGTTTATATCTTTCATTATAATTCTTAAGAGAGCGATCATTTTTAAAGTTAAAGTAAAACGATCATCAATTGGCATTAGTAAGTCCTTATGTTCATATAAAGGAGTGTCGATATGTTTTAAATATGGACCCATACCACACATATCAATATCAAAATCTTTCATAAAGATAAGATCGCTTGCCAAATCATCATAGGTTTGGAAAGGTAAGCCAATCATAACTCCAGTTCCGGTTTGATAACCAGTCTTTTGTAATGATCTTAAACAATCTAATCTTGTTTCAAAATCGTGCTTTTCATTTTTAGGATGAATTTTATAATACAAATCAGGATTTGATGATTCAATCCTTAATAAATATCTATGAGCTCCGCTATCAAACCATTCTTGGTAAACTTCGTCAGGTTGTTCACCTAACGAAATTGTTATTCCTAATTCATTATTTGAAATTCCTTTTATTTCCTTTAGAAGATTCGATACCCTTTTTGTGAATTTTGGAGATGAAATTTCCCCAGCTTGTAAAACGACTGATGCATATTTGTTTTCATGAGCAAATTTTACTGCATCTAAGATGTCAGAATCAGAAATATCATAACGTTCTGTATTCTTATTATCTATTCTTATGCCACAATAATAACAGTTCTTGCTGCATATATTCGACATCTCAATCAACCCTCGATAATAAACTTTTTTCCCAACATAATCGGCTTTAATTTTTGCTGCATGTGTAAAGATCTTATTTCTATCAATTTTATCTGTTTGTAAAAGATTAATAAGATCTTGCTTTGATAGTTTGGGTTGTTTTAATATTTCATCAATTGAATTGCTCATAGAAACGTTATTGTTAATTTGTTCACAAAGGTAATAACATCATTTAAATAAATTTGTTTAATAAAAGACTTTTTTGTCTTTTATTGTATGTAACATATTATATAAATTATATGTTGCAGAATATGTTTAATAATGTAAGTTCTCAAATATATTAGTATTCTTGCAGTTTAGTTTTAATTTCTAATTAAATTTTAAATTCTACTTACAATCCGTAACTAATGTGTAGCATTTTTTTTACTAAATTTGTGCTAAATACAAAAAATAGTAAAAATATATAATCATGATAACGAAACAGCTTCTGGATCCAAAAAGCATTGTAGTTGTAGGCGGTTCAGACAATACACACAAGCCCGGTGGTAAAGTCCTTAAAAACCTTATTGATGGTAAATTTAAAGGTGATTTGTATGTTGCAAATCCTAAGGAAGAAAAAGTGCAAGGTGTTAAGAGTTTTAAGAATCCAAATGATTTACCCCAAGTTGATTTGGCTATACTTGCCATTGCAGCTAAGTTTTGTCCTGATACAGTAAGATTGTTGGCAGAGCAAAAAGGAACAAAGGCTTTTATTATTCTTTCTGCTGGATTTAGTGAGGAAAATGAAGAAGGTGCAAAACTTGAACAAGAAGTTGTAGATATTGTAAACGCAAACGATGCTTGTTTAATTGGACCAAACTGCGTAGGTGTTTTAAATCAAAATCATAACGGTATTTTTACAACACCAATACCAACTTTAGATCCGCAAGGAGTAGATTTTATATCAGGATCTGGTGCAACAGCAGTTTTTATAATGGAATCAGCTATGCCAAAAGGACTTAAATTCTCAAGTATGTATTCTGTGGGAAATAGTGCTCAATTGGGAGTTGAAGAGATCGTTAAATACATGGATGAAAGTTTTGATCCGGAAACAAGTTCAAAAGTTAAGTTATTATACATTGAGAGCATTGATAAACCTGAAATGCTCCTTAAACATGCTTCTTCATTAATTCGAAAAGGATGTAAGATTGCTGCAATTAAATCAGGTAGTTCAGAAGCAGGTAGTAGGGCTGCTTCATCACATACAGGAGCATTAGCAAGCTCCGATGTTGCTGTTGATGCATTATTCCGTAAAGCTGGAATAGTTCGTTGTGCAGGTCGTGATGAGTTGGCAACCGTAGCTTCTATATTTATGCATCCTGAATTAAAAGGAAAAAATATTGCTATTATCACTCATGCTGGTGGACCAGCAGTTATGTTAACTGATGCATTATCAAGTAATAAATTAGAAATACCACATATTGATGGACCAAAAGCAGATGCTTTATTGGAAAAACTTTATCCTGGTTCTTCAGTTGCTAATCCAATCGATTTCTTGGCAACCGGAACAGCACAACAATTAGGTGATATTATTGATGCTTGTGATAAGGATTTCGATAATATTGATGCAATGGCTGTTATTTTTGGTAGCCCTGGACTTTTCCCTGTTTATGATGTTTATGATCTTTTAGATGAAAAGATGAAAACATGTAAGAAGCCTATTTATCCAATCTTACCTTCTGTTATTAATGTAAAAGATGAAATTGATGCATTTATTGCAAAAGGAAGAATCAACTTCCCAGATGAAGTGATTTTTGGAAATGCTTTGGCGAAAATATATAATACAGAAAAACCTGTTCTTGAAAATATTGATTTACCAGAAATAGATCATAAAGCAATTAGAGCTATTATTGATAGTTCTGAAGATGGATATATTTCTCCTGAAAAAGTTCAGGCTTTATTAGATGCAGCTGGAATTTCAAGAGCTGGAGAAGCGGTTGTAACTACACGCGAAGATGCAGTTAAAGCTGCTCAGGAATTAGGCTTGCCGGTTGTAATGAAAGTCGTTGGACCTGTTCATAAATCGGATGTTGGTGGTGTAGTATTAAATGTGAAAGATACTGAAACTGTAGCTGAAGAATTTGATCGTATGATTCAAATTAAGGATACTACAGCGATTCTTTTACAGCCTATGTTGTCCGGAACAGAATTGTTTGTAGGTGCAAAAGCTGAACCTAAGTTTGGGCATATGGTACTTTGTGGTTTAGGTGGAATTTTTATTGAAGTTTTAAAAGATGTAAGTGCTGGTTTAGCACCAATTGCAATCGATGAAGCTTCTAAAATGATTAAGAACCTACGAAGTTATGGAATTATAAAAGGTGCTCGTGGTCAAGAAGGTGTAAACGAAGAAATGTTTGCTGAAATAGTTACTCGTGTATCTGCATTAGTAAAAACTGCTCCTGAAATTGCCGAAATGGACTTAAATCCACTTTTAGGAAAAGCAGATAGAGTAGTAGCTGTTGATGCTAGAATTAGAATTGAAAAATAAATTTATTATACGTCATTCCGGGCGATCCCGCATAACTATCGGGACCGGAATCTATTATTGAACAAAGAGATTCCTGTCTGCGCAGGAATGACAAAGAAGAAGTAAGATGCGAAAATTTAAAGATTTAAAATTTAATGAGAAATTGCTTATTGTTTTGGCAATTATGTTAATAACTGGAATAATCTTAACATGGCCGCAAGTAAAAGAAGGATTTATTAAAGGGTTTGAACGATTCGGATTCATTAAAACGGAAGAAATTAAAGATTAAGAAATGAAATTTAAAATAGAATATATATTATTGGGATTATTACTGCTGGGAAGTAAATTAATTGCACAAGAAACTGAGGAAAAGAAAATTAAATTTGAAGCTTCTGGCTTCATTAAGAGTGATATTTTCTTTGATTCACGCCAAAATGTTGATGCACTCGAAGGATTACTTCATATTTTTCCAAAAGATGTTAGCTTAGATGAAAATGGTAAGGATATTAATGCAAAAAGCTCATTAGGAATAGTAGATATCTCAACCAGAGTTAGAGGTAAGGTAACTGGTCCAGATGTATTTGGTGCAAAACTAACAGGTTTGATTGAAGTAGATTGGACTGGTATTTCAGGTGAGAATTCAACAAGCAGGGTTCGTTTACGTCATGCATACTCTAAGTTAAATTGGGAGAAAACAGAGATTTTATTCGGTCGAGAGTGGCATCCTATGTTTGTTAAGGAAGTTTATCCATCAGTAATGTCTTTAAATACTGGTATACCTTTTCAACCATTTAATAGAAGTCCAATGTTGCAAATGTCTTATAAACTTGGAAAGTTTAAGATTATTGGTGCGGCTATTTCGCAAAGCGATTATATTAGTTCAGGACCAGATGGAAAATCATCTAAATATATTAAGAACTCAAATATTCCGAATTTACATGTACAGCTACAATTTAAACCTGGGAACTTCTTGTTTGGTATAGCTGCTGATTATAAGTCTATCATGCCAAGGACGTCGACAGAATCCTTGCTTACAGATGATTTATTTTATATCACTGATGAAAAAGTTAATTCTTTTGCTTACATGGGATACTTTAAATTTCAGAAGCCCAAGTTTGTACTAAAGGCAAAAGCAATATATGGTCAGAATCTTTCAGAAAGTGTAATGCCCGGTGGTTATGGAGTTGCTGTATTAGATAGTATAACAGGACATGAGGAATATACACCATTTAATCATTTTTACACATGGGCAAATGTAGTTTATGGAGATAAAACCAAATTTGGATTGTTTGGAGGATTTACTAAAAATCTTGGAGCTAATGATCCTATTGTTAGTGATACTTATGGCATGGCATTGAATTTAGATTACGTTTATAGAGCAACATCAACTATTTCTCATAAAATTAAGAACTTTATGCTTGCAGTAGAGCTGGAGTATACTGTTGCAGCTTATGGTGACATTGCAAATGATTATGGTGAATTTACAAAATCACACGAAGTGTCGAATATGAGAATCATGTTTTCAGTATTTCATTTCTTTTAAAAATATAAAAAATGGTAGTTAAAATTATAGTATTAGCAGCATATGCATTAATGATTATTGGAGTTGGCATTTTAGGAATGCGAAAAACAAAATCATTTTCCGATTTCTTTTTAGGAGGAGGTAATGTGGGTCCTTGGATGACAGCTTTTTCATATGGAACAGCTTATTTTTCAGCAGTGGTGTTTATTGGTTTTGCAGGAAAAGTGGGTTGGGGGTTTGGTTTCTCAGGAATATGGATTGGCGTTTTTAATGCACTTATTGGTGTTCTTGGAGTATGGGCTATAATGGGTTGGAAAATTAAAAAAATGTCAATCGACTATGGTGTTTCTACCTTAAGTGAATTCCTTGAAAAAAGATACAATAGTAAATATCTAAAGTTAGCTTCAGCAGTAGCAATATTTGTGTTCTTAGTTCCTTATTCTGCAGCTGTATTTATTGGTTTATCAAAACTTTTTGAAGCTTCATTTCCTGAAATTGAGTACTGGCATATAGTTGTTGCAATGGGAGTTTTTACTTCAATATATTTAGTATTGGGTGGTTATAAATCCATGACTATGATAGATACTATTTTTGGAATGATTATGACTGCAAGTGTAATTGTTTTAGTTTTCTTTACGATAAATAAAGGAGGTGGTGTTGTTTCTATTACCGAAACTTTGTCAAATATAAATCCTAAACTAACAGAAGTGGTTGGACCTCCGGGATGGTGGCCATTGTTTTCGCTTATATTTTTAACAAGTGTTGCACCATTTGCAATGCCTCAACTTATTCAGAAATTTTATGCAATAAAAGATAGAAGATCAATAAAGATTGGAATGGTTGCATCTACATTTTTTGCTTTATTAATAGGGTGTATTGCATATTTTATTGGGTCAACATCACGCGTTTTCTTGAATCCAGGGAATGCTCCATTGACATTCCCTGCGGGTGATGCAAGTGCTTTTGATCCAGATGCTGTAATGCCTGAGCTTTTAAATATGGTTGTCCCTGAATCATTAACAATAATTATTTTAATTCTTATTTTGTCAGCTTCAATGTCGACATTGGCTGCTTTAGTCCTTATTTCAAGTTCATCTGTAGTTAAAGATTTTTA
>DAOWGM010000117.1 GCA_030637515.1 Bacteroidales bacterium
CATACTTGCAATACCTATTACTAATATAAGTCCCTCAGAAGTCGAAGCCTGTATAGCTCCAGTCTGAGTAACAAATAAATCATATCCGAAGATAGTTCCCTCGCCATCTGGGTTTCCAAAACCATTTACAATACTTTCTCCTGCTGTATTACCAATAATTACATTATTATCTGCTCCATCATTTGAAAGACCGGCTTTATAACCCATAAAAACATTATTCTTACCAACAGTATTCATCATACCAGCACGAAAACCAAAGAACGTATTATACAAGCCTGTAGTTGTATTCAACCCAGCTGAATCACCAATAAAATAATTGTTGGGAAACAAATTAATTAAACTTGATGTTTCTCCCGCTTTTGTTGGTGAACGGCCGCTTACTGCAAATCCTCCTACATTCCCTTTAGCTGCAGGTTCGTTAAAAGTTACCCTTGTGCTATCCGGAGTTACAAATAAATAATTTTCTTCTTCACCTGCTTTTGTTGGGCTTTTACCACTTACAGCAAAACCTCCAACGCTTCCTTTTGCACCGATTGGCACCGTTACTTTTGCTCCATCTTCGTATACAGCAAAAACAGTATCGCCAGCAGAATTTAACACTGCGAAAAGTGCATTTCCTGAACCTGTTGAGTTTACTTCAGGTAATGATACCCAATCGTCTCCGTTATAGTAATAGAATCCTGATTTTTCGGTATCATAAACGAGCAATCCTGTTGCTGGATCTACAATACTAACTCTTTGTAACGAATCGAGCCGAGGAACAAGTAATCCCTTTGTAATCGATTTTACATCGAGCATCGCTGACGGATCAGCTTCATATAAGTTATCATCTGTTACCGCAACATTCTGCGCTTGCACTACTAAACCTGTTAATACAAGAAAAAGTATTAAAAAATATTTGTTTAGCTTCCTGACTTTTGGGTAAATGTTTTTCATATATTTGGTATTTTATTAGCGTATTTGATTAATCATTTACAATTTTAACATAAGTTACAATTTCGTAAATAAATCTTGCGATGTCAATTAAAATTGACCGAAATTATTTTTTTATTGATTAAAATCAAAATCCTTTCAATTATTTCAGATTCAATTAGTTTTTGTTTAACTTTTGCTCAATAATCTCTAACCTTTTTAATAATTCCTCATTTGTTTTTTCTAATGATTCTATCTTATTTTCTAATTCAGATTTTTTTTCATCCTTAAGTAATAATTCGTTTATTAACTCCTGTTGTTTCTTCACCATTTCTACCAAAGATTCATCTTCCACATCGCTTTCTATGGCCTTATTTCCTTCTAATTCAGAAATATAAACCAATTGTTCGCCAGATATATTCTCAACTAATCTTATAGCTTTTAACATATCAACATCAATTCTTTGACCAACAGAAGAGTTTTCACTATGGAAAGACCATGCCATAGGTTCAGACTTTTGAATAAAAGTAAAATTATGGGGTGACAGAGTTGTAATATTTCCTAATTCATCACGAACTCTTAACTCAGCTCTTGTAGGTAAATCATCGGCATACAATAAAACCGAATTAGCAACAGATGTAGTAGGCGCAGTACCATTTTCAATTGCTATAACTTTTGTTCCACCACCAAACTGCGTAGCATTTATACCAATATTACTACTAAAATACGAATCACCATTAACATGAAAATCAAGCCATGGATTATTTGTTTTAATACCAACCGGATCGGCAAAGTAATTTGCGGTACCACCAAAGCCCCAACTAAATAGTGACCCATCGGACCATATAGCCTCAACTTCATTCACTCGTAATGCAATAACACCTCCACCCCATCCTTTAGCAATATTTACGGGGCCAGCTACATCCAACGTATAGTCTACTCCCGGTGTTGTTGTTCCAATACCAACTTTACCTCCCATAATAGCCATTGTATTATCTTGAGAAACCGTATAAGAGGTTGCATTTAATCCAATACCAAATGAATTGTAGCCTGATACCGTTATTGTATTACCCATAGCTGTTGATGTATGTCCTGATGCTACTGTAGAAGCTCCAAAAGCAGTTGAGTAAGTATTGGTCGCTTGTGTTAAACTACCAAAGGCGGTTGAAGTCAGCCCACTGGCAATTGATCCAGTTCCAAATGCAAATGATTGATTTCCGCTTGCTTGCGATAACCATCCTCCTGCTACTGATCTAAGACCAATAGCTTTAGTTGCCCATCCAAAAGAAGTAGAAGATCCTCCACTTGCCTCGGTAGCATTTCCAAAACTTGTAGAAAAATTACCAGTAGCAGACGTACTAGCTCCAAAGCTAGTTGAATACTCGCCTGATGAAGTAGTATTAGTACCAATAGCAAATGAACTTATACCTAATGATTTATTAAAATTTCCTATAGCAAATGCACCAATAGAATCTGCAAGGTTACCAAATCCAATCGCGAACGTACTTATTTTTGATGCATGATTATTCATTCCTATTGCAAATGAATTTAAAGCTGAAGCCGTATCCTGGTAACCAATTGCAAAAGAAGTTTGACCATCGGCAAGACATAAATTACCTAATGTATAAGATCCTTTCGCATTTGATTTATTACCTGCACCGATTGCAAATGAGTATTCCCCATTCGCTTCAGAATTCACTCCCATTACATATGAGCCAATTTTATCAGCATATGAACCAAAGCCCAAAGCAAAAGAATAATCGCCATTTGCAATTGTTTGCACATCTGTGGGATAACCTGTAATGGTATCTAATCCTGTTGATCCAAATGCAAATGAACCTATACCTCTGGCAATTGCAGAGTCACCTATTGCAATTGAACCTTCAGCAGACGCTTTTGCAAAATTTCCAATTGCTGTAGAAGTATGTCCGGTTGCTTGTGCATTTTTTCCAAGAGCCTGAGAATAATCACCTTCTGAAGAAGTTTGATATCCTATGGCCTGAGAATAATCTCCTGTAGAAGAAGTTTCATAGCCCATTGCTTGTGAATATTCTCCATCGGAATTTGAATTATACCCAATAGCAGTAGCTCCTTCTCCTGCAGTACCAGAGTTATAACCTAAAGCAACCGAATATAACCCTTCCGCTATTGCCTGATAACCACCTGCGATTGTGTAGTTGCTATCTGCAATTGCCTGATAACCAAATGCAGTTGAATAATCACCATTGGCTGTAGTTTGATAACCATAAGCGTTAGAAAAAATTCCACTTGCAATAGCTCCATTTCCTATAGCCATAGCTCCAATAGTATCGGTTTGAGCTCCCATTCCTATTGAAACACTATGTTTACCTTTAGCTGTTGTTGGCTGACCTGTTGAAGTTCCATCGGAAGATCTACTAATCGAACCAATTGCAAAAGCTCCTATTCCTTCTGCTATTGCAGAATCACCAAAAGCAAAAGAGTTATCTCCTTTTGCAAATGCATAATTACCAATAGCTGTAGATTTTTCGCCTAAGGCTTGTGGTTTGAAACCCATTGCTTGTGAATAGTCTCCTTTCGAGATTGAACGATAACCCATAGCCATAGAGTTGGTACCTACACTATCAGCAGATCCAACATGTACGTCACCAGCTAATAATGCAGCTTTTTGTGGATACCACATCATTCTTGGTTCATTATTAATTGTTTCAGCTTCTGTATTACCCGAAATATTGAAGTAATCAAATGGCAAACTTTTTGTAGGACTTCTTCCGCTAACGGCAAAACCTCCCACGCCTCCTTTTGCTGTTTCTGTCACATAAATACGTGTGCTATCACGTGTTACTTCCATATAATTTCCTGACAAACCTTTAGTTGGAGAACGACCGCTTACTGCAAATCCTCCAACTCTTCCCTTAGCAGGAATAGAATCGTTTACATATATTCTAGTGCTATCAAGTGTAGCTATAAAATAATCGGTTAAAACACCTTTTGTCGGTGAACGACCACTTACTGCAAAACCTCCAACACTACCCTTTGAGGTTACCGAATCGTTTACATAAATTCGAGTACTATCAGCTGTGGATATAAAATAATCGTTTACAATACCTTTTGTAGGAGATCGTCCACTTACAGCAAATCCTCCGACACTTCCTTTTGTAGAATCTTCTGTTATCCAAACTCTTGTACTATCAGGAGTAACTTTAAAATAATCTTCCTCTGTTGCTTTTGTAGGAGAACGACCACTTACAGCAAAGCCACCTACTGTACCTTTAGATTCTGTATTTACATAAACTTTAGCGCCATCAGGAAATACTGCAAAAACAATATTTCCGTCTTTATCCTTTACTGCAAACAATGTATCTCCACTTGTAAATGAAGCATCGGCTTTTACTTCCAGCTTACTGTTGGGTGTAAACGTACCTATTCCAACTCTCGCTGTTGTGTCCGATAACAAAATATAATTTGAATTTACTGACCATAACTGACCTTTTGATAAATTTACCCATGCTCCATCATAATAATAAAATGCTTTTTCTGTAATATCAAAAACCAACAAGCCAAGTGCTACTGGATTAATTGCCTCTCTTTCTGTTGTAGTTAAACGAGGTATTAATAATCCTTTTGTTGTGGATTTAACATCGAGCATAGCAGATTCATCTGCGGTATATAAATTATCGTCGGTTATTGCAATGTTTTGTGCAGTAAGACTTGCCGAAGAAAACAATAAGCCTACAAATAAAAAATAAACGGTCGATTTTTTAATAAAACTGGAAGTCTTCATAGTCACTGTAATTTATTAATTTAAACAACTTAGACAATCATCTAAGTTCGAACTTTTAACATATATATACAAGTCGTTTATCAATAAAAAATAGCTGCTTATAAAAATAGCTGCGATTTAAATCGCAGCTATTAATTTATCATTTCTATTCTACTATTTTTCCAATAATTGGTTAACAAATTGTTCCAGTTTTTCTACTCTGCGTTTAAGGTCTTGATTTTCTTTTATTAATTCCTGCACGGCTTTAATTGTAACTATTTGAGCATTTTGACCATTCATTATTAAAACTTCATTAGGATCGCCATTTAAAAACTCACCGCTACCTGAAACTGATTCGGGGAATACTTGTTGATACTCCTGAGCTATAAAGTTATAATAATATTGATCTTTTAAAGATGGATGTTTTTCTTTCCATTCTTCTGTAAATTTATATTTTACAGGTTTTAGTTTAAGTAATATTTCATAAGAATTATTAATATCCTGAATATCAGTTTTAATTCTTTTATCAGAAGGAGTATTCCATAATTCTGTTCCATCTGTTTTATATGCATCACCCTCGACGGATAAAGCAAAACCGTCAGGATTTCTACCAATACCGAGACTATCATTTATTCTTACCCAATTATCATCAAAACGACCATAAACAAGTGCATTTGATGAATCTGCATCAGAACTTTCTATATATAGTCTATTTGAGCTTCGCTCAGCAAAACCAGCCTTATATCCTATCATTATACTATTTGAAGCTGTATAGCTCGGATAAATATTTCCATTCCCTGCACCACTCCCTATAAAAACATTGTAATTACCAGATTCATTATAGTATCCCGCATCTTTTCCTAAATAAACATTTTCAGAACCATCTTCATTTTCTCTACCAGAACTATATCCCATGAAAACATTCATATAGCCTGAAATATTAGATTGTCCAGAGTAAAAACCATTAAAAGTATTCCACCCACCTGTAGAATTTGTTCCGCACCAATTCCCCAAAAACACACTTCCTGATGCTGATACATTCTTTGTACCGTTCTCTAAACCTATAAATATATTATTACCACCTGTCCAATTACTATTACCTGCATGTTTCCCAATAAAAATATTACCGCTACCAGTTGAATTATTATAACCAGCTGAATATCCTATAAAAAGATTATTTCCACCATTATTATTATAACCGGCATAATAACCTAAAAATATATTATACCATGCGTCACTATTTTTATTACCTGCATTATTACCAAAGAAAATATTATAATTTCCAGTAGAATTTGAATAACCGGCTCTGTTACCTTGGAAAATATTATTCTGACCTGAAGTATTAGAAAATCCTGCTCTATTACCAATAAACATATTTGAAACACCCGAATTTGAATATCCACTTCTGTTACCAATAAATACACATGAATCGCCACTATTTGAATATCCTGTAAGATTTCCAACGAAAACATTATTGGAACCATCAATATTATTTAATCCTGCTTTATCTCCGTAAAATGAGTTTTCGTTTCCAATAGTATTACTGAATCCGGCTGAGTCTCCAGCAAAAGTATTGTAACTACCTTCCGCGTTATTATGCCCGGCATAACTTCCTAAAAAAGAATTATTTACACCTACAGTATTATTACTACCAGCTCCAAAACCAACAAATGTATTGTAATCGCCATCAGTATTTGAATAACCTGTACTATCACCTAAAAATGTATTACTATTACCTTCTGTATTATTGAATCCTGACTGATATCCATAAAAAGCATTTAAACTTCCGGTTGTATTTGCTTGTCCAGACTGATATCCCATAAAAGCATTATAACGACCATCAACATTATTTTTACCACTTTCATGACCAACAAAATAGTTTTCTTTTGTCATATCCATAAATTTGGATGTACCAGCTTTAGTAGGGCTTCTGCCACTAACAGCAAATCCTCCTACAGTTCCTTTAGCAAGAGTAGAATCATTTACATATATTCTGGTACTATCAGGTGTAGAAACAAAATAGTCATTTCTAAACCCCTTTGTAGGTGATCTTCCGCTTACGGCAAATCCACCAACTGTTCCTTTAGAATTAATTGTATCGTTAATATAAACTCTTGTACTGTCTCTAGTTATAACCAAATAATTTTCGTTAATTCCTTTTGTAGGTGATCTTCCGCTTACAGCGAATCCTCCAACTGTTCCTTTAGATTGAATTGTATCATTAACATATATTCGGGTACTATCAGGTGTAACTCTAAATATATCTGTTTCTCCTGCTTTGGTAGGGCTGCGTCCGCTAACTGCAAAACCTCCGACTGTTCCTTTAGACGATTCTTCAACAATTACTTTAACTCCATCGGGAAATACAGCAAACACAACATTTCCTGCCTGATCTTTAACTGCAAACAGTGTATCTGGTTGCGGAATATAAATATTTTCATCCCCCAGATTCGAAGCTGTATTGGCATGTAAAGCGAAAGGAACTGATAATAATTCAAATGTCCCCATGTCTTCATAACTGCTTCCTCCTGCAGGATCTAACTCTACTTGCAGAAAATATGCATTTTCACCCCAGTTAATTGAACTAAAACTTCCGGATACAGGAGTTCCGTCTCCTATTTTAAGATTACACAAACCATAACTATTTGATTGTTCAATATGAGTCTCAATAAAAACGGGTGCTCCTAGTGCTGACCCTTCAAGTATTGTAAACTGAAATCCGATATTTTGATTTTGAATTAATTCACCGGAAGCGTTTCGAACTACTACCTGATAATTAAAAAATTCAGGTGACTGAGCTGAAACAATTAAAATCAGAAAAAATAACACGTGGGTAAAAATGAGTTTTTTCATAACGACTCTTTTTAATTAGGAATAAGCCAAATTAAACAAAATATATTCTACTTGAAATTTTGTTAATCAGCTTTTGATAAATAGCTTGTAATTTAAATTAGTTTTAAATATTTATTGAATTACCGTAATATTCCATTCAACACTTTCTGTAATAGTAACTGTTGCATTTGTAACATTTTGTATTTTAATACTTACTTTATGGTCTTCATATACTCTTGCATAACTAATTACTAATCCATCTGGCAAATCAGATCCTGGTGAAACTGAAACACTTCCATTAACACTTGCCCCTTCTACTATAAGATTTGTAAAAGTAAAAGTACCATATGCAGTAATCGGAATTGGTACTATTGTATAAGTATTAGTTTGTCTACTAATATTATTTATTGTGGAGCCGTTTGCACCAAATTTCATTGTTCCATTGACATTTAACGCATAACTACCAATAAGGTATTTAGTTACATTTATACCCAACTGCTTATCAATTATTACAAATTCATTTTCGAAATCACCATAAATTAAATCCGCTGTATCGGAATTAGCAATTACTAATTGATTATCTCCAGTGGTAATACCACTACCTGCCATATAACCAATAAACACATTCTTGTTACCTGAAGTGAAATTTAAACCACTTCTTGAACCAAGTATTGTATTATCTTCACCTGTAATATTATGCAAAGCAGATTCTCTTCCAATAAATACATTATTATCTCCGGTTCCATGTTTCCATCCTGCTACATGACCTACAAATACGTTAGCAGTACCACTTGTATTTAATTGCCCTGCTGAAGTTCCTAAAAATACATTTAAAGCACCATTATTATTTAGTCCTGATAAACTTCCTAAAAAAACATTATGAGTACCTGTACTATTATTCAAACCTGATTGGTTGCCAATAAATATATTACTTACGCCTGTAGTATTTTCATAACCAGCACGATAACCTATAAAATTATTTTCATTTCCTGTATTATCCAATCCTGTCTCATATCCAATAAATGTATTGTTTAAACCACCAACTGAATTCTCACCGGATCGAGTCCCAAGATAAACGTTACTAGTACCTGTTACGTTAGAATAACCTGCATCAGAACCCAGAAAAACATTCGATCCTCCGGTTGTATTAAAATAACCTGCCTGATAACCCTGGAAAATATTTGAATTACCTGTTGTGTTTGAGTAACCTGCTTTATAACCCTGAAAAAGATTATAAGATCCATACGTATTTGAATAACCAGAATTATAACCCATAAAGATATTTAATTCCCCTGTTATGTTGGAATATCCACTTCGGTTCCCAATAAAAATATTAGTATTGCCAATAACGTTTGAATAACCACTACGATTTCCGATGTAAATACTCGAATCACCTGTTTGATTATTAAATCCCGACTGGTTTCCTATGAAAATATTATTAGAACCATCAATGTTATTTAAGCCGGCTTTATCTCCCACAAATGAGTTTTCGTTACCATCTAAATTCCTATATCCGGCCGAATCACCGACGAAGGTATTATAACTACCAATAGTGTTACTATACCCAGCAAAACTTCCTAAATATGAATTATTTAAACCGGATGAGTTATTAAATCCACTTTTATAACCAAGAAATATATTATAGTTTCCTTCCTGATTTATATATCCGGTCTGATAACCCATAAATAAGTTGCCGATACCTGAGTTTGTTGAATATCCACTTTGATAACCCACAAAAGAATTACTTTCACCATCGGTAATAGAAAATCCACTTTGATAGCCAAGTGTAGAATTATACATACCTCCAGCAATCTTCTGTCCACTTTCGTGTCCAATAAAATAGTTTGCTTTGGTCATATCCATATATTTTACTGGAGTTCCTTTTGTTGGTGACCGGCCGCTAACTGCAAATCCTCCTACACGACCCTTAGCAGTAATTGTATCATTTACATAGATTCTTGTGCTATCCGGTGTTGATACAAAATAGTCATTTCCAAAACCTTTTGTCGGTGAGCGACCACTTACTGCAAATCCTCCAACACGACCTTTAGATTGCACTGTATCATTTATATAAACCCTTGTGCTATCGTTTGTAACAATAAAATAATCATTAATTATTCCTTGTGTTGCTGTGCGCCCACTTACCGCAAATCCGCCTGATGTTCCTGTGGATTCGTCAACATAAATACGTGTACTATCTATTGTTACACTCAGATAATCAACTACACCTGACTTTGTCGGGCTTCTGCCACTAACAGCAAATCCGCCAACACGTCCTTTAGTTGCTGCTTCAGGATCTACAAATATTTTCACACCATCGGGATAAACCGCAAAAACGGTATCATTATTTGCATTTATCACCTGAAATAACGCTCCTGAAGTTGCCGTTGCCTTTACTTCCAGTTTACTAACCGGATCGGCTGAGCCAATTCCAACATTACCAGTATTATAATAAATTTCCGACCCATTTGAAACCCATTTGCTACTATCGTATGGAAATACAATTTTATTACCATCACTTATTTCCAGAGTATCTCCGTCAAAAGTCAGATTTTGAAGCTCATTTATAGGATTACTATCTGCATCTACAGGTAATTTCACAAAACCTCCATTTTCAAGATATATAGTATCATTTGAAATTGAAAGGATCTGAATTTCATTTGTAGGGTTCGGATCGGCATCATTAACCAATGAACTTACATCAATGGTATTGCCATCTGAAATTGATAAATTAGTACTAGATAAATTCAGTGTTTGTTCATCTGTATTTGCACCTAAATCAGCTAAATCGATCTGAGTTGCTGAAGGATTATTTGTTATAGTTAATATGTTAGTATTAAGATTTAAATCTTGAATTTCATTTGCAGGATTAGCATCTGCATCATCCTTATTTTCAACATCTTTAGCATACAAAGCATACGGAACGGTTAATAACTGTGTTGTTCCTAAATAATCATATATATCATCGCTGTTTTCATCGATTTCTGTTAACAGAAATATCTGCCCAACAGACCAGTTAATTGCAGAGAAATCACCAAAATCGATAATTCCCAATCCTATTTTAAAAGCTATTTGACCAAAATTATTTGTGGTTACTTCATGAATTTCAGAATAAACTATTGGTGCCGTATCATAGCCTTCCATAACACCAATTTTAATCTTCACAATTGAATTTTGAATAAGCTCACCTGAAGAATTTCTTATCACTGCTTGATAATTAAAATATTCCGGTATTTGAGCTATATTATTGATAACGCTTAAGAGTAAAAGAATAAAAAGTATTAATATCTTTTTCATATCTCCTCCAATTTTATTAATAAATAATATTGAAGATAAAAATATGAAAATATCTTATATTTTAAAACGTTAGATTTATTGTTTGATTCCATTTTTTAAAATTTTTGACTAATCCTTAAAAAAAATACACGAAGCTATATTTTATCACTTTTATTAATTCATTTAAAAAGTATCTTTGCAGCTTTTAAAATACTTTATTAAAACATATTATGAGAAAATTAATTTTTTTAAGCAAGAGAGTAACTATTCTTCTTTTTATTTTAGCAATATCTTTTCAGGCTTATAGCCAGATTTTAATTAGCACAGATGTAGCAGATTATCCTGTGGGTACAACATACTCATCAGGGCGTATGAATCTTCCGGGAATTCATATAAATGAAATAAAAGATTTTACTATTCCAGTGTTAGTATCTGAACCATACTCTTTATCTGCATCAAATATTTCAGGGAGTTGTTCTGAAATTACTAATAACTACAATATTTCGGTTTCAGAAAATATTGTTACAGTTCAAGTTACTGATATGTGTACATATAATTTCAACAGTTATTTAGACTTCAGACTTGACATATCAAAATCGTTATTCACTCCCGAACAACATTTATTTAGAGTTCCTATTTTAAGAGATAGTTTAAAAATAGCGTTGGTAGTTGATATATCTGAAAACATGGGAGAAACATTTGAGGATGAAACAACTACTAAATTGGAGGTATTAAAAGAAAAGGTTTATGAGCTGGTTGGTAAACTGGAAGAGTTTCAGCAAGAAGGAGATTCTCTTGGCATAAGTTATTTTACTTCGGAAGTAGTTCAACCTGAAATAGCAAATTTCCCGGGAGATTTTATTAGATTATCTGATGCTTCTGAAAATACATCCTTATTAAGTGTTTATAACGATTTAGATTCCAGAACACCTCAACAATTATCTGCTATTGGAGAAGGTTTATTAGATGCTAAGCTTAAGCATGATAAAAGTAATCCTACAACAGTAAAGAAAATAATATTTTTATTTTCGGATGGGAAACAAAATTATGGGAATAAATTAAAGCTGAATGGATTAAGTTTTGAGAATACAGAAGATTCTTTAAATAATTATTCAACAAATCCCAATGATAGTATTATTTATATAACAGTTTCAACTACAAAATCTTCAGATGTACCTCCTATTATGGCTGCAATTGCACACCAGAATAATGGTATGTCGATAAATATTAACGAAAATTCAACTGATTTTCAGCTCGAAATAGAAAACCAGCTTAATGAAATATTAGAAGGTAAAAAAGCTTATGAAGTAGCAACTCGAATCTGCAGTTTAAGTCCATATAATGATTCTATTAATGTTTTGGCTGATGATGATTTAACCATACATTTTAACGAGGATGTTGCTGCAAATACAGGAAATATAATTATTTACAGAGTAAGTGATGACAGCGAATTTGAAACTATTGATGTACTTTCCGGTAAAGTAAGCGGGAATAATACTTCTACTATTACAATTAATCCTACAAATGAATTTGAAAGAGGAATAGAGTATTATGTTCTGATTGATGAAAATGCTTTCAAAGGAACAAGCGGAAATAATTTTGCAGGAATAACTTCAAAGAATTACTGGGCTTTTACAAGCGATAATACTTTTCCTACCGTAACACATATCATTGATTTAAATAGTCCGGAATTTGACGCACCAGTTATTTGCGGTACTGATCCTACAGGTTCAGAATGTGTAATTACATTGCCATCAATTGAACTTGAAACACCATATACATTTTTAATGCCAATCACGTCTGGTTTGAACAGATTAAGCACCTCTTTTGATGTAAGCGATGTTAGTTTTCAATGTACTGAAGCAGAAAGTTCATCTTCGCTTACTATATCAGAAAATGGAGAAATTAATGCCTATGTTGAGTTTTTATGCAATTCTATGTATGATGCTGATATTGAATTCTATGTGACTGTTGAATATCCTGATTCAGTTCCAGAAACGTTCGCTGTTAAAATTCCTATAAAAAGAAAACCTTTAAAAGCAGCATTTGTGGTTGCTTTATCGGAAAGTATGAATGAAAACTTAGATGATGGAGTTACCAATAAGCTTGATGTATTAAAAGAGTCTGTTCGCAAAACAGTTAATATTCTTGAGGAAAATCAACAAGAAGGAGATTCGTTATGCATAACTTACTTTAATACAAATACTATAGATCCAGACATTATTAATTTTGACAAGGATTTTATTAGAATTTCAAATGTTGATGAAACTGTCAATACATCATATGATAGAGTATTGGCTGATATTACGCCAAGAACAGCTTCAGGCAACGCTGCATTAGGTGAAGCCATAATGGATGCTAAAAACAAACTATTCAAAGATAACTCAACAGATATTAAAAGAGTTATATTCATATTTTCTGATGGATTACAGGATTATGGTAATTTAGTAAACCTTGATGGTCAAAGTTTTAGCGGTAGCTTAGATTCGTTAAACAATATTGCTACCAGTTCATATGACTCAATCAATTATT
Organism: Bacteroidales bacterium; assembly: GCA_030637515.1. Lineage (GTDB taxonomy): Bacteria > Bacteroidota > Bacteroidia > Bacteroidales > UBA12077 > UBA12077. The sequence goes on from DAOWGM010000117.1 coordinate 13,295, forward strand.
TTACATTCTCCATTACTGAAGAAGCAGATGTACTTCCAATTATGTCTTCAATAGCTCATCACAACGATGGAATTTCATTTAATGGTAAGGATAATTTTTCATGGAGTTATTTGGGCTATATGGCTTTACCAGAGATCTTTATGGGAAATGCTCCTGAAGTAATATTACCAAGAATATGCAGCATAACTCCTTATAATGATTCTATCGATATTCAGATTGATACTGACATGACAATTGAATTCAATGAAGATGTTGCTGCAAACTCAGGTAATATAGTTATTTACAGAGTTAGTGATGACAGTGAATTTGAAACTATTGATGTTTTATCAGGTAAGATAAGCGGAAACAATACATCTACTATTACTATTAATCCTGCGAATGAATTTGAAAGTGAAGCAGAATATTATATCCTTATTGACGAAAATGCTTTTAAGGGAACAAGCGGAAATAATTTTGCAGGAATAACATCTAAAAACTACTGGAGTTTTACAGCTGAAGATACAGAATCACCGACAATTGCACTTAGTACTGAGAACTCTACAGTAACAGAATCTCAATTTGATATTGACATAACTTTCTCAGAAGAAGTTATTGGTTTTGAACAAACAGATATTACTGTTAATAATGGTAATGTTCAGTCTCTAAATTCTTCGGATAATATAGTATTCACTTCGATTATAGAAGCTATAAGTGAAGGAGATGTAAAAATTTTAATTGATGGGAATGTTACTGAAGATGATGCAGGAAATACAAACGAAGCTTCGGAACAATTAACAGTTACATACGAAAACACAACTGGAATTAATATTATAAACAACAAGGAAGTTAAGATTTATTCTTCACAAAGAAACATAATAATTGAACTAATAAACTTTGATTTAACTAATTTGCAAAATGCGTATGCAGAAGTTTATTCTTTAAACGGATCATTAATCTCTAAAAAAGAAATCAATCAGAATTACAATAAATTGAGTATTAACAATGATATTAAATACGGTATTGTAAAAGTTGTTATTGACGGTAAATTATACAGCAACGAAGTACTTATAAATCAATAAAATAATTTAAATAAAATTAGAAAAGGCTGCTTATTTTTAGCAGCCTTTTTATTTAAAAATATCTCTTTAGAATAAGCTATGTCAATTTTGCCCAACCTTTAAATAAGAAGTCTTCGCGAAGCTTAATTTCCTGTTCTATTTTTTCATCGCTTAGAAACACAAAAACAGCAACATCAGTATTCCTATTAATTCGAATCGGATTATTAGGTGATTTTGCTTTAATTAAAATATAACGTCCGTTAAATTCAAGTATTTCCTTTTTACTTTCCAGTTCGAATAAATACCAATCAGGATTTTCTGAAACCGTTTCTCTTTTTACAATTTTGCCTTTATTTGGGCACAATCTCTTTAAATCTCTGTTTACGGATATTGCTTTTATATCAAACTCCTGCCCGATCACATCATTTGGGTTATATTCCAGTTTTAATGTGAATTTAGGTAGCTTTATTTGTAAAGGCTTCCATTTGCGATGTTTAATACTGATTGTTCCTAAGTTGGCCGAAATAAATATAATTAAATACCCGCCGGAAATCAAAGAGTTTTTTAAGCTGATCCAACCTTCTTCATGTCCAAATTTAAATGATACTGATAAATACTGAAACATAAGAACTAACGACAGAGTGTAAACGAGATAGCTCTGTAATTTTCTTCTGTTTAAATGTATATGTTCGTCGTAAAAATCTGAATTACTTAAAGAGTTTGATATTAAAGTATTAAAAAAGGAAAAACAAAATACCAATATAACCATTGATAATAAAGCAAAACGACTTGCTGTCTGATTTATTAGCCAGAAATCGTATAATCCGTGAATTATCGCTGCAAGCACAAAAAACTTTATAAAATCTGTTAAAATGCCTTTTGATGATTTATACTTATTAAGCATTAAACCATATGCAGCCAATGAAGTTAAAAACATATGTAAGATTACGGCTGTTAATGCCCTTCCCATTATTATTTGCGGTCCGTAACTATTGAAATAAAGCAGGTTTTCGGCAAAAGCAAAGCCCAGTGCAGAAACAGATCCATATATCAAATAATCAACTGGTTCATTAATGGCTCGTGTATATTTTAATATTAAAATTACGGGAAGTATTTTTACCAATTCTTCAATTACTCCAATTCCAATTATACAATAAAGCAAATCATTCAGAACTCCTCCATTCAGGTTGAATCCAGTAAACATTGAATTTAAATCACTCAGTAAGAAGGTAAATTCAGAAAAAATTGCACCCAGAATAAATATTAATAGTATGTGTTTCCATTTTTCGGGTTCGTAAATATCAATCCGACGTAAGTAAAAAAGCCAGCTTAGCATTACCAACAATGCACCTAAGAAACCCACTAAGTTCTGATTACTATATGTATGACTGAAAACAGTCTCGAAATACCTGAAAAGATTATATTTAGACAGATACATATATCTTTTAAGATGTGAGGGAAAATACTTTCTTGCTTCACGATCATTCAGAAGTTCATGAAGATCATCCAGCCTACGCTGTGAATAATAGTTATTAATTAGATTTGAATAAGCACCTTCTAAGTTTCCTTTTGCTTCAATTTCTTTCTTAAAATACTTTTCAGCTTCTTCTAAATCATTTAATTCAGAATATACTCTTCCAATTGAATTATTTAAATATTTTAAAGTATCATTTGAAACCTGAGTATAATATATTAAAGCATTATTTAAATCCTGTTTCATTGATGAAATCAATCCTAAAGAATAAAAACCTATATCATTTGCATGTTTTTCTGTGTATTCAGTATACGTCCAGTATATATCGATTAAATCCTGTTCCTTAATAGTTCTATTTGAAGGTAGATATGAGAAATAACTTGTAATTAATCCATAATGATAATCAATATTGAGAGAATCACCAGCCAGAATTTCCAGATAAATTAAGTCTAAACGATCATTTTGTTTTTCTTTAAGTACAAATTCCAGTTTATCTTTTGGGTTGTAAAATGTTGGAGCATCAACAAACTGGTTGACTAACAGTACAACAATAACAAAACTTACTATTACAATTATTAATGATTTTCTCATTTTGATTTTATTAAATATGAGCTTATCGTGTTGAATTATTAGGAATAACTGTAGGTATCTTGTGCTCAAGCATCATTAAATCTGTCAGGACAATTGCTGTAACTGCTTCTAAAACAACTGGGACCCTCAGTGCAATGCATACATCATGTCGGCCTGTTATTTTTAATTCTTCTTTTTCTCCCGAACTTAAATTTACGGTTTGTTGCACTTTTGAAATACTTGAAGTTGGTTTAACAGCTACTCTATAAATTAATGGATTTCCATTTGTAATGCCTCCATTTATTCCTCCGGAAAAATTTGTTATGGTTTTTCCCGTTGCATCAATTAATTGATCGTTATGCTCGCTTCCATACATTTTAGATGAACCAAAACCTGAGCCAAATTCAATTCCCTTTATTGCAGGAATTGAAAATACCATATGACTTAATACCGACTCAACAGAATTAAAGAAAGGTTCGCCTAAGCCAACTGAAACATTCTCAGCTATACATTCCACTATTCCACCAATTGAATCTTCATTTTTAATTGCTTTTTCAATTGCTTTTTCAACGTTTGTTTCTCCTCCTGCCACAGTAAGTTTAGCATTTATAGAAATAGGATTAATTAGTTTTTTTGCAATAACACCTGCAGCAACTAAACCAAGCGTTAAACGTCCTGAAAAATGACCTCCGCCACGAAAATCATTAAAACCTCCATATTTCATTTTGGCTGTAAAATCTGCATGTCCCGGACGTGGAAAATTAAATAAATCTTTATAATCTTCTGATTTTGTATTCTTATTCAGAAAAGAAATTAATACTGGAGCACCAGTTGTATATCCATTAAAAACACCCGATACAATAATTGGCTTATCTTCTTCAATTCTTGTAGTAGTTCCTTTTGCTCCACTTTTACGGCGAAGTAAATCATTAGAAAACTCTTTTTCCGAAATAGCCAATCCAGCAGGGCAACCATCAATTAATACACCAACCTGATTTCCATGTGACTCTCCGTATATGCTTATTTTAAATATTGTTCCAAATGAGTTCATAACAAAACATTTTTAAGGAAATGAAAATAGTGAATATTCTGCTGTGAACAAAATTTAGTTTTATTAACATAATGTGATCAATATGTTAAAAATAAGATTAGAATTAATTTGAAGGTTGATAATAAAACAAAGTTTATAGAAAAGAATATAACGTTAGTTGACTGTATTTTAATAATTAATAAACATTTACCAAATTGCATTGAATAAACATATATTTTATTGTTAACCAATTTTATACATCATGAGAAAATACTTATCAATACTACTAATTATTATTGCGTTAATTTTAAATAATGCATGTAACAAAGATGAGGAAATACAACCCGAATTAGAAGTTGAGTTTTCAATTACAAACGTTAGTTCACATAATGGAAATGACGGAGCTATTGATATTACAATAACAGGCGGTGAAGCTCCATATTCAATAAGCTGGTCAACTGGTGATAAAACAGAGGACTTAACAAATTTAAGTGCTGGATTATACACTGTTACAGTTGAAGATTCAAAATTAATTCAAATTATTAAAGATACTGTAGTAACACATCCTTTTGAAGAAGGAACAGTTAACGATTATGAAGGAAATATTTATAAAACAATAAAAATTGGTGATCAATGGTGGATGGCAGAAAATTTAAATTCGACTTTAGATAAAGATGGCAATCCAATAGCAAACACGGTTTACAAAGATGTTAGTATTTACGGAAGACTTTATACGTGGAATGAAGCTTTGAAATCAGCACCTGAAGGCTGGCATTTGCCCGATTATGAAGAGTGGGTTACACTTTTTGATTATCTTGGTGGAATAAAAGTTGCAAGTGGAAAAATGAAACAAGCTGGCCTCGAGCACTGGAATTCACCTAATTATAGAGCAAGTAACTCTTCAGAATTTAATGCTATAGGTGCAGGAGAAAGTGAATTTGGGAAATTGCAATTTTATAAAAAAATTGCCATATTCTGGCCTACAACTGAAGGAACAAATACATCAGAGGCTATATATTTTTATCTAATGTATGATGATGAGCGTGTTTATACTTTGTCTTTTTCAAAAAATATGTCTTACTATATAAGGTGTATTAAAGATTAATAATACTTTTAATGAGATGACACATTCTTTATCTCTGCTATCTCAAAAATCATTTGCAAGTAATTGTTTATCGCTCCAATTGGTTCCAGCTTTATGTAGAAGGATTTAACAAAGTCATCAAAGGCTTTGAATTCGTGTCCTGGAACAACATATTCGTCAAATATGATTATATCTCCCTTTTTAAGGTATGGATACAAAATACAAAGTGAAAATAATGTTGAAGAATACAAATCCCCATCGATGTGTATTATTGTTTTTTTTTCAAAGTCAATTTTGGGAATTGTAGCTAATAATGTATCTTGAAAGAGACCCTTAACAAAATTGATTCGACTATCCGATATATCAGGGTAATTTCCTTGTAAAGAAAAAGTTCCTATTTCATATGTTCCATATTTCTCAGGTAATCCCTCATATGTATCAAATGCCCAAAAAATAGATTGTGGATTGATGTTATTATCAGTCCACCATCTTAAAGAGTTGCCTCGTCCTACTCCAAACTCAAGGTAATTTACAGTAATTTCTTTTAAATTACGTTCATTTGCAAAAGCATCATACAATTGTATTCTATTTTTATGTACAACTGCACTATTGTAAAAGTCATTATACTTAAGTTTTCCCTTATTGTTTTCAATCCACTTTGACAATTTCAACAGATAACCTGCATAAATTAAAAAGTCAGCAGTGAATCCCAGGATTTTATGCACTTTTAATCTAATAAAATAGGCTTTAACTTTTTTGATTATTTTGATCTTATTCATATATGTCCGCTTTCACTTAACTTGTTGTTAAAACAAAAATAATCAAAAAGCTCACACTACCTACTAAATAAGGTTATTAAACAATCAAATTAATGGATATACTTGCATATTGGATTAATACTAATTTAAATTTACTTTAGAATTATCTATAATTACTAAAACGAATTTGTTTTAAAAAGGCAATGTCGGCAAACCACCAAACTAAGCGAAACAGTCTCACGATTGAAATAAGTAACCCCCGCATTACTTGTTGAACGCGTGTTATAGGTTTGTTTTTTATTAATTAGATTATTATCAATTTTCAAATTCAAGCATTACTTAGAAAAATAGAGTATCTTTATGGCTGGTTTATACCATTTTTGATTTCAATCAGTCATAACTCCATTTTGCTGCTTAAAAAATAATCTTTCACCTCAGCAAATGATTTCTCATTGAGTTACGGATAGTCGGGCCGACATTAATTTGTTTTATAACAAAATAAACAAAAGAGAACTTATGAAAAAACTAACCTTAGGAGTTATTGGAACTTCAAAAAAAGAAGATGAAAAACGTGTTCCAATTCATCCAGATCATTTATCTCGTTTACCTGAAGACATTAGAAAACAATTAATTTTTGAAAAGGGATATGGTGCGCCTTTTGGTTTAGACGATGATTTTTTTGTTTCTCAAACTGGAGGAGTTGCTTCTCGTCATGAATTATTAACTGAAATTGGCTCAGTTATTATTGCTAAACCAGTGTTAGCTGATTTACAAGAAATACGTGAAGGAGGGTTTATTTGGGGTTATCCACATTGTGCACAGCAAGGTGACATCACACAAACTGCAATAGATCGAAAATTAACACTAATTGCCTTTGAAGACATGTTTATTTGGTCTCCAGATGGTCAAATAGGCAGACATACATTTTATAAGAATAATGAAATGGCAGGTTATTGCGCGGTTATTCACGCATTACAATTAAGGGGTATTGATGGTCATTATGGTAACCAGCGTAAAGTAATCATTTTTAGTTTTGGGGCAGTTAGTCGAGGAGCTATTTATGCACTTAAAGCTCATGGTTTCAGAGATATTACAATTTGTATTCAAAGACCTGATCATGAAGTGCGTGAAGAAATTTTAGATGTTCATTATGTTCGTATTCGTGAAGGTAATAATGGAGAGGCCAGAATGGTAACTATAGAACATGATGGTACAGTTCGACCTTTATCCGATTTAATTAGTGAATCTGAAATCATTATTAATGGCACCTATCAGGATACAGACAATCCTATCGATTTTGTAACAGAAGATGAAAAAGATTCTTTAAAACCAGGAAGTTTAATAATTGATGTTAGTTGCGACGAAGGTATGGGATTCTATTTCGCTAAGCCTACAACTTTTAAAAATCCAATTCTGAATATCGATAACATCGACTATTATGCAGTTGATCACACGCCAAGTTATCTTTGGGAAAGTGCTTCAAGGTCAATATCTGCTGCATTAATTGTTTATTTATCAACAATTTTAGAAGGCCGTAAAAGTTGGATGAAAAATCGTACAATTCAAAAGGCTATTAATATCGATAATGGTGTGATTAAAAAAGAGTCTGTTTTAACTTTTCAGAATCGTATGCCAAATTATCCACATAATTTTATAAAAAGTTAAC
>DAOWGM010000082.1 GCA_030637515.1 Bacteroidales bacterium
ATGGAATTAATGAGAGATTATTATCAGGGTACTCCAATGGATATGACAAAAGACCCCGGAGCCGGTCCTTTTGAAAGTACAGTAAGATGGAGGTCGCTAACATGGGAGGTTGATGGACAACGTTATTTTCATGAAAGAGCTATTTCAACTCAGCAAACAGCATTTTCTATTGTAGCACAATTACGTTCAGATTTACCCGATCCTATTGGTGGTATTCTGTGGTTTGGTGTAGATGATACTTACCTAACAGTTTATACTCCATTATACGCAGGTTTACAACAAGCTCCTGAGAATTTTAAAGTTGGCAATGGCGATATCTTAACTTATAGCGAAACATCTGCTTTTTGGACTTTTAACAGGGTTTCAAATTTTGCATATAATCTTATGAACAGGGTAATGCCGATTATCAGGGAGAAACAAAATGAACTTGAATTGGGTTATATTCAGCAGGTTAAGGAGATGGATGAAAAAGCCGCGATTGCTTATAAAACAAATCCTGATGAAGCAATTAAAATGATTAGTGAGTTTTCGCTTAAATGTGCTTCAAATACCTGGAAATCATGGAAAGAACTTGCCAATCATTTGTTGGTAAAATACTCCGATGGTAACATCAAAAAGCAGAATGGGAAACACGATAATTATGTGCGCGAATTGTTTGGAAAAGAGTTTGATACTCCGGCAATTGAACAGCCCGGTTATTCCGATGAATTTTATAAAAACATCATAAAAGAAACTGGCAATAAGTTTAAAATGAAGTAGTGTTGTACTATTAAAAAAACTTGGGAATAATTTGATAAGCACAGAGTAATGTGCTAACTTTGTAATTACATTAAAAATGAATGTTATGGATATTTCAATTATTCCAATAGGCAATTCAAAAGGTATAAGATTGAGTAAAACTTTACTTGATAAGTATAATATTAAAGATACTGTTGAACTTATTCTTGAGAAAGGTTATATCATTTTAAAACCGAAAGCAGAACCTAGAAAAGGTTGGGAGAAAACTTTTAAGAAAATGCATGAAAATGGAGATGATAAGCCATTAATGACTGATGTTTTTGAAGATGAAAATTTCGAAGAATGGAAATAAATCAATACGAAATAGTTTTAGTGAATCTTGATCCTACAATTGGAAGTGAGATTAAAAAGACTCGGCCTTGCGTTGTTATTTCACCTAACGAGATGAATAAATATCTAAATACAATTGTTATCGCTCCAATGACAAGTCAATCAAAGAAATATCCAACGAGAGTTTCTGTGAAACATGATAATAAGAAAGGTTGGATTGTTTTAGATCAAATTAGAACAATTGATAAGCAGAGAATAGTTAAGACACTGGATAAATTAACTGAAAAGGAAATTAATAGTGTTAAAATGATACTTAAGGAAACTTTTATTGATTAACAGATGGTTTCCTTACATAACATTATTCACCTTCTTCTAAAGTAAATATATCTTCAACCCTGGTTTCGAAATATCGAGCTAGTTTCAATGCTAATAATGTAGAAGGAACAAATTTCCCTTTTTCAATTGCATTAATAGATTGTCGGGATATTCCAATTTGGTTAGCCAGTTCGGCTTGAGTAATATCTTTTTTAGCTCTTTCTACTTTTAATGAATTTTTCAAAACATCTCTTTTTTATAATCATTATACGAATTAACTTGATTTTTTCATAAACTTTCATACATATCTCTATATTAGCCACTAATGCGCGAATGATTTAAAAAGCAAATATCGTAATTCATTTATTATTAGCGAATTCGTGGCTTTTATGGATAGTTGAGGTTAAATATATTTCCAGTGTTTATTATATGCGAACAGTACAACATAAACGAAAAGCTGTAATTGTAATATATACAGACCTTCCAGTTGTAGTTTTCCGTTAATAATAATTAATGCTGAGGCAATTATCCATGTAAATACAAGCGATTTTGCCAAACACTTGAATCTTAATTGTTCAATAAATTCGTCTTCAACTTTCTCGCTTGAAAACATATAAAGTAGAAAACCACTAAATGAGAAAAATAAACTTATCCAAGTTAATATTCGACCCATTTCTGACGAAATAATATTAAATTCTGATTTACTTATTATACCATCAGTTAAATTCCAACCATCTATAAATCCTGCAAGTAAATCATTAATATTTGCTGCAAAAGACAAAACAACTGCTATTAACACAAAGGCAATACCAATTTTTTTATAAAAGTATGGAAGATAAGTTTTCATATAAAATAGTTTTTAAGATTAATATAATACAAATGTAAATTAAACTTTACAAAAAGCAAGTTAAATTTACAAAAAGATAAATATAATGGACGAAAAAATAGGATTGAGTTTTGGTGTGTAAAAACTAAATTTTGATCGTCAGGGAATATTCTGTATTTTCAATTCCTGAAACCTTCATACAAGGAATTTATAAAAACAGGAATGATTATATTTAATCATAAGTTAAGTTATTGTAAAAAGAACTAGGGTATGAAGGTTCACGAGCGGGTTTAGCGATGGGTTTGTGGGAGTGAGCTTGCCTTGCCGGTAGGCAGGTAACAAAAAAAAATTATAACATAAACCTATTAAATGACAATAATTCAATAAAACGATGACATATGAACTCATTTGGAAGAATATTCAAAATAAGTATTTACGGAGAATCGCACGGAAATCAGGTTGGTGTATTAATTGATGGTTGCCCTGCCGGATTAGCTATTTCTGAAGATGATTTCACCGAAGATTTGCTTCGTCGTAAAAGTGGTGCTAAAGGTACAACTCTCAGAATTGAAGATGATAAACCAATTTTGCTTTCTGGTATTTTTAATGGTTATACTACGGGAGCTCCAATATTAATTTCTTTTCAAAATAAGAATACAAAATCCGAAGACTATAATGATTTATTTAGTTTTCCGCGCCCCGGCCATGCCGATTTTACTGCAAAAATGAAATATGGTGGTTTTAACGATTATCGTGGTGGAGGTCATTTCTCGGGTCGATTAACTCTTGGTTTAGTTGCTGCTGGTGTTATTGCAAAAAAATTGATTAATTCTGTTTCCATTAAGGCTAAACTTGTTGAGGCAGGTGGCGAAAAAGATATTGATAGTGCCATAAAAAATGAAGATTCAATAGGTGGAATAGTTGAATGTATAGCTGAAAATATTTCAGTTGGTTTGGGCGAACCCTTTTTCGATTCGTTCGAATCTGTTTTAAGTCATGCTGTTTTTTCAATTCCTGCAATTAAAGGAATCGAATTCGGGTCAGGATTTCAGACCGCAAAAATGTTTGGCAGTGAACATAATGATCAATTAATAGATGCTACCGGTAAAACAGTTACCAATTTTGCAGGTGGAATTAATGGAGGGATAACTAATGGTAACCCTCTTGTTTTTAGAGTTGTAGTAAAACCTACTCCAAGTATTTCAAAAACACAAAATACTTTCAATTTTAAAACAGATAAACAGGAAGAGTTAAAAATAAAAGGACGACATGATGTTTGTATCGCTTTAAGAGTTCCTGTAGTTATTGAGGCAGTAACTGCAATTGTTTTAACTGATTTAATGTTGCTTGAACATAAATTACCCAGAGTGATTTCTAATAAATCCGCGAGATAAAATCAATATCTTAAATTTGCAAGCTGCGCCACGAATTTCCTGCTCGTCCGGTTTAGCTGCCGTAGGCATGGCAGGCGGGGTTGTAGATTAATAGAATATTGAAAATTTATTGTGTTTTTTTAAGTGAGTCGTGGCAGGTATATGCGTTAACTTAAGATAAGAGCGGCAGAGCCGCAAAATATTTATAGCATATACATTCTTCCTAAATGTAAGGTGCAGAGCACCGTAATATTTTCAACATTTGTTTTAATATTATGGTGCTCTGCACCTTTTTTTGTTATCTGAAAAAACTATTTTTCATCATTATCATCAACTTCCTTAATTAAGCGAAATTGTAAGTAGTTTTTTGTCCAAATCAATTTTAAAGTCTGATTTTTCAAATCCCGGAGCTGCAATTTCAATTCTAAAATCAAATTGTGATTCTAAAATATTTGCCGGAGGAATTGCAATAAATTGATTTGTACATGCTCTTTCTTCTGTAAACATTTCATTCATTAAATCTGAAAATTTTCAAGCCTGATTGTCAATTATTTAGAAAGTCATCCGATGAAACATGAATGTTTCATGGTAATAGAAAGATATATTTCAAATTTAGAATTGTAATTAATTGAAATTCATAATCTTAAATAACGTTTACACGAATAAAATCTTTAATCATAATTTTTTTTTTATAAATGGTTAGTTTTTATTGACAAACGACTTGAAATTGTGCTTTAAAAATTAGAACTTACATGTTTATACCTAACCAACCCAAACTTTACAGTTATGAAAAATATTTACCAAGCACCAAAAATTCTAAACCGAATACTATTAATATTGGTACTGATATTATCTGGTTTAGCAGCGAATTCACAGAATGTGGCAGTAACCGATGATGATACTTATGTTGCTAAAGCATCGGCTATGTTGGATGTAAAATCTGATTCCAAAGGATTATTAATTCCTCGTTTAACAACAACACAAAGAAATGCTATATCAAGTCCTGCAACAGGATTATTAGTGTACGATACTGATAAGTCAAGTTTCTATTATTACGATGGTGCAGATTGGCTTTCATTATCAAAAATGAATAGTAATGGAACAGGAAATGCCTTATTTGCGGTATTAAATACATCTGGCGATACGGTTTTTGCTGTTTACGAGGATGGAGCAAAAGTTATAGTTCCCTTAGGAGCAAAAGGTAAAGTCGGGGGGTTTGCTGTTAGTGGAAGAAATACAACTGTAAAAGCAGATCCTGCAGATGACATTAGTTTTCTTCATGTAACACCCGACAGTACACGAATTACTTTTGATGAATCAGGTTTAAAAGGTAAAGTAGGTGGCTTTGCTGTTAGTGGCCGAAATACAACAGCTAAAGGTACAACTACTACTAGTATTATTAATCTTTTTCCCGACAATTATTTTATTGGTGATTCAGCGGGTATAAATACAACAGGTTTGTACAATACCTTTTTTGGTTATAAATCAG
>DAOWGM010000179.1 GCA_030637515.1 Bacteroidales bacterium
CGCGCCTGCTTTGGGAGCAGGAGGTCGCAGGTTCGAATCCTGCCACCCCGACGGAAGAAAAGGAGATCAATATGATCTCCTTTTTTTATTACACCACCTCATAAAAATCATAAAATTTTATTTTAGAAATCTATATATTTGAGTCAAAATCATTAATATGGATTTTATTATGGATTATCGTTTAATCTATTGTTTACGAAATGGATTGCCTTTAGATCAGGATGTTTATGATGCAGCTGAATGGTCTGCAATTATCGAACTCTCACGAATTCTAGTTAAAAATCAGGGAATGCCGGTAAAAGTTCCAGATTTTACTCGAGGCGCGTGGCAAAAAAATAATATGGTTACATATTACACAAAATAAAAAAAAGGCTGCCTATTAAGGTAGCCTTTTTTAAAAGACTTTTTTCAAGATTATTTCAGGAATTCTTTTTTAAGTTATTAGAGCTGTAGCTTATAAACGTTAGAAGTGCTGCTTTTGCAAATAATAATTATGTTGCAGTAAGCTAATATTTGTAATTAGCTTATTATTAATGTATGAAACCCTTTTTTAATTTAAAAAATAGTAGTAAATTCGATATCCAATTCGAAAAAAGAATAATTGAAGTTGAAAAGTAGAGCAGTGTTTAATAAAAATCGAAGCTATTTATTACATCCATTAATTCTGGGGATTATATTAAGTATAATAGCAATTCTTATAATTGCATTCTACATTCCCAAATATTATACTGGTATTTCCGAAGAATCTGTACTTTATAATAACGGAGAAATTTATTATTCCGATTTAAATAATGATGGAAATAGTGAAAAAATTAATTACTATCATTATGATAAAATATTTCAACCAACAATTTTTTTATATGATTCTGAAGATAAATTTAAGGCACTCTGGAATTTCAATGAATCTCCTGTAAAGAATAGCAGAATATTTATCGATGATTATAATGGTGATAGTATAAAAGAAATATTTGTTTTCACCGAAAAAGATGATTCCTTGTTTTTATACATACTAAATTCGGAAGATGATTCTAAGTATATTATTGAAAGGAATTTTATAACAACAATTTCTGAGTCTAATGAAAGTCTTAGAGTTTCATCTTTGGGCTTGTATGGAGATAAAGAAACGAATGAAAAGGAATTTTACTTTACAGTTGATACAGATTATCCGAATAAACCAATAAAATTATATGTATTTAATGTTTCACAAAAATCTTTTAAGTTCTCTCCTGATATTAATGCAAAAATAAAACAACCAATAATCATTAGAGATATAAATAATGATGGAAACAAAGAAGTTTTAATATCGAATCAATCAGTTAAAGTTGCTGAAAATGGGAGTAAAGCACAATTAATTATTCTTAACAATAATCTAAATTATTTATTTAGCCCTGTTGGATTTCAGGGAACACAATCTTTAATAACTTCAGATATATTAAACATAAATGAAGAAAATTATATTGCATCATTAAATAGCGGAACAACGGCAGATAATGTATTTAATAATTTGATGTTATATGATATTGCAGGAAACAGAATTCTGGAGAAGAGATTAACAGAAAAATCCAATTTAGAAGTAATTGAATATTCTTCTGACCCTGATTATTTAATTTTATTTTCAGGTAAAAAGTTAATAAAATATAGCTCTGATTTAAAGAAAAGTAAAAATTTCTTGGTTAGTAGGAAAGAGAAAGTAGAATTTGTCTGTAAAATAGATATCGCTAATGATGGTAAGTCTGAGTATTTATTTAAAAGTAGTAATAAAATTATATTGGTTAGTGAAGATCTGCATCACAAATCTGCTTTAAATATTTCAAATGGGGAAAATATTATTATAAGTATTCTTAAAAGAAGCAAAAGCCCAAATCAACTTTCACTTCAATTGGATAATAAATCGTACTTGATTGATTATTATAGAATTGACGTGTCTTTTTATAATGAGATTCTTTATTTATTAGTTTTCGTATTTATAACTTTTCTGACCTTTATTGTGTTTAAGCTAATAAAACGAAAATCAGCTCTAATTGGAAAGGTGAAAGAAAACATTTACAAGGAAGTCGAAGACAATTTCGAAGATAAGTTTAGTGGATTCAAAACAAAAATAGAAGAAATAAAAGGAGAATTTAAAGGAGAATCTTTTACAAAAGCTTTAGACGAAATTGAAAATGCTATTCCTGAAGTTAAATCAATTACAAAAGAAACAGACAGTTCTAAAATTAAAATTGATTTTAATAAGAGTATAGAAGAATTAAAGAAGAGAAACAAATCTTCATATAAAATAAGTTTTTCATTATATCCTGAAACGGGTTGGAAAGATACACGCACAGATATTAAGGAAAGTATTATAGAATTCTGCGAAGAGTTATTTCTAAAGATTGCAGAAATCCCAAAAAAGTTGAATGTAAATATTCAATTAATTCATCATAAAGAATACGTGAATGCACTAATTGAAATTGAAGATTTTTACGAGGAGAATACATTTTTGATAAATAATAAGAATTTATCAATGACTTTAAAGAAAATTAAGGGGAAATACAATATTGATACTTTTGCTGGTTTTGGAACAGTAATAAATGTTGATATTCCTTTGGAATTAATTACAAGTAAGGAAAGTAATAAAGGCAAGGACAAAATCAAGGTAATTATTGCAGAAGACCATGATGTTTCTCTTTTCGGCTTGGTTTCTTTGTTTAAAACAAAGGATGATATTGAAATAATTGGAACAGCAAGAAATGGAATGGAAGTTCTAAAAAAACTTGAAACCAATAAGGTAGATATTGTAGTAACAGATATTTCAATGCCTGGAATGGATGGAATTGAACTATCTGAAAAGCTGCAAAACGATTATCCTGATATTAAAATCATTGTATTTACAATGTATATGGAAAATTGGTTTGTCGAGCAATTATTAAATTTTGGAGCCAAAGGTTTTGTGTCAAAAAATTCAAAAATAATTGAGTTAGTGGGCGCAGTAAGAAATGTTTACGACGGAAATAACTATTATTGTCCACAATTCAAATCAAAATTTGGTTTTAAAAACAAAGAAAATGGGAATGGGAATCAGCTCGATTCACTTACAAAAAATGAATTATTGATAATAAAGTTTTATGCTGAAAACCTGATGAAAGATCAGATTGCAAAAAAAATGAATCTCAATAAAGAAATTTTGGATGCATTTATTGCAAATATAATGCTAAAATTAAATGCAGGCGACGAAGAAGAAATTATTCGAATTGCCAAAAAACAAAAGTTTATCTCAGATTAGTATTCTAAATGTCAATTTTTAACCTGTTTTGATATAAATTTGTCAGCAAATTAGGGCATTTATCTATGAAAGAATCTGAAGCTGTCGAAAAGCTTATCAATAATAAAGAACATAAAAAGGCAATAGAACTGTTAAGTTCTTTGATTGAAACTGACAAAGAGAATAGCAATTGGCTTAAAATGCGAGGCGATATTTATTACTTGCATCAGGAGTATACAAATGCATTAAATGATTTTACGAAGGTCCTAAAATCTGATTCTGAATGCAAAAACATTGCTTCAAAAATTGAAATGATAAAAGAAATTCTTAAATTTCAGGCATTGGACATTTATGGATCAACAAATATGAACTTAGATCCTTGGTTAGACTATTAAAGTTATGCAATTAAATTATTATTCTTCTCATAGTGATCGCAGCTACCTTGGTCGTATTTTTCTGTTTTTTAAAAGGAATCTTTGGCTTCTTCTACTCGATTTCGTTATAATACTGTTTTTTGCTCTTCCTCCTTATTCTTGGGCAGAAACTCAGCTTATTCTTGTGCTGGTATTCCTATTACTTGTTCGTGATGTTTTTATTTTAAAACGAAGTATCTTACATCTTGGTAAGTTTGAAGCAAGAGGTAATGATATAATAATTGGAATATTAAATAAAAGTAAAATATCAAAAGAAATTACCGAGTGGTTGCCTGATATTGATTTAGAGATAAAAAATTGGATGGGTTTTCCTGTCATGTTTATTTATAAAGAGAATGAAGTTATATTTAAGCAATATTCTTATGGAAGCTGGACAGGGAAAAAAATGAAAGAATTTGTAGATTCTTTTTATGATTATAAAAAGGAGCAAAATCTTTGGAAAATATATAAAGGAGAGGAATAAACTTCACGGTTAATGACTTATAATTCATCTTTTCTCGATTCGCTAAATTCCATTGATAAAAGCTGGAATGATTTTTTAACTCCGGAAATTATTCAGGAAATCAAATCTATTGAAAATTCAATTCTTAGTTCTGAAAATGAATTTACACCAATAACTCCATTTGTTTTAAGGTTTTTAGAAAGATCTCTCTTGAATGTAAAGGTGCTTATATTGGGCCAGGATCCATATCCACAAAAGGGTGTTGCAACAGGAAGAGCTTTTGAAGTAGGAACTCTAAAATCGTGGAATGAAAAGTTTAGTAATATTTCATTAAAAAATATTATCAGAGCAATCTACTACGCAAATAAAAGTACATATCTAAAATACAGTGAAATAAAACCCAAAATTGGTTCTGAGTTTCCTTTGAATTCTCCAGATGAATTGTTTGTAAAATGGGAAAAACAAGGGGTTTTGCTTTTAAATACGTCGTTTACTTGCGAAACAGGAAATTCCAATAGTCACGAGAAATTATGGAGAAATTTCACAAATAAACTATTAGAATATATTGCGTCTTCTAATGCGCAAATCATATGGTTTTTATGGGGTAATAATGCAAAATCTATAGTAGAGAATATCAAAATTGAAAATAAAATAGAATCAATGCATCCTATGATGTGTTATGATAAACCAGGAAGGGAAAATGATTTTCTTTTCGGAAAAGTAAATCCATTCCTTGAAACAAAGAATTTAATTAACTGGTTAGGGTAATTTATCGCCTAAATATTTTTCTATACAATCATTATACAAGTCCGTAATCTTTTGTAAAAGCTTATTTTGAGTTTTAAACTCAAATGAATCGATATTTCTTATCGGTAGAATTTTTAATGATGTCCCCGTAATGAATGCTGAATCCATTTCAGATATCTCAGAAAAATGAATCTTTTTCTGAATAAGTTCAATTTTTTCTGATTTGCATAATTTCAAAACGTTTAGCCTTGTTATTCCTTGTAAAACATCCTTTTCGGGAGAAGTTATTATCCTGTTTTCTTTTATAAAGAATATGTTGGATCTGCTACCTTCAGTTATAAAATCTTTATTATCATTTAAAATAACTTCAAAAAGCTTTTTTTCTGCAATTGTATCATTAGCAATAATTCTTGCATCAGAATTAAGAACCTTTGCTTTTGGGTTAATTCTTGATGCGTTGCAGAGTCCTGTTTTTACTCCATTTTTATATTCTTCAATAGTTGGGAAATAATGAGGTGTAAAATAAATTAGTAAATTTTTCTCATGAAGATTTGTCTCGCTGTTAAAATGAATAATTATTTTAATTTTCCCCTGAAGAATGCTGTTTTTATTAATTAGTTCAGCAATTAATGTTTCAAAATCACAATAAGCTTCATTAATTGAAAGATTAAGAATTTCTACAGAACGGAATAACCTGTCAAGATGATTTTCAAGAAAGAGAGGTATTCCTTTCTCTATTCTTATTACCTCATATACAGAAATGCCGGTTTTAATATATGAATCATTAAAAGAATCTGATTTTTTAAATTTAAAATTGTGTAAGTAAAAATTACCCGAACATTCCATTACATTTATTTTAGGAGTTAAAAGTAATAAATAATGCTCTATTTCCGTATTGTATAAGAAGTTTAAATGCTAAATACCATTGATTTGTTTGGATGTACGGTATTGAACACTTAGCGTACATTTACGTGCAGAATAGAATAAGCTTTTAGTGTGATGTTTCTTAATAATAATCAGAGTATGAGGTGTGTATAAGTTTTGGTATAATACTTGTAAATTTGGAAAGAGTACTCATAAATCAAACCAAGTAATGATAGAAGTTAAAGGATTACATAAATCGTATGTAACCGGAAATAATAAATTACATGTACTGAAAGGTCTGGATCTTGTGATTGAGCAAGGAGAACTTATTTCTATTATGGGATCTTCAGGTTCAGGAAAGTCAACTTTATTAAATGTTTTAGGTATTCTTGATTCATATGACGAAGGTAACTATAAGCTGAATAATACTTTAATGAGTAATTTGACAGAAAAAAAAGCAGCTTATTTCAGAAATAATATGATTGGATTTGTTTTTCAGTCCTTTAATTTAATCTCTTTTAAAAATGCGATGGAAAATGTGGCACTTCCTTTGTATTATCAGGGAATTGGACGTAAAAAAAGGAATAAAATAGCTCTGGAATATTTAGACAAGATGGGAATTAAAGATTGGGCTGAACATATGCCAAATGAACTTTCTGGTGGACAGAAGCAAAGAGTAGCAATTGCACGGGCAATGATTAGTAAGCCTAAGGTTATATTGGCCGACGAACCTACTGGAGCTCTTGACTCAGTAACATCCTTAGAAGTAATGGATTTATTTCGCGAAATAAATAAATCCGGTATAACAATTATTATTGTTACCCACGAAAAGGATATCTCAGAAAAAACAAATAGAATAATACATTTAACAGATGGTATTATAGAATCTGATTTAATCATAAAAAATTAGAACATGTTTGATCTCGATAAATGGCATGAAATATTTTCTACAATAAAAAAGAATAGGCTTCGTACTATTCTTACTGGGTTTAGTGTAGCCTGGGGGATTTTTATGCTAATTATTTTATTAGGATCAGGACGTGGATTAGAAAATGGTGTAAAAAATCAATTCAAAGGTTCTGTTAATAATGGAATTTGGATAAGTGCAGGCCGTACAACTATACCGTATCAAGGTTATAAACCTGGACGTGACATAAAGTTTACAAACGAAGATTACGAAAGAGTTAAAGCAACAATAGACGGGATAGATGTTATATCAGCCCGATCATGGATAAATATTAATAACACAATTTCATACAAAAACGAATATGGTAATTTTACTATTAGTCCTTGTCATCCTGATTACGCGATTATTAAAAATGTAAAACTTGAAGAAGGTCGTTTTATAAACGATATGGATCTTCAAAAATACAGAAAAGTAGTTGCAATAAGCACAATTGTGCGGGATGCTCTGTTTAAAAACGGAGACAAAAAGAAAGCCGTTGGTAAATATATTAAAATCAGCAGCGTACCCTTTAAAGTCGTTGGAGTTTTCTCCGACGAAGGCCCTGAAGATGAACAAAGAAGAGTCTATATACCGATCTATACAGCTCAACGTGTATTCTTTGGTAGTAATGAGATTAATCAAATTTCATTAACAACAGGAGATCAAACTCTTGAAGAAGTAGATGCAATGGTAGAAGAAATTAGAAAACAATTTTCTTCTATTCATAAATTTGATGTTGAAGACCAACGTGCCATTAGCGTTTGGAACAAAGGTCAGGAATTTAAAAGAACAATGGATTTATTTGCAGGCATTAGATTATTTGTCTGGATTGTTGGAATAGGAACAATAATAGCTGGAATTGTTGGTGTAAGCAATATTATGATTATTGTAGTAAAAGAGAGAACAAAGGAAATTGGAATCAGAAAAGCTATAGGTGCCACTCCTTATTCAATTGTAAGTACAATTATTGCTGAATCAATTTTGATTACCTCTTTTGCTGGTTATTTTGGTTTAATTCTTGGGGTTGGATTGCTTGAATTAATTTCCAAAGCATTGCCTCCAATTGATTTTTTTGTAAATCCTGAGGCTGATTTAAGAGTTGCAATAAGTGCTACCATATTATTAATTGCTTCGGGTACATTCGCAGGTTTTTTCCCGGCAGTTAAAGCTGCAGGAATAAAACCGGTAGAAGCATTGCGTGATGAATAATAAATGAAAAAATATCTGTAGATATGTTCGATACCGATAAGTGGCAAGAGATATTTTATTCCTTAAAACAGAATAAACTACGCAGTTTTTTAACAGCGTTTGGTGTGTTTTGGGGGATATTTATGTTAATTGTTATGCTTGGCTCTGGAAATGGTCTTCAGAACGGAGTAACACAAGGTTTTGGCGATTTCGCCACAAATAGTGTTTTTATCTGGACACAACGAACAACAGTTGAATATAAAGGTTTTCCAAAAGGTAGATTTTTTAATTATGATAATGCTGATATAATAGCTATACAAAAGAATATAAAAGATATCAGGTATTTAGCACCAAGACTAAGAGCTGGTGGATTCGGGGGAGGAGATAATGTAATTCGTGGTCTGAATACAGGTGCATTTCAAATTAATGGAGATTTCCCCGATATTAATCTTATTGATCCTGTAAATATTGATGATGGAAGATTTATAAATGACATTGATATTGAGCAAAAAAGAAAAGTTGTAGTTATTGGAAACCGTGTTAAGGAATCCTTATTTGAACCTGATGAAAATCCAATCGGAGAGTATATACGAATTCAGGGCGTTTATTTTAAAGTAGTTGGTGTTTTTTCATCCAGAAAATCAGGTGAGCGAGGAGATGGAGATAATCAAGGAATTTATATGCCTTTTACAACTCTACAAAAAACATATAATTATGGCGATATAGTTGGAGTTTTTGCTATAACAGCTTTTGATAATGTATCTGTATCAAAAGTTGAGGAAGAAACAATTAAATTGTTAAAACAAAGACATCTTATTGCACCTGAAGATGATCAGGCAATTGGTCATTTTAATGTTGAAAAAGAGTTTAAGCAGATGAAAGGTGTTTTTATGGGTATCGATGGTCTAATTTGGTTAGTTGGTATTGGAACTCTTTTAGCTGGAGTAATTGGTGTAAGTAATATTATGTTGGTTATAGTTAAAGAAAGAACAAAAGAAATTGGAATTCAAAGAGCAATAGGTGCAACTCCATTTAAAATAATGAGTCAAATTATTACCGAATCTGTATTTATTACTGCTTTTGCAGGATATATTGGTTTGGTGTTTGGTGTTGGAGTAATTGAGCTGGTAAGTTTTGCATTATTAAAATCGGGTGCAGATTCTAATATGTTCAGGAATCCCGAAGTGAATTTTCAGGTTGCTGTAACTGCATTATTAATCCTGATTATTTCTGGTGCAATTGCTGGTTTTATACCTGCAAAAAGAGCGGTTAGCATTAAACCTATTGATGCCTTAAGAAGTGAATAAATTGTAAAATAAATATAAAATGAAAAAAATTTTAAAAATTACTCTGATTGTTGTCATAATAGGAATCTTTGCCTGGACAATTTATTTTTTATATCAAAAATCAAAACCAGAACCGGTTGTATTTGAAACCAAGTCTGCTGAAATAACAAATATCATAAAGAAAACAGTTGCAACAGGTTCTGTTGTTCCTCGAAAAGAAATTGAGATTAAACCACAGGTTTCCGGAATTGTTGAAGCTGTTTATATTGAACCTGGTACTGTTGTAAAAAATGGTGATTTAATTGCAAAAGTCAGGATTATACCTAATATGATCAATTTAAATAATGCAGAAGCCAGACTTGATCAGGCAAAAATTGATATTGAAGATGCTGAATTAATTTACAATCGACAAAAAAAGATATTTGATGAAGGTGTAATTCCTGCTGCAGAGTTTCAGCAATATGGTATAGCATTGAATAGAGCAAAATCAGAATTAAATTCTGCTGAGAATAATTTGCAGTTAATCAGAGAAGGTGTTACTAAGGATTCTAAGAACACAACAAATACATTAATACGTTCTACCATTGAAGGAATGGTGCTGGATGTTCCGGTTGAGGAAGGAAATTCTGTTATTGAGAGTAATACTTTTAATGCAGGAACAACGATTGCTATTGTAGCCGACATGGGCGAAATGGTGTTTGAAGGTAAAGTAGATGAAACTGAAGTTGGTAAAATTAAAACAGGAATGAATCTTTTACTTACAATTGGAGCAATTGAAGAAACAAAATTTAATGCTTATCTTGAATATATATCTCCAAAAGGAATTGAAGAAAACGGAGCAATTCAGTTTGAAATTAAAGCTGCTGTAGAATTAAAAAAAGATTATTTTGTAAGAGCAGGTTATAGTGCAAATGCTGATATTGTTTTGGCGCGTAAAGACAGTGTCCTTGCTATTGAGGAAAGTTTATTGATCTTTGAGAATGATTCAGTATTTGTTGAAATAGAAACAGCTCCTCAGATTTATGAGAAAAAACTTATCGAAGTTGGACTATCTGATGGAATTAGTATAGAGGTAATCTCAGGTGTAACAAAAGAAGAGAAAATAAAAGTTCCTAAATAGGGTTTATATTAGGATTATTATTGTTAGATGTGCCCGGAATATTTATTCCGGGTTTTTTTAAACCCTTTTATGAAAAACGAATCCAACCAGAATTAAAATATGAATTTTGAACTTTACCAATTATTATTACATTTGTTAAGGCTTGAAAAATTTAAATGAAAATAAACAATATGCAACAAATTAACTATTTCTTTCAGAACCTGCACAGTATTTTAGGTGGTCATCCATGGTTCGTATTCTTTTTAATTGGTACCGGATTATTTTTTACAATTTATTTAAAATTCCCACAGATACGATATTTTAAACATGCGATAAAAATTGTAAAAGGAAAATTTGATAAAAAAACTGATAAAGGTGATACTTCTCACTTTCAGGCATTAACAACCGCTTTGTCAGGTACAGTTGGAACAGGAAATATAGCTGGTGTTGCATTTGCTATTTTTATGGGAGGACCTGCAGCTTTATTTTGGATGTTGGTTACAGCCTTTTTTGGTATGTGTACCAAGTTTGTTGAGGTTACATTATCTCATAAATACAGAGACTTTGACGAAAAAGGAATGGTTGCAGGAGGTCCGATGTATTACATGAAAAAAAGATTAAACCTAAACTTAAAAAATGGAAAGATCATTAAAACAGGTAAATGGTTAGGAATCTTTTTTGCTGCAGCTACAATTCTTTCTTCTTTTGGATCGGGAAGTATGCCTCAAATTAATAGTATTACAGATTCTGTTTTAGCAACTTTTGGTATCGACCGTATAATTACTGGGGCTGTATTAGCAGTGTTATTAGGATTTGTAATTATTGGAGGAATAAAAAGAATTGCTAAAGTTACTGAGCGTCTTGTACCCGGAATGGCACTTATATATTTAATTGGTGCATTAGCAGTAATTATCACAAATTATCAAAATATTATTCCATCTTTCGGTGCAGTATTTTCTAATATATTTTCAGGACAAGCAGCCGTTGGAGGGTTTTTAGGTGCAAGTTTCGCATTTATGTTTAATCAGGGAGTTAATCGTGGTCTGTTTTCAAATGAAGCAGGTCAGGGTTCTGCACCAATTGCTCACGCAGCAGCAAAAGCACACGAACCAGTTTCTGAAGGTTTAGTTGCGATACTTGAACCATTTATTGATACAATTATAATATGTACAATTACTGGACTAGTTCTTTTATCTTCTGGAGTGTGGAATGAAAAATTCGATAATCAGTTCTCAAATACCGATGTGATTGTTTTTGCTGATACGTATAATGGCGATTTAAAAGAAGATCAAAAAGCTATTTCAAATCACTTACTAAACGAAAGTTTATTGCCATTATTTAGTGGAGAACTAGAAATAGTTGAAGGTGAAATCCAAAATGAATTAACAATTATTCATGCCAGATCAATTGCTGAAAATATTAAAGTTTATGTTGAAGAAGAATTATATAGTGGAAATGTAATTGTTGAAGATGGAAAAATTGAAAATGGAGAGGAAGATGTTATTTTTCAAGGTGAATCGCTACTTCATAGTGCGCCTTTAACAGCAAAGGCATTTACAAGGAGCTTCTTTGGAGAGTGGGGTAAATATATTGTTTCAATAGGATTGTTACTATTTGCATTTTCTACAGCCATATCATGGTCGTATTATGGTGACAGATCAGTTACATTTTTATTTGGAGCCAAATATGTAGTTTATTATAGATTACTATATGTTATCGGGTTTTTCTTTGCAGGATTTACGGATACAACAATAATATGGAATTTATCATTATTAACAGTTGTATTTATGGCTATTCCTAATTTATTTGGAATATTGCTATTGCACAGAGAAGTTCGATCTACAATAAAAAATTATTGGGTAAAATTTAAAGAAGAAAACCCTGATGTGAAAATTCCTGAAAAAGTATCTTAACCTAAAATTGATCTACAGTTGAACTTATAAGAATTAATAGGTTTTCTGTTACTTAATTTATAATTAAAGCTCTTAGATATTTGCTGTTAGCCGTTAAATTTCCCTAATAGCAAATAGCTAATTGCAAAAAGCACTATTTATAGTGCTTAAAATAGCTAAAATTATTTATCCTTATATTAATGATCGTCAGAGATGGTTTTTTATGGTTTAAAACCAAAAACCATAATATCATCAACCTGTTCATGTTTTCTTCCCATCCAGGTTTTTAGATTCAGATCAAGTAAGTCCTTTTGAATTTCAAGCGGTTTATTGTGTATTTCAAGAAGTAGGTGTTTAAATCGGCGTGATCGATATTTTTTACCATCGTCACCACCAAATTGATCGGTAAAGCCATCTGAAAATAAATAGAAAACATCTCCAGGTTCAAATTCTATTTCATTATTCTGAAAAGGTATTTCAATTGGTGTTATTCCTATCGGATTTCGGGTTGGCTTATATTCGATTAACTTATTATCTCTGATTAAATATAAAGGAGTATTTGCTCCAGCATATTCAATTATTTTTTTCTTATAATCAATTACACAAAGAGCAATATCCATTCCGCTATTGTTTGAATAATCTCCTTCTGTTTGATTCAGACTTTCCTTTAAATCGTAACGTAGAACTTCTAATGCCTGATTTGCTTTTTTTATTTCTTTTCGTCTTACAATTTCATTTAATAATGAAATTCCAAGAACACTCATAAATGCTCCGGCAACCCCATGTCCTGTGCAGTCAGCAGCAGCAATAAGCGTAACATCATTAACTTTTTTAATCCAGTAAAAATCTCCGCTTACTATATCTTTAGGTTTATAAAATAGAAAATGATTTGGCAGAATCCTTTTTATCATTTTTAAATCTGGAAGAAGTCCATTTTGTAGACTTTTAGCATATTGAATACTGTCTGTAATTTGCTTCTTTTGAAATACAAGTTCGTCTTTTTGTAGATTTGAAAAAGATTTTTCTTCGCGATAACTCCTTACTAAAATAGACACAACAAAATAAATCAGCACAAAAGAAAATAAGAATGTTATTGCAACATCATAAAATTTAATTGTATCACTTTCATAGGGTGTTACTAAATTTGGGAATTTTCTTTCAAGTACAAAAAGAAGAATAAGATTTAATAAAAAAAACGAAATTACAATTACTCTATTACGACCTTCAGTTATTATCACAAAAATTACAAGTCCCACCAAATAAACAAATACAACAGGACCTTCAGAGCCTGCATTAAAAAACCAAACTGTTGATAATATAATTAATGAATAAATTATAAATGGAGTTACTAATAGTTTGTAGACTTTTCTTTTTCTGGACAAAAAATAGAAACCAGATAATATTACGGTTGAAAACAAGGTAAATAGCGTGAGTTTAATATCGAGGTGTAAAGCAATATTGGTAATACTTGCAAAACACGCAGCCAGAGCCGAGAAAAGACTTACAGAATTGAAAAACCTATGCTCGAGACTAAATTCATTTCTATTTCCGAAAAGTAAATCTGTATAACTATATTGTACTGTATCTTCAGAATCTGATATGTACTGTGTCATTATTCTTCTTATAATAAATAATGCTGGATTTAGAGTGTTAAATAGTTTTATTCCAGCAATAGTTTACTAATTTAAATAAATAATATTAATTATCAAACCAGAAAGTGATGATATATTGGCTTATAACGTTTTATTGAGTATGTAATCTTTTATAGAAAAAAGATTTATTTCTTTTCTAAGAGTACAATATTTTCTACATGATACGTATGTGGAAACATATCAACAGGTTGAACTTTTGTTACTTTATATTTTCTGTCGAATTGCTCAATATCTCTGGCTTGTGTAGCAGGATTACAACTAACATAAACAATCTTCTCCGGATCTGCCTTTATAATGATTTCAACAACATCAGGGTGCATTCCTGCTCTTGGAGGATCTGTAATAATTACATCAGGAGAACCATTTTCTTTTAAGAAATCGTCATTCAGAATGGCTTTCATATCACCTGCAAAGAAAACCGTATTTTCTATTTGATTTATTTCAGAGTTTAGTTTTGCATCTTCAATTGCATCTGGTACATATTCAATACCAACAACCTTTTTTGCATCTTTAGCTACAAAATTAGCAATTGTTCCTGTTCCTGTATATAAATCGTAAACTATTTCTTTACCTGTTAATCCTGCAAATTCTCTTGTCTTGGAATAAAGCTTGTACGCTTGTTCTGAGTTTGTTTGATAAAATGATTTTGGTCCGATTCTGAATTTCAAGTCCTCCATTTGTTCATAAATATGATCATTTCCTTTAAAAAGAAGCACTTCCTGGTCAGTAATTGAATCGTTTGCTTTTGAATTTACAATGTACATCAAGGAGCTTATCTCAGGAAAAGTTTCTGAAAGATGATTTAATAAGGCTTCAATTTTAGTTTTATCATTTTCATAAAAAACAACAATGGTCATTAACTCACCTGTTGTTGAAGTTCTGATTATGAGATTTCTTAATAAACCTTCCTGCTTTCTTAAATCAAAATAAGAATAATTGTTTTCATCGGCATATTTTTTTACTTCCAGGCGAATTCCATTTGAAGGGTCTTTTTGTAAATAACATTTGTTAATATTAACCACCTTATCCCATATTCGAGGAACATGGAAACCCAATGCGTCATTTTGTTGTAAAATATCTGATGTGCTAATTTCTTCTTTTGTTAACCAGCGTTTGTTTGAGAATGTATATTCAAGTTTGTTTCTGTAAAAAGTCGTTTCATCAGATGGTAATATGTAATCTATTTCAGGTAATTCAACTTTTGCAATTCTCTGAAGATTATCTATAACTTGCTGGTGCTTGTATTTTAGCTGTTCAGTATAAGGAAGGTTTTGCCATTTGCAACCACCACATACACCAAAGTGTTCGCAAAATGGTTCAGTTCTAATATCCGAATATTTATGGAATTTAACAGGAACAGCTTCTAAATAACTTTTCCTTTTTTTTGTAATCTGAATGTCTACAATATCTCCCGGAACAGTTTGGGTAATAAAAATTACCTTGTTATCAATTTTTGCAATTGCTTTTCCTTCAGCAGCAACATTTGTAATTTCCACATTTTCAATTAGTGGTAATGGTCTTTTATTTCTTCCCACAGCAAATTGTATTTAATTTCCCGCAAAGATATAATTAAAGTTTAATGGTTTTTGGTAAAACAGTAAAATTGTAATTCAATAAGATAGTTTTGTTCTTGTGTTTGAGAGAAACTGCAATTTAACTGCAAAATCACAAATAATAAAGACCAAAAATCAAATAAATAATAATTTTCAAAAAAAAACTAAATATCAAACAGTTTGAAGAATTGAGTATTGTATTTTGGAGTTCCTGCTTGCAGCAGGCTAGTATTTGGAATTTATAATTTGTGTTTTGAAATTTCATTTTCATAGTAGCTGGTTAATTTAATTTACTTCCAGAATTAACGAGTGAAATTGAAGTCTATTTATCTTATAATTCTATCTTTGCGGGAAATTATAATTTTTTATATGATTTCTGTTGATCAGTTAACAATTGAGTTTGGAGGATTTCTATTATTTAATGATGTGTCTTTTGTAGTAAATCCAAAAGATCGCATTGGTCTTGTTGGTAAAAATGGAGCAGGGAAATCAACATTGTTGAAAGTTTTTATGGCTATTCAACCACCAACAAAAGGAATTGTAACTATTCCTTCAAATATTAGTTTGGGTTACTTGCCACAAAATATGGTTTGTAAGGATTCAAAGACTGTTTTTAATGAAACTCGCGAAGCTTTTTCAGAAGTATTACGTCTTGATGAAACAATAAAAAAGATAAATATACAACTGGCTTCTCGTACTGATTATGAATCAGCAGAGTATCTAAAGTTAATTCACGATTTAACTGAAGCAAGCGACAGATATCATATTCTTGGCGGAGGATCTGTTGAAGCTGATATTGAGCAAACTTTATTGGGTTTAGGTTTTAAAGCAAGTGATTTTGAGAGACAAACATCTGAGTTTAGTGGAGGTTGGAGAATGAGAATTGAACTTGCCAAGATTCTTCTTCAGAAACCAAATGTTTTATTACTCGATGAGCCAACAAATCATTTGGATATTGAAGCCATTCAGTGGTTTGAAGATTTTTTAAAAGACTATCCTGGTGCTGTAGTATTAATTTCACACGATAGAGCATTTTTAGATAATATCACAAAACGTACGGTTGAGATTTCTTTGGGTAAAATCAACGATTATAATGTTGCCTATTCCAAATATGTTGTACTAAGAAAAGAAAGAAGAGAACAGCAAGCTGCCGCATACAGAAATCAGCAAAAGCTGATAGAAGAAACTGAAGATTTTATACAGCGATTCAGATACAAAGCAACAAAAGCGGTTCAGGTTCAATCAAGAATAAAATCGCTTGAGAGATTAGATCGCTTAGAGATTGAAGAAGAAGATAAAGCATCGATGAATATAAAATTTCCTCCTGCACGTCGAGCTGGAGATTTGGTTGTTAAAACAAGCGGTATTACTAAGAATTATGGAGACCTTAATGTCTTTAAGGATATTGATCTTACTATTTTGAGGGGCGAAAAAATTGCTTTTGTGGGTAGAAATGGTGAAGGAAAAACAACTCTTTCTAGGATTATTGTTGGTGATTTGGATTATACGGGTGAATTAAAAATTGGACATAATGTATCGGTTGGTTATTTTGCTCAGAATCAAGATGAGCTTTTAGATGAGAAGAGGACTGTTTTTCAGACAATTGACGATATTGCAGTTGGTGATATAAGACTTAAAATAAGAGATATTCTCGGGGCATTTTTATTTAGTGGAGAAGATATTGACAAAAAAGTTAAAATTTTATCTGGAGGAGAACGATCCAGATTAGCAATGGCAAAACTGCTTTTAAAACCATACAATTTACTTGTACTGGATGAGCCTACGAATCATTTAGATATGCGCTCAAAAGATATTCTTAAGAAAGCATTAAAAGATTTTGAAGGTACATTAATAATAGTATCGCACGATAGAGAATTTTTAGACGATTTAGTCGAAAAGGTTTATGAATTCAGAGATAAAAATATTAGAGAGCATATTGGAGGTATCTATAATTTCTTAAGGAAAAGAAAACTTGAGAATCTAAAAGAACTTGAAAAGAAAGAGAAACTTTCTTTAGAAAAAAAATCAAATGATATCTCTGAAAATAAACTTAACTATCTTGAGCGAAAAGAGTTTGATAAAAAGGTAAGAAAAGCTCAGAATTTGGTGTCTGAAAGTGAAAAACGAATTGAAGAATTAGAACTTACAATTAATGAGCTTAGCGAGGTTTTATCTGATTCGGAAAAAATGGAAGATAGTATTTTTATAAAATACGATGATTATAAAAATGAACTGGATACCGAAATGAAAAAGTGGGAAGACTTTACTGAAAAATTGGATGAATTGAAACAACAGAGAAATTGAGTATCTTTATATTCAGTTAGAATAATTTTTATGTTAGCTAGATACAAATATTTATTTTATTCCATTATAATACTTCTAATTGGAAGCTGCAAGGTCTCTGATAAAACTACTATACCACGAAATCTTCAAAGAATTTATAATCCTGCAAGTACATCATTACATCCTGAAACAGAAGTTTATAATATATCGGATTCCAGCTCTCTAATTGTTGAAAAAATTTACGCTAAGGAATTATTATATAATCAGGCTAATAGTGAAAATAAATTATTAGCAAGAGTCTTGATAAAGTATAATTTGTATGATTTAAATAACAAACAAAAACTTACAGATAGTGTAACCACAACTTATAAATTGGATAAAAATCCCAAAAAGATATTTTACACATTTGAAATTCCGGTAAATGCAATTATAGGAAAAGATTATTTGTTGGAAATAATTACAATCGATCAGAACAGAAATAGTCGACAGTTTTCTTTTTTTAGAATTTCCAGAAGCAATGAATATAATAATCAGGATTTTATAGTATTTAAAAAAAATAACAACGATTATTTAACAAATCATTTTATAAAGAATAGTACTCCATTTGGTATAAAGCATTACAAAGAATCATTTGATTCTTTGAATGTATTCTATTTTAAAAAGAATGAATTTATCCCTGAACCACCTCATATTAAAGATACAATCCCGGAAGATTTTATACATGCAGATTCTGTTTGGGTTTGTTATCTGGATTCGATTGAATATGAGAGTTTTGCAGAAGAAGGTGTCTATTATTTTACTTCAGAGGAAAAGGCTATCAACGGTGTGGCTCTTTATAATTTTGGATCAGGATTTCCTATTATACAAACTCCTAATCAGCTATATAAACCATTAGAGTATTTAGGAAATAGCGAAATTATTTCGGAAAATGATTCAACAGGCAAACTAACCAAACTAGCAATTGACAATTTCTGGCTTGATAGAACCAATAATGTTAATAAATCAAGAGAATTGCTAAAAGAATACTATAGTAGGGTTATGTTTGCAAATATGTATTTTACTTCTTTTAAAGAAGGCTGGCGATCGGATCGAGGAATGGTTTACATAATTTATGGTTTACCTGATTACTTGTATAAAGCAGGAGAGGAAGAAAGGTGGATTTATAATCCGACATCAATTGGACCTGGAATAAGTTTTTCATTTAAGTTTAGAAAAAATCTATATAGTCTCAATCATTATGTTTTAGAAAGAGATAAAATTAAAACTACAGGTTGGGATTGGGATGAGGCAGTTAAAATGTGGAATAGTGGAGAAATATTTTATTATCAAAACTAATATATGATGCAAGATAAGGAGTTTATTTTTGGAATTCGTGCCATTATTGAGGCAATAAAATCGGGAAAGCAGATTGATAAGTTAATGATCCGTAGTGGACTAAAAGGCGAATTGATTCAAGAGTTAATGACACTAGTAAAAGAACATCAAATTTCTTTTCAGTATGTTCCTAATGAGCGAATTAACAGGGTGACAATGAAAAACCACCAAGGAGTTTTAGCATTTATTTCTCCTATTGAGTTTCAGAATATAGAGAATGTTCTTCCATCATTATTTGAATCAGGGAAAAATCCATTGTTTATTATACTCGATAAAGTTACTGATGTAAGAAATTTTGGAGCTATAACGCGAACTGCGGAATGTGCTGCAGTTGATGCAATAATAATTCCAGAAAAAGGATCAGCACAAATTTCGGGCGATGCAGTAAAAACTTCAGCCGGAGCTTTGCTTAAAATGCCGGTATGTAGAGTTAAAAACTTGCTTCAAACTGTTAAGTTTTTGCAAGAAAGCGGAATACAGATTGTTGCAGCAACAGAGCAAGCAAGTGAATTGTACTATAAAACTGATTTCTCAATACCAACAGCAATTTTAATGGGAGCCGAGGATAAAGGTGTTGATATGGAATACTTACGAATAGCTGATCAAATGGTGAAAATCCCAATTTTAGGAAAAATAGAATCGCTAAATGTTTCAGTTGCGGCTTCAATAATGATTTACGAGGCAGTTAAACAAAGGATGGTTTAATTTATTGGTAGTGTAAAGTTGAAAGATGAGCCTTTATTAATTTCACTATCGACCCAGATTTTCCCATTATTCTTTTCGATAAATTCCTTACATAAGATAAGACCTAAACCGGAACCTTTTTCTTCAGAAGTACCCTGTGTTGTTATTTGTTGATCAATCGTGAATAATTTTTCCTGGTCATTTTTATTTATACCAACTCCATTGTCAACTATTGAAATTTCAACAAAATCATCTTTGCTAATGCATCTAATTGATATAGACTCTCCGGAATGAGAGAATTTGATAGCATTACTTAACAGATTTCTTATAACGGTTGAAATCATATCTTCATCAACAAAAACCTCTGTTTTTTCATCAACTTTAATGTTAACTTTTATTTTTTTATTTTCTATATTGATCATTAGATTATCGATAGTATTCTCAAACATGGTTTTAACCGAAACGTTTTTTGGATTAAACGATATACTTCCCGTCTGAGATCTCGACCACTGAAGCAAATTTTCTAAAAGATTATAAAGTTGCTTTGATGCTTGATTCATTACATCAATAAATTCTTTACTTTCATCTTCTGAAAATACTTCAAAGTTATTTGATAAAACCTCGGTAAGATTGAGAAAACCAGCAATTGGATTTCGTAAATCGTGTGCTATTATTTAAAAGAATCTTTCTTTACTTGCATTTAAAGCTTTTAATTTCTCTCGGTGAACTTCAATTTCTTCTTTCTGAATA
>DAOWGM010000076.1 GCA_030637515.1 Bacteroidales bacterium
GAACAACTTTTTGAGTTTTTGATTTTAACTCTTTTTGTTTCTTCTTTTGTTGATAAAGAAATTTCTGATAATCAATTATTTTACATACCGGTGGATCTGCATTAGGCGAGATCTCAACCAAATCAAGCTCCATCTCATCAGCCAGTTTTAGGGCATCCTGAATAGAATAAACTTCTGGATTTTCAATATTTTCCCCAACTAATCTGACAGCTCTGGCACGGATATTATTATTTATCTTGTGCGCTGGTTCTTCTTTTTTAAATGGTCTTCTGTTTCTTGGTCTTGGTCCTGCTATGACTTGGTCCTCCTAAACTTTAATTAAAATTAATTTATTTATAATTTTCAACTTGTGCTTTTACTTCTTTATTAATAAAATCTGCAAATTCATCAAGTTTCATTATTCCTTTATCTCCAACTCCTTGTTGACGAACCGAAACTGTCTCATTTTCAAACTCTTTTTCACCAACAATTAGAAGATAGGGTATTCTTTTTAACTCATTATCACGTATCTTTTTACCCACCTTCTCGTTACGATCGTCAATTAAAGTGCGAATATCGTAATTATTTAGGAAATTCAAAACTTTTTTAGCATAATCATTGTATTTTTCACTTACTGGAAGCACAACTACTTGGTCTGGTGTTAGCCATAAAGGAAATTTCCCTGCTGTATGCTCTATTAAAACAGCTACAAATCTCTCCATTGAACCGAATGGCGCACGATGAATCATTACTGGTCTATGCTTCTGATTATCAGCACCTGTATATTCAAGATCAAATCGTTCCGGTAAGTTATAATCAACCTGAATTGTTCCTAATTGCCACTGACGACCAAGTGCATCTTTAACCATAAAGTCTAATTTTGGACCATAAAATGCAGCTTCTCCATATTCAATATTATAATTAAGGTCTTTTTCCTTAACAGCTTCTAAAATTGCTGCTTCTGATTTCTCCCAATTTTCATCACTACCAATATACTTTGAATGATCTGTCTTGTGTCGTAATGAAACTTGTGCAGTAAAATCATTAAAATCAAGAGCATCGAATATAATAGAAATTATATCCATTACTTTTTTAAACTCATCTTTTAATTGATCTGGACGACAAAAGATATGTGCATCATCCTGAGTAAACCCACGAACACGAGTTAATCCATGTAATTCACCGCTTTGCTCATAACGATAAACAGTACCAAATTCTGCATAACGAATCGGCAAATCTTTATATGAGTGTGGTTTATGTTTGTAAATCTCACAATGGTGAGGACAATTCATTGGTTTCAATAAAAACTCTTCATCATCTGAAGGTGTTTTGATAGGCTGAAATGAGTCTTTACCATATTTTTCGTAATGCCCAGATGTTACCCATAAATCTTTTAATCCAATATGTGGAGAAATTACTTGTTGATATCCGTATCTCTTCTGTATTTTCTTTAAGAAATTCTCTAATCGTTCACGTAACTCAGCTCCTTTTGGCAACCATAAAGGCAAACCTTGTCCTACTTTCTGCGAAAAAGTGAATAATTCTAATTCTTTACCTATTTTTCTATGATCTCGTTTTTTAGCTTCTTCCATTAAAACAAGATACTCTTCCAACATTTTTTGTTTTGGAAAAGTTATTCCGTAAACGCGAGTTAATTGTTTGCGTTTTTCATCACCACGCCAATAAGCTCCAGCAACACTTGTCACTTTAATTGCTTTAATTTTTTCTGTGTTAGGTAAATGTGGACCACGGCATAAATCAGTAAAATTACCTTGCTCGTATAAAGTAATAGTTCCGTCTTCAAGTTCTGAAATTAGCTCAACTTTATACTCATCACCTTTTTTATTATAGAAATCAAGAGCTTCTTCTTTAGAAATTTCCTTTCTATTAAATTGATTCTTTTGACGAGCAAGCTCTAACATTTTTGCTTCGATATTTGGAAAATCAGCATCAGAAATTACTTTCCCTTCAGGTAAATCTACATCATAGTAAAACCCATTTTCAATACTTGGACCTATTCCTAATTTTATACCCGGATATAATGCTTCTAAAGCCTCAGCTAATAAGTGAGCTGAAGAATGCCAGAATGCATGTTTTCCTTCTTCGTCATCCCATTTGTGAAGTTTAATGCTTGCATCATTATCTATTTTTCGCTGCAAATCCCACACTTCATCATTTACAGTAACTGATAAAACTTCTTTTGCTAATCGCGGACTTATATCTTTTGCAATTTCATAACCCGAAATCGCTTCTTCAAATTCACGTACAGAATTATCTGGTAATGTTATTCTAATCATTATTATTAATATTCATTTTTAGGACTGCAAAGATATAAATTCTTTGCTTAAGTTATTAATCAATCCTTTAAGAATTATTACTATTTTTATTCCCTCAAATATTAAATTACATTTTCATTTTGTTACAAATTTTTAAAACATCTATCATGCGAATAATAACTAACATCTTAATAGCACTTTTGGTTCTATTTAAATCGTCAACTTGCTTTTCTCAAGAACAATTTAAAGAAATAACTCTTGAAGAAATCCATACAAATAATACGTTTAGTGAAAGTACAGTTAGTGGTTTGAGATCAATGAACGATGGTGAGTATTTTACAACTTTAGAAGAAGGTCGAAAGATTGTTAAATACAGCTATACTACAGGTGAAGTTGTTGAAGTTTTATTTAATACAATAGAATCAGATTTTGCAATTGAAGACTATGAATTCTCTGCTGATGAATCAAAAATATTACTCGCTGTTAATGCTCATTATATTTACCGAAGATCTTATGAGGCAGATCATTACATTTATGATATTGTATCAAAAAATTTGGAAAAGTTAAGTGAAAATGGAAAACAAAAATACGCAGCTTTTTCTCCTAATGCTCTAAAAGTTGCTTTTGTTAGAAACAACAATATTTTTATTAAGGATCTTAAATCTGATGATGAAAAGCAAATTACTAATGATGGCAAATTTAATTCTATAATAAACGGAGGAACTGATTGGGTATATGAAGAAGAGTTTATGTTTACACGAGCTTTTTTCTGGTCTCCCGAAGGTAATAAAATTGCATACTATAAATTCGATGAAAGTGAAGTTCCTGTTTTTAATATGACTAAATATAATGAAGATCTATATCCTGAAAATTATGCATTTAAATATCCTAAAGCAGGTGAAAATAATTCAATTGTAAGTATACATGTTTATGATTGCAATAACAGCAACACTAATTCAATAGATATTGGTACAGAAACGGATCAATATATTCCAAGAATTAAATGGACAACAAATAAACAATTAGCAATTATTAGGGGAAACAGGCTTCAGAATCATATAGAAATTCTTATTGCAGATTCAGATAGCGGCACAAAAGTGATATACGAGGAGAAAAACAAGCGTTATATTGAAAGAATAGAAGATTCCTATATGACTTTAACTGATGATGGTAAGTTTTTCGTTATAAATAGCGAAAAAGATGGTTGGAATCATTTATACCTTTATGATATTGAAGGAAACTTCATAAATCAAATTACAAAAGGAGATTGGGACGTTACCTCATTCATTGGACTTGATAGTAAAACTAAAACTATATTTTATCAATCGGCAGAGGAATCTCCTTTACAAAGAGCTGTTTATTCGATAAAACTTGATGGAAGTAAAAAGAAAAAGCTTTCTACAAAAACAGGAACAAACAAAGCCAATTTTAGTACTGGTTTTAAGTATTATATTAATTACTATTCAAATGCCAACACTCCCAAATATATAAGCTTACATAACCGCAATGGAAAATTAATTCGTGTTTTAGAAGAAAACGGCGAACTAAAAGCCGCAGCGAAGGAATACAATTTTTCAGATGTTGAATTCTTAACAATTAACACGCCTTCGAGCGAATGGGATTTAAATGCCTACATGATTAAACCCAATGATTTCAATCCCGAAAAAAAATATCCCATGTTGATGTTTCAGTACAGCGGACCTGGTTCGCAACGTGTAACAGATGCGTGGCCCAGGAATTTCAGTTGGCATCAAATGTTGGCAAAAAAAGGTTATATTATAGTTTGTGTTGACAACAGAGGTACAGGAGCTCGTGGTGAAGAGTTTAGAAAACTAACCTATGGAGAATTAGGAAAATACGAAACTATCGATCAGATTGAATCAGCAGAATATTTAAGTTCTCTTGATTATATTGATGAAAATAGGACAGGAATTTGGGGCTGGAGTTATGGTGGTTTTATGTCTACCTCCTGTTTATTACTCGGTGCTGATGTTTTTGAAATGGCAATTGCAGTTGCTCCAGTAACATCTTACAGGTTTTATGATTCAATTTATACTGAGCTCTATATGGGAATGCCAAAAGATAATGCCGATGGCTATGATAATAATGCTCTATTATCTCATGTTGATAAACTAAAAGGAAAATTACTACTGGTACACGGAACTGGAGACGACAATGTTCATGTTCAAAATTCAATTGAATTAGCACGAAAATTAACAGAAGCTAACAAACAATTTGAGATGCAGTTTTATATTGATAAAGCACATAGTATAAGAGGGAAGAATACTCGCTTACATTTATTCACAAGAATGACAGATTTCATACTTGAAAATTTATAATCAAACAGTATCAAGATATTAGATAAATATTAATAATCTGGATATATTTTTAGTTTAATTACGTTGTTATTTTCATAATTTATTTATTTTTGTATACTCAAAAATGCCCAGATGGTGAAATTGGTAGACACGCCAGCTTGAGGGGCTGGTGCTCGCAAGGGTGTGCAAGTTCGAGTCTTGTTCTGGGCACTTAAAACGAATGCTTATATAGCATTCGTTTTTTTTTAACAATACTTGGTTAAAAACTTTTATTAAGAAATTCATTCAAAATTTTGCAAATAGAAATCATTGCTCTACATTTGCTTCACGTTTATGGTTCTTAGTCGAACAAGCTAAGAGGGAATCGGGTGTAAATCCCGAACAGTTACCGCTGCTGTAAGCTCCATATCAAACTTTTTGTCCATGAAAAGACCACTGCCTCGAAAATATTAGAGACGGGAAGGCCGACAAAAAGGGAGTAAGTCAGAAGACCTGCCATGATCAAATTGCATTTATAGCTTTCGGATAAAAAGCGAGGGTGTTTTGAAACTACACCAACAAAATTTCCCTTAATATCCTGTTAGTTATGAATGATTAAATCAAATAATGATTTAATTATTTATACTAATGACTTTTTTAAAAAGAACCATATTTATAGTATTACTATTTGCAAGTAAATTCTCGTATTCGGCTGATGTAACTACTGATGTTCCTACGGATCCTACTGATGCACCTTCGGACACTATTGTATTAGAAGAAATTGAAATTACTGCCAACCGTCTGATAAATTTTACAACAGGAGCAAAAGTTCATAAAATCAAATCATTAGAAATAGAATCTTATACTAATAATAACCTTTCTAATCTGCTTTCTGAAATAACTGGAATTTCAGTAAAATCATATGGTATGAGTGGACTTAGCAATGTATCCTTACGAGGAATGAGCTCAAAACATGTAGCAGTTCTTTGGAATGGACTCAATCTTCAAAATACCTTGAATGGAGGAACAGATATGAGCTCCATACCATCTTTTTTAATTGATGAAATTGATATTCAGTACGGAGGAGCCAGTGCGCTTTTTGGTAGTGGAGCAATTGGAGGTATTATTCATTTAAACAACAATTTAAATTTCGATAAAAAATTAAACATCCAATATAATCAAAGCTTCGAAAGTTTTGATAATTATTTTGAAGGATTAAAATTTAGTTTAGGCAAGGAAAAGTTTGCTTCAAACACAAGAATTTATCATAAATATGGGAAAAACGATTTCAAGTTTATTAACAGTCAACAATTCGGACATCCAACACTAAAGCAAGAAAATTCAACATTAAGACAGTATGGAATATTACAGTCTAATGCAATAAAAATTAATAATAACAATCGTATTTCAACCAATATTTGGGCACAACATCATTATTTGGAAATACCTCCAATAATGACAAATACAACAAGCGAACAAAATCAAAATACGGATGCATTGAGAGTTTCAACAGTATGGAATCACAATAGAGAAAAAAGTTCATGGTCAACACGTTTCTATTACAATTATGAATCATTAGTTTATAGTAATCCTCTTATTGATCTTATTTCTGAAATGGATAATTACTCTGTTGTAGGAGAAGTAGAAAACAAAACGTCTCTGGGTAATCAATTTCTTTTAAATTCGGGAATAAATAATACATACGATGTTGTTAAAACTATTAATTATGGAGAAAGTAAACATAGAAATAGAACCGCATTATATACATCATTAAAGTATTTTAATAAAAGCAATAGCTTATCTGCTGTTATTAGTGCACGAGAAGAATTAGTAGACGAAGATTTCACCCCAATAACTTTTTCACTTAGCTCGAGATATCTCATAATCAAGTATTTAAACATAAGAACCAATATATCAAGGAACTACAATATTCCAACATTTAATGATCTATATTGGGTGCCTGGTGGTAATCCTGATTTAAAACCAGAAGATGGTTGGAGCGAAGATCTTGGAATAGAGTTTAATCATAGTATAAGTTCACATACTATTGCAAGCGAACTTTCGGCTTTCAATATTAATTTAAATAATCATGTAATCTGGGCTCCTTCAGATGTTGCAGCTTATTGGATGGCAGAAAATGTTGAAAATTTATGGTCGCGTGGCTGGGAAACAAGCTTAAGTTATTCTTATATAAACTCAGGCTTTTGGACTAATATCAAGTTAATGTATTCGTATACCAAATCTACTTATGAGGAATCAGAAAATACAGATGAAAGTAGTATAGGGAAACAATTAATGTATATACCAATAAATAAAGCTTCAGGAGAATTAAAGCTTGGTTATAAATGGATTAACATAAGATATACGCACAATTTTGTAGACAAAAGATATATTAATAAAGATAATTCAGATGATATTAGAAATTATCACTTGGCTAATGCTTCTATTGGAGGTAAAATACAATTTAACACATCAGATATTCTTATCAATTTTAAAGTAAATAACGTTTGGGATAAAACTTATGAGGTTATGGCAAAATACGCTATGCCTTTAAGATATTATGCTTTAAGTATAACATATAATTTTAATAAACATTTAAACTAAAATTTAATTGAAAAATGAGAAAGTTGATTTTAAAACAATGGTTCGTATTATTTTTATCTATAGCAGTTTTTGTATCTGCATGCAACAAAGACGATGATGAACCAAAACTAACAGATTTTAATGCTGATTTATCTGTTACAACTCAAGGAAATGAGTCTGATTTAGTATCTATTATTTATACAGTTACTTTATCAGGAAAAAATGAAACTGGTGATGCTATCATCTTTGATTTTAATACTAATGGAGGTACAGCTACTGCAGGAGAAGATTACACTGCAATTACAGGAGCAAGTGCTAACTTAACAATTGCTAATGGTGCTTCAACAGGAACAATTACAGTAGAAGTTCTTCAAGATGTTATAGCTGAAGAAATAGAAACTGTTAATGCAGAAATTGCAAATGCAAGTTACGAAAATGTTACAATCATAACAGCTCAAGCTACAGCTAACATCGAAGATGATGACATTTATGCAAATGGGGTATTCATTTCAAATGAAGGAACTTTTGGTAGTGGAAACGGATCTGTAAGCTATTATAGTTTTGATGATGATGCAGTTACAAACGATATTTTCAAAACAGTTAATGGAAGATCATTAGGAGACGTTGTTCAATCGGTAACTGTTCACAACGGAATGGCTTATATGGTTATGAATGGATCAAATAAAGTTGAAGTTGCTTCTGCAAACAATATGATTGAAAAAGGCGTTATTACAGGTGTTACTTCTCCAAGATATTTTGTTGGTGTGAGCGATACAAAAGGATATGTTTCAGAATGGGGATCAGGATCAGAAACAAACGTTCAAGTTATTGACTTAACAACTTTAACAGTTATAAAATCAATTACTGTAGGTATGGGACCAGAAAGAATGTTATTTCATAATGATATGGTTTATGTTGCAAACAGTGGTGGTTGGGGTAATGACAACACTATTAGCGTTATTAACCCTTCTACTGATGCTGTTATAAAAACAATTACATTAGAAGGTGACAGTCCAAGAGATTTTATAGTTGATGTAAATGATGATATTTGGGTTCTTTGCGCTGGTCATATTGATTATTATTCTACTCCAATGGTTGAAACACCTTCAAAACTTGTAAGAATTAATCCTACAACTAACGAAGTTGCACAAACAATTACAATTGGAGAATCATACCATCCAACATGTTTAGAAACAAGTAAAAATAGAAACAATCTTTTCTATGGTGCGGGGTATGGTGTTCAAGGTATCTATAAAATGAGTATTTCAGATTCTTCAGTCCCAACAACT
The DNA here is from genome assembly GCA_030637515.1 of Bacteroidales bacterium. Classification (GTDB taxonomy): domain Bacteria; phylum Bacteroidota; class Bacteroidia; order Bacteroidales; family UBA12077; genus UBA12077. The sequence continues at coordinate 8,425 of DAOWGM010000076.1, forward strand.
CCTTTAATAGATAAGACTTTTTATGGATTCAACGTTAATCCTGAAACAGGAAATATTTATGCACTGGAGGCTCCAAGCTTTACTGCAAATGGTACATTATGGAGATATGAAGCAAATGGAGCTGAATTAGGAAGTTACGAAGTTGGTATCGGACCAAATGGAACAGGATTAAAGAAAAAATAATTGTGATTCAAAGTACAAAAGCAATATTCAACTGGAGCGGAGGCAAAGATTCATCTCTTTGCCTCCATCAAGTATTAACAGAAAAATCATTTGACATTCAATATTTGTTGACAACGCTAAACGGACAAAACAAAAGAATTTCCATGCATGGCGTTGCAGAAAGTCTGCTTGATATGCAAGCAAAATCAATTGGACTTTCGTTAAAGAAAATATTTTTACCAGAATCACCTTCAATGGGTGAATATGATAAACTAATTTCAAATTTTCTTCTTAAAGCTAAATCAGAAGATATTAATACTTCAATTTTTGGAGATATATTCTTGGAAGATTTGCGCGAATACAGAGAAAAACAACTATCTAAGTTAGGTTTTATAGCAGAGTTTCCCTTATGGAAAAGAGATACAAATGAAATTGCAAAGGACTTTATTGCGAAAGGATTTAAAACGATTATTGTTTCCGTTGATGCTCGCTTTTTAGACCAATCATTTGCCGGAAGAATATTTGATGAGGCCTTTTTAAATGATTTACCCGAAGAAGTTGATCCTTGTGGTGAGAATGGAGAATTTCATAGCTTTGTTTTTGACGGTCCAATTTTCAAAGACCCAATTCCTTTTAAAAAAGGAGAAATTGTTTACAAGGAATATAAGTCACACAGCAAAGAAAGTCTAGATGAAAAATTTGGATTTTGGTACTGCAATTTAATATCCTAAATATGGCAAAAGTAATTTTCATAACAGGTGGTCAACGTTCCGGCAAAAGCAGCTTTGCTATGCAAAAAGCTTTAAAGCTAATAGAGCAACCAGTATATATTGCAACTTCAAGAATTTGGGATGATGATTTTAAAAACAGGGTTGATAAACACAAGAAAGATAGAACAGAAAATTGGATAAATATTGAAGAAGAAAAGCAAATAAGCAAACTCGATTTAACAGGAAAAATTGTAGTATTGGATTGCATAACATTATGGCTAACTAATTTCTTTTCTGATAGCAATTTTGATGTGGACAAAAGCCTTAAAGAAGCAAAACAAGAATGGAATAAATTTATTGATCAGGATTTTACAATCTTTGTAATCTCCAATGAAATTGGAATGGGTGTTCATGCAGAATCTGAAGCAGGACGAAAATTTACCGATTTACAAGGCTGGATGAATCAATATATTGCTAAACAAGCAGATGAAGTAATTTTAATGATATCAGGAATTCCTTTAGAAATTAAGAAATAATAAACAATGGCTGGTAATTATCTTTAATAAGGTAGAGCATGAGGCATAAAGCATGAAGCTTGCAACTCAAAAATATCTTTTAACTTTCAACCATTAACTTTTAACAAAATGAATATTAAAGAACAAATCCAACATAAAATCAATACAAAAACAAAGCCATTAGGATCTTTAGGTAAACTCGAAGAAATTGCGCTTCAAATTGGTCAAATACAAAATACTGTTTCTCCTGAGCTTAAAAATCCTACAATTATAGTTTTTGCAGCAGATCATGGTTTAGCAGATGCAGGCGTGAGTCCATTTCCAAAAGAAGTTACTCAGCAAATGGTTTTAAACTTTTTAAATGGTGGAGCAGCAATTAATGTGTTTAGCAAACAAAACGGAATAAATTTAAAAGTTGTTGATGCCGGTGTTGATGCAGACTTTGCTAATAATCCAAATCTTATTCATGCAAAAATTGCTAATGGAACAAAAAACATCCTCGAAAGTCCTGCCATGAGCATGGAGGAATGTAAAAAAGCTATTGAATCGGGCAAACAAATTATTGAAGATCAATATAAGAATGGCTGCAACATAATAGGTTTTGGTGAAATGGGAATTGGAAATACATCTTCTGCATCCCTTATAATGAGCAAAATAACTGCAGTGCCAATAGAGGAATGTGTAGGCAAAGGTACAGGTCATGACGAAAATGGATTAAAGCATAAAAAAAAGATTCTTAAACAAGCTTTCGAAAAGCATCAAATGGATTATAATCCGATAAAAATACTTTCAACATTTGGTGGTTTTGAAATTGCAATGATGACTGGTGCTTACTTAAAAGCTGCTGAATTAAACATGACTATTATGGTTGATGGTTTCATTGTAACATCAGCATTATTGGTTGCTTACAAAATGAATTCTGATATACTTAAAAATTGTATTTATACTCATACATCAAATGAACAAGGTCATTTAACAATGTTGGAATACTTAAATGCTAAACCAATATTAAACATAGAAATGAGGTTGGGAGAAGGAACAGGAGCTGCTGTTGCATATCCGATTATTAAATCAGCAGTTAATTTCTTGAATGAAATGGCAAGTTTCGAAGATGCTGGCGTAACAAATAAAGAATAATAGTTATTAGTTCAAGGTTAAAAGTTAATAGTATATTATTCTCAACTTTGAACTCCGAACTTTAAACTTTAAACTTGTATAGAAAATCGCTGAACATAGTGTAATGCACCAAGTATGAAAAAACAATTTACCTTATTATTAACTGCCATAATGTTTTATACAAGAATTCCTGTTCCTAAAAACATCTCATTTTCAGAAGAACTTCTTAATAGAAGCACTAAATACTTCCCATTTATGGGATGGATTGTTGGTGGATTTGGAGCACTCATTTTTTATGCGAGTCAGTTCATATTTCCAATATCAATTTCAGTATTATTAAGTATGGTAAGTACAATTCTTTTAACCGGAGCTTTTCACGAAGATGGCTTAGCCGATTCATGCGATGCCTTTGGTGGTGGATGGACTAAAGAAAAAATTCTTGAGATAATGAAAGATTCAAGAATAGGAACTTATGGTACTGTCGGCTTAATTCTTATTCTTTTGACAAAATATTTTTGTTTAACAAGCGTTACTGTTGAACAAATCCCATTTGTTTTGTTTGCTGGTCATGCCCTGAGTAGATATTCTGCGACGGGCATGATCTTTTTTTCTGAATATGCTCGCGACGATGCAAAAAGCAAATCAAAACCAATCGGCAAAAGCTTATCCTCCTTTGATTTTCTAATATCATTAATTTTTGGCAGTACTCCCCTACTTATTTTATCGATATTTTATTCATATTGGTACTTACTTATAATACTTACAATCATTCCATTAATCTTTTTTCTTAAAAGGTATTTTGAAAAATGGATTGGTGGATTTACAGGCGATGGATTAGGAGCTACTCAGCAAATATCAGAAGTTATTTTCTACCTAAGTTTTATAGTAATAAGCAACTTTGTATAATGAATATCTGGTTAACCCGACATACAAAAGTTAATGTAAAACCAAGAGTTTGCTACGGACAAACAGATGTTGATGTAGCTGAATCATTCTTATCTGAAGCAAAATTAATAAAAGAACAAATTGGATTAACTCATTTCGACAAAATCTATTCAAGTCCTTTAAAAAGATGCAAAAAGCTTTCGGAGTATTTATTTAATGATGAAATTATTTTCGACAAACGTTTAATGGAACTCAATTTTGGCGATTGGGAAATGCAAGAATGGGATAAAATTACCGATTCAGAATATCAAAAATGGATGAATGATTATATTGAAACACCATGTCTGAATGGAGAATCATTTCTTGATTTACATCTAAGAGTTAGTAGTTTCATAGAAGATTTAAAGAAAGAAAATCATGAAAATGTTGCCATTATAGCGCATGGCGGAAGTATTCGAAGCACACTAACCAATATTAAAAATGAAAAGTTAGAAGATGCTTTTAAAACCAATGTGGATTATGGTGAAATAATTAAACTGGAATTAAAAAACAATCACACTTCGATAAACTCAGTGTGACAAACTATTTAGTTTTTATGTCATTATTCGCTCTGCTCATGAGAGAGTTCTGAGCTTGTCGAAGAATCTTTTCTATTAAAAGTATTAAAACGAAACGTACTTTACATAAATATTGATATTGGTATTTCTTCCTTTATCATCAGAGCACGATATTTTTATTTTACCTTCCGATGGCTCGAAGAATATTCTCTCGGCAGGATTAACTGCTTTATAAAATTTATCGTTTATATACCAATATATTTTCTCCACATCATTTGCAGCATGGCAGCTTAACAGAATTTGCATTTCATCTTCTGTATCAACGTAATATTCATTTTCATTAATTGGAGATGTAATTACAGGAGCATCTCCAGCAATTAATCTTTCACATTTAGGGTTATGCGGTGGGATTTTTAGATATTTTACATTATTCGTTTCATAATAAGTTATCATTTCTGCAGAAAAATTTGGAAACTCTGCTTCAATATATCCTGTTTTTGGTTTACACGAAGTACAATAAGAAATTGATGAATCTACAGAGATAGAAACCGTTTTTATATGTTCGCATATTTTCATTGATGAAACACCAGGAATAAAATAATCGATTATATCACTTTCGCAATGTTCAGAAGGAATCTGACCTGACTCTGGACAAACAGCCCTAAAACTTAAATTCTTTGGCATATGAAACCATTCTTCTTCTGAGTTATAATCTATGGCATTAAATACCTTAAATAATAAAGGTGATGCTTTCTCTGCACCACTCAGCTCAGGAACTCCTTCTCCCGAAAAATTCCCTACCCAGGTTCCAACAGTGTATTTCTTATTGTAACCTATACTCCATGCATCTCTCCTTCCGTAAGATGTTCCTGTTTTCCATCCAATTTTCGGCATATGTTGACTATTGGCCCAATCTAACGGAAGATCAGGTCTCGTTAGTTGAGTTAAAATATCGGTAATCATAAAAGTTGATTCTTCAGATAATAGTTCTTTTTCTGTCGAAGATTTCGATTCTGTTATAAATTGCGGTTTCTGATACACACCTTCATTTGCAAAGGCTGCAAACATAGATGTTAATTCTTCGAGACTTGCTCCGCAACCACCTAAAACCATTGACAACCCAAGGTTATTTTTATCGTTCTTAATTTGCTTAAAGTTAATATCAATCAACTTTTCGATTAAAATTTGAGATTCTAAATCTGCCAAGACTTTTACAGCAGGGACATTTAGTGAATTTGAAAGCGCAAATTCAATACTTACATTTCCATAAAACTCACCATCGTAATTCTCGGGTTCGTATCCCGCTAAACTAAAAGGAACATCGCTTATTGTTGATTTAGGTGTAATTAAACCCTTATCCATTGCAATTCCATACAAAAGTGGTTTTAATGTACTTCCCGGCGACCTAACTGCAACTATTCCATCAACTTGTCCGCCATCTTCTTCGTTAAAAAAATCAGCCGAACCAATATAAGCTTTTACTTCTCGTGTTTCATTTTCGATAACCAAGCAAAGTGCATTTTTTATATTTTGAAAATATAATCCCTGACTATAATTCTTCACAATTGCTTCAATCTTTTTCTGCATCTCAAAATCCAGACTTGAATAAATTATTTTTTGTCCGGAATATCTATTTTTTAGTCGATATGATAAGTGCGGAGCAATTTTAGGAACTTCTCTTCGATATGCTTTTAAAGGCTCATCTATGGCATCATCAATATCTTTTTCCTTAAATAACTTATTTTCCTTATATCTTTTAAGCCACGTGTTTCGCTCACTTTTTATAAACTCGTTGTTTTTACCCAATCGAAGCGAAACTGGTCTATTTGGAATAATTGATAATGCAGCTATTTCACCAATACTCAAATGATTCGGCAATTTGCCAAAATATATAACCGAAGCAGATTTAACACCTTCTATATTACTTCCGTATGGGACAAGATTTAAATAAAGTTGTAGTATTTCATCTTTTGAATAATGCCATTCCAATTGAGTAGCATGAAACATTTCCTTTATTTTATTACCGTATGTTCTTGATTTTGGCTCAATTAATCGGGCAACCTGCATAGTAATAGTTGAAGCTCCAGATGTTCTTTTACCAGTTTTTATGTTATTAAATACGGCTCTTCCAATAGCAATTGGATTAATCCCATAATGGTAATAGAAGTATTTATCTTCTTTAAAAATAATAGCCTTTTTAAGTTCAGGAGTAATTTCTTCAAGCTCAGTATACATTCTCCATTTATCATCATAGGATAAAAAACCATGTATCAAAGTACTATCTTGAGAATAAATAATTGTAGAATAATCGATTTTTGAGTTCATCGGATAAAGAACATCAAGCAAAAGAAATAATATAAACAATGAGAATAAAACAAGAGCAGTATATTTTAACTTTAAAAGTATCTGCTTAAAGAATTTAATTATTTTTCTATACATATAAACGTTATCAATTAATCTGTGATAAAATCATTTCTGTTTGCTCCGAATAAAAGTAAACACTTTTTGTATTTTTTAAGATACATATCACATATTAAATCCTTTTTTGTAAAACTTTTTTATTAGCTTTATTAACATTTTAATATTCTAAGGGGATTCTTATCAAAAACGTATTAATCTAAGTAGTAGAAATAGTTTCAATCAATCATCAATAAAATCAATCCAATGAAAACAAAACTTTTCACCTCTCTTGTTCTCGTTTTAGCACTTACTTTTTCGTGCTCAAAAAAAAATAACACAGTAAAAGTAGTTGAAAAAAACTTTGCTGAAGAAATCACAATCACAAATAGCCTGAATTTTACATTCAGTAAAGATATAGTTCCAGATTCACTCGTTAATATGTGGATTGATGATGAACTTTTAAAGATTAAACCACATACTGAAGGTAAATTTATGTGGACAGCTACGGATAAAATAGTATTTGTACCTGCAAGCGGATTTAAGCCGGCTACGGATTTTACATGCGAAATTAGTTCAGAAATTCTCAAGTATAATCCCAATCTAAAACTTGACAAGGATAATACATTTACTTTTCATACTCCATACTTATTAGTTTCGAATGTTAAAACAAATTGGTCGATGCCGTCGAATGCAGGAGAATCGCCACAGGTAAAAGTAGATATAGAATTTAATCAAAATATTACTCCACAAGAAGTTGCAGAACAACTTAGTGTCGAAATTGAAAATGAAGCTATTGGTTTTGATTTAGTTTCAACTGAGATAAGTCGCAATGTTAGTTTTATAATTTCAGATATAGAAAATGAAGATAAAGATTTAGATGCTAAAATCACGATTAAAAAAGGACTTGGTGCATATAACGGAAGTGTTAAAACAACTGAAGATTTCGAAGAAGAATTTCTAATTCCATCGCCTTTTAAACTACTCATAAATGAAGTACAAGCAAATCATGATGGAACAGATGGAACTATCACAGTATATACAACTCAAGAAGTTAATACAAAGGATATTAAGAAGTTTATTACGCTTGAACCATCTTTAAAATATACAGTTGAAGCTTACCCGAGTTACTTTTATATTAAGAGTAGTGAATTTAGTATGAATCATAAATACGATTTAACAATAAAAGAAGGATTACTTGGTAAATTAGGAGGTAAGTTAAAACATGAATATACTCAACCCTTATCATTTGGAGAACTAAAACCAAGCATTCAGTTTGTAAATAAAAAGGAATTTTATGTTTCGGGAAATGGTGATAGAAATATTGAAGCTGCAATTGTTAACGTTCAAAAAGTAAAAATAAAAATTACGAAGATTTACGAGAATAACATTGTTTCGTACATTAAAGATTACAATTTCAGAAGTCGTAATAATGGTTATGATGATTATTACGACGATTATTACTATGATTATTACAGAAATGATAATAGTAATTTAGGTGATGTTATATACGAAGAAGAGATTGAAACTAAAACACTACCAAGAAATGGAAATCATCGATTATTAAAACTTGATTTTGATGATAAACTTGCTGATTATAATGGAATTTATCTGGTAGAAATATCATCACCGGATAATTACTACTTAAAAGATAAAAAGCTAATTTCAATTTCTGATATTGGATTAATTGTAAAAGAAGGTGAAAATTCAATTTCAGTTTTTGCAAATTCGATTAAAACAGCAGAACCATTATCTGATGTAGAGATAAAATTTATTGGTAGTAATAACCAGATTAATTCAACATTAAAAACAAATGCAGAAGGAATTGCTACATACGAGTTTTCAGAATTAAAAGCGCCTGGCTTCAAAACCAATCTAATTACAGTTCAGCGTAATAACGATTTTAATTTTATTCCTTTAAGAAATACAAAAGTTGCAACATCTCGTTTCGATGTTGGTGGAAACCGCAAAAATCCATCGGGATTAGAAACTTTTATTTATGGTGATAGAGATATTTATCGACCGGGAGAAACCATGAATATTTCGGCCATAATTAGAGATTACGAGTGGAAAACTCCGGGTGAATTACCTATTATTTTAAAAGTAGTTACTCCAAATGGAAAAACACTTAAAACTGTTCGTAAGATTTTAAATAAAAATGGTGCATTCGAATTACAAATCAAACTTCAACCAACTGCAAGCACTGGAACATATTCTGTAAATATATTTACATCGAACAACGTACTTATTGGCTCGAAACGAATTAAGGTTGAAGAATTTATGCCAGACAGAATTAAAGTTAAAGTTAATCTTAATAAAAAAGAATATAAGCCTGGCGAGAATATTAATATGAGCTTTGAAGCTGTTAATTTCTTTGGTCCACCTGCTGCAAATCGCAATTATCAAATAGAATTGTCAACAAAGCGCAAATACTTCTATTCTAAGGAAAATCGTGGCTACAACTATCATATTGAAGGAGCCGAGAAATATTTCGAACGTAAATATTGGGAAGGTGAAACTGATGACGCAGGGCAAGGAGAACAGGATTATCAAATTCCAATTAGCTATAAAAATATGGGTGTTTTACAATCCGATATTTATACAACTGTTTTCGACGAAACAGGACGACCTGTTAACCGATTAAACAATGTTAACATTTATACACAAGATGTATTTTTAGGCATTAAATATCAAGGATATTACACAAAAACTGGGCAACCAGTTAAAATAAATTTAATTGCTGTTGATAAAAATGGTAAAGCATTAGATGAGTTTAAGGCTAAGGTTAAATTAATAAAATACGAGTACAAAACAGTTCTTTCAAAATCAGGAAGTTACTTCAGATATCGTTCAGAAAAAATTGAAAAAACACTTGATTTAAAGGCAATTACTTTAAAAGGAACAACATCAACTTATAGTTTTATACCTGAACTTTCAGGGAATTATGAGTTAAGAATTTCATTGCCAGGTGCTCAGACTTATGTAAAAAGAAATATTTATGCATATGGATGGGGAAGTACAACATATAGTTCTTTCAAAGTCGATAACGAAGGCCAGATTGATATTCAGTTAGATAAAGAGAAATATGTTGTTGGTGAAAAAGCTAATGTAATTCTAAAAGCTCCTTTCTCTGGAAAGATGCTCGTAACTGTTGAAACAAACAAAGTTCTTAAGCACTTTTATGTAAATACAGACAAACGTGCAGCTTCATTCGAGTTAGATATTACAGATGAGCATATTCCAAATATTTACATTACAGCAACATTATTCCGACCACATGAAAAATCGGATATGCCTTTAACTGTTGCACATGGATTTGCTCCGGTTATTGTCGAAAATCCGGATAATGAAATTCCTATTACAATTTCAGCAGTTGAAAAATCTGAATCAAATAAAAAGCAGATTATCAAAGTTAAAGCTAAACCAAATAGTGCTTTAACAATTGCAGTTGTTGATGAAGGAATATTACAGGTTACTGGTTATCAAACTCCAAATCCTTATAATTTCTTTTACAGAAGAAGAGCACTCGAAGTAAATACATATGATATTTACCCATTCATTTTTCCAGAATTAGAAATGATGAAGAGTCATACAGGTGGTGGTGGACCAGCCGGTGCAAAACGATTAAATCCATTACAAAACAAACGAGTTAAATTAGTATCGTTCTGGAGTGGAATAATTGAAACTAATTCGAAAGGTGAAGTCGAATATGAAATTGACATACCACAATTCTCAGGCGATTTACGTATTATGGCCGTAAACTATTCTGATAATAAATTTGGTTCTGCTTATACAAATATGAAAGTTGCCGATCCAATAGTTGTTAGCACAGCTTTACCAAGATTCTTTAGTCCAAAAGACAGTGTTGAAGTTCCAGTTATTTTAACAAATACAACAGAAAAAACAGCTAAATGTAAAGTAAATATAGTAGTTGAAGGTCCAATTGAAATAGTTGGTAAAAAATCAATCACTTTAAATATAGAGCCTAACAAAGAAGGTGAAGCATTATTTAAAGTTTACGCTCAAGCCAAAATTGGCGAAGCAAAAATTACAATAAATGTTGATGCTTTAAATAAAAAGTTTATTAATGCAACCGACATAACAGTTCGTCCAGCATCTCCCTTACAAAAACGTTTTGATTCTGGTGTTGTTCAAGCAGGAAAAACTGCAAAAATTGAAATGGATACTGATGATTTTATTAAATCAAGCATTGATAATAAGTTAATTGTAAGTACAAATCCACTTATTCAGTTTACTAATAGCTTGGATTATTTGGTTCGCTATCCTTATGGCTGTGTTGAACAAACTGTTTCGACAGCATTTCCACAATTGTATTTCAGTGAATTAATCAATATAACATTTAAAGAAAAAAGAGCCAAGAATGATGCCGCTCAGAATGTTCAATATGCCTTAGATAAAATTAAGCTAATGCAATTGTATAATGGTGGTTTAACTTACTGGCCAGGACAAGGAACAGAAAGTTGGTGGGGTTCTGTTTATGCAGCGCATTTTGCTTTAGAAGCTCAAAAAGCTGGATATGACGTGGACCAATCATTCTTAGATCATTTATTTAAATATCTAAAAAAGCGACTTCGTAAAAAAGAGTTTATCACGTATAACTTTAATTCATCAAGCAAGCGTGAGATTGCTCCTAAAGAAGTTGCATATTCATTATATGTATTGGCTTTGGCTGGCGAAAAACCAATTTCTACAATGAACTATTACAAAGCAAGACCAGAACAATTGAGTCTTGATGGCAGATATTTGTTAGCAGCAGCTTATGCTCTTACGGGTGATACCAAGAAGTATAAAGAAATACTTCCAAATGCCTTTGAAGGAGAAAAAGCGAACACTTCATTTGGTGGTAGTTTTTATTCATATATTAGAGATGAAGCTATTGCATTGAATACATTACTTGAAGTAGATCCAACCAATAGTCAAATTGGAGTTATGTCGAAACATATTTCCGATTATCTGAAGAACAGAAGATATTTGAATACTCAGGAACGTTCGTTTGGGTTTCTTGCGATGGGTAAAATTGCAAAAATAGCCAGCGAAAGTGATATTACGGGAATAGTTAAATCTAACGGTAAAAAGGTTGGTACATGTAATAACAATACAATTACATTGCTTACAAATGAATTAAAAGGTACTAATATCGAAATTGAAACAGAAGGAACCGGACAATTATACTATTTCTGGGAAACCGAAGGAATAAGTGCAAGTGGCAAATATCTCGAAGAAGATAAGTATATAAAAGTCCGTAAAAACTTCTATAACAGATACGGACAAAGGATTACAGGCAATACATTTAAGCAAAACGACCTTGTATTAGTTGAGTTAGAAATTCAAGGTTTAACAAGCACATACGTCGAGAATGTTGTAATCTCAGATATTTTACCTGCCGGATTTGAAATAGAAAATCCAAGAATTACAAGTTTACCACCAGGTATGTCGTGGCCACATAACAGATCAAGCCCTGATTATCAAGATATTCGTGATGATAGAATTAACTTATTTGTTAATGTAAGAGGTAAATCTAACTATAGTAAACCGGCGTATTACTATTATCTGGTTCGTGCAGTATCGAGAGGAAATTTCCAAATGGGACCCGTTGGTGCAGATGCTATGTATAATGGAGAATATCATTCGTATAGTGGAGGTGGAACAATTAAGGTTGTAAAATAATAATAAAAAGGGAGAAATTAATCTCCCTTTTTTTATTTATTTCTTGTAAACAGAATTGATTGATCAATTAGTTCACTTAAATTTTCAGGAAACCAGTGACCTATTGCAGGAGTTTCAATAAATTGATATTGCATTCCTTTTTCTTTAAATAATTCAGACATAAACCTCTGATCATTATATCTGGGATCTTTCAAATTTGAAATAATTGTTCCTCGGATATTTTTCGATTTCATATTCTCGACACTCTTCTGTGAAAAACTTTCAGGCTTTTGCGGTACTAAAATAATAAATCCACTTATTGGGATTTTACCTTTTATTAATATATCAAGAGAAGTCATGCCTCCAGCCGAAAATCCACCAATAATTATTTCAGTTGTATCTATTAAATATTCACTTTGAATCTTTTTAAATGCTGCTGTAACCTCTGCGTTTGCTAAATCCATATCCTCCCATGTGTATGTATCCATTCCAGCTAATTGTGAAGATTGCAGATAAGCAATAATATAATCTTTTTGCATTAAATCTGATTTCCAAACCTTTTTAAACTCTTTAATTGTACCACCTCCGCCATGCAATGCAATAAATAAAGGATATTCTTTACTTTCATCAAAGCTTTCAGGTTTTACTATTAACATATCAGGTTTAGAATATTTTTGAGCTTCTAATCTTTTAGAATTATTTTTTTTAAGAAATTCTCTAAAAGCATCTATTTTCTTATATTCATCCCAAAATCCACCTTCAAATCCCCATTTGTTATACCAAATACCATTTTCGATTCCATACATTAAAATATCAACCCCTTTGTTATACTGTTTAAGACTTCCGTAACAAAGAGATAAATTGTATGTATTGGCTTCCAGTTTTTCAGAAAATATTTCAAGATTTTCTTTTAGGATTTTTGCTGCATCCTCAAATCTTTCTTCTTGAAAGTTTTTCACAATATCATTACGCATTGCTTCATATGTACTATAATTTTTAGTCTGAGCATTACAATATATTGAAGATATAAAAAGGAATACTCCGGTTATTAATAAATATCTTGATTTCATATTATTGAATTTAGTTAAACATTAATTTGTAATATTATAACCAAAGCTCGGCTTCTTTTCCTTACAATCAAAATAGAATCAATTAACATACTAATGCCATATTTATATTCTGATTCAATTATGAACTTATTGATTAGCTTAAGAAATTATTAATCTGTATTTGCTGTTATAAAAAAAGGGCAACTAATTAGTTGCCCTTATCTAAAACATTTATAAAATTTTATTTCAATCCTCTTTTTTCAAGTAAAGCATCAATAGAAGGTTCAGCTCCTCTAAATTTAAGATATTGCTCCATACCATCGCCCATATGATTTTCAGACAAACAATGCTTTCTAAATTTTGCTGCTAATTCTTGATTATATAAATCACCACTTTCTTTGAATGCATTGAAAGCATCAGAATCTAACACTTCAGCCCATAAATAAACATAATAACCAGCTGAATAACCACCTGCAAAAATATGAGAGAAATATGTACTACGATATCTCGGAATAATTTCATCAATTAATCCAATGTTGTTCATAGCATCTGTTTCAAAATTATCTACATCAAGATTTTCTGCATTTTTAATTGTATGCCAGTCTAAGTCTAATAAAGAAGCTGCAACATACTCAACTGTAGCAAATCCTTGATTAAAATGCCCGCTCTCTTGTATTTTATTAATTAATTCATCCGGAATTGCTTCTCCTGTTTCGTAATGCTTTGCATATAATTTTAAAACTTCAGGATCTGCTGCCCAATGCTCCATTATTTGCGATGGTAATTCAACATAGTCTCTTGGAACATCGCGAGAAGTTCTTTTGTAATGGCCATCAGCAAAGAAATTATGTAATGCATGTCCAAACTCATGAAAGAAAGTTGATGTCTCATCAAAAGTAAGTAATGCAGGTTTATCTCCAGTTGGGCGCGTAAAATTAGTTACGATATAAACTAATGGATATATTTTCTCACCATCTTTGTATGAACCAGGTCGTATTGCACCACACCATGCTCCTCCTCTTTTACCTGGACGCGGATAACTATCTATTAAAAGAATTGCTAAATGTGAACCGTCTGCTTCTTTTACTTCATAAGCTTTTACTTCTTCATGATAAACAGGAATATCCGTTCTTTCTTCAAATTGCAATCCATAAAGTTGATTTGAAACATAAAAGATACCTTCACGAACATTGTCTAATGAAAAATATGGTTTTAATTCTTCCTCGTCTAAATCAAATTTTTGCTTACGTAATTTCTCTGCATAATACCACCAATCCCATGACTGTAATTTAAAAGATCCTCCTTCAGAATCAATCATCTGTTGCATTTCATCACGTTCTTTCTTGGCAACTTCAATAGCAGGATCCCAAACCTTATGTAAAAAGTCATAAACATTTTCAGGAGTTTTAGCCATATTATTATCAATCACATATTCAGCATAATTACCATAACCTAATAACTTAGCTCTTTGATCACGAAGCGTAACCATTTCAGCAATAATATCTTTGTTGTCATTGTCGTTATCATTATCTCCACGATTGCACATCGCTTTATATATTTTCTCTCGAAGTTCTCTTTTTGGAGAATAGGTTAAAAATGGTATCCAACTTGGCTTTTGCAAAGTAAAAACCCATTTACCTTCCATATCGTTTTGTTTTGCCGCTTCGGCAGCACCAGAAATAACTCCTTCAGGTAAACCATCAAGATCTTCTTCACTTTCAATAATTAACTTAAAATCATTTGTTTCTGCTAATAAGTTTTCACCAAAATTTAACGAAAGCATTGATAATTTCTGATTTATCTCTTTTAGCACTTCTCTTTGTTCTTCAGGTAATGTAGCTCCGTTTCTTTCAAAATCACGATAGAACTTTTCAACAACGCGCATTTGCTCTACATCAAGATTCATGCTTTCGCGCTTATCGTAAACGGCTTTTATACGCTGAAACAAATCCTGATTAAGACTTATTTCATTTCTATAAGCCGACATCATAGGATTTAGCTCTCTTGCTATTTTCTGCAATGTAGGATTTGTGTTAGCATTATTTAAAGAATAAAAAACACCTGCTCTTTGCAAAATCTCTCCTCCTTTATCGAAAGGAACAATCGTATTTTCGAAAGTTGGTTCTTCTTCGTTATTTATTATTGCATCAATTATTGATTTTGATTCTTCTATTCCGGCCTCAAATGCAGGAATGAAGTGTGTTGTATCAATAATATCAAAAGGCGGAACCTGATGTGGTGTATTAAACTCTGATAAAAAAGGATTCTCAGTTTTTCCTCCTTTGTCAGTACAACTATAAATAACCATACTAAATAAGATTAGAATTAATGCTGATTTTTTCATAAGTAATATTTTAATTATTAATAAAGTTAAGATTGTTTTAAACAAAAAAACAATTCACCAATTTACAAAAATATTTGACTGATTAAATTCATAGTAGTTTAATTTTATCTGAACGCGTAATAAAATATCAAGCTTAAAAATATTTTTATTGTACAAATAGATTAGTCAAGTTCACAATCATTTTTAATCTTCAATAAAAATCATAAGCTAATAAATATTATTTCTTTATATCATTTTTTTAGCAAATAATTTACGTCAAAATATTAAAAGAGTTAAATTTGAGTAAGAAATTAACACCAAATTATTATGGAACCATTCTCAATTAGCTTAAGTGAGATGACTGATAAAGGATCTCGTTACAAACGTTTACTTATAATTCTTTCTGCATCATTTTTAGCAACATCACTTGCAGCCTATTTTTTATTTTTCAAAGGAAACAATTCCAATATATGGATTTTTCTGGGATGGGGTATATATTTTCTTTTATATATTTATTTCGGCTTTGTAGGATATAACACCAAGATGTTCGTAAATGGGGACGATTTTGCTCTTGAATATCAATTTGGTTTTTTTAGTAAAGTTCCTGATAAAATAATATGGGAAACTGTTACAAAAGTAAAATTAGGTTTTACTTATATAGCTTTTTATAAAAGAACAGGTAAAAGAAAAGTTATACAGATTGGTTGGCTCCCGTATTCAAAAGTTAAAGAAATTAAAAATAAAGTAAACTCTTTTTGCAACGAGAAAGGTATTAATGTAGAAGTAGCTGAATTCCATAAGGAACAAGACTTTGAAGCTGCAAAGTAACATTAATCGAAAGTTTTAAATATGATGAACCGGAATACTTTCATTCCTCATATAACTAACAATTTTTCAATATTAACTTTTCAAATCTTCATCTTTAAAAGATTTTGATTAGTAAATTAGTATAAAAAGAAATTACCAAAATTAATCAGATAGATTTATCAAAATAACACATAAAAAAACATCCCGGCCCCCCGGGATGCTAACACTCTAATTTATTAACCTTGCTATTATGATGAAGTGA
>DAOWGM010000183.1 GCA_030637515.1 Bacteroidales bacterium
CTGCTTTTTCCAATTTGGCATTAGTAAAATTTAATTCAACCGTTCTTTTTTTCACTAATTCTTCTAAATTATTCCGGTGCTTTAGAAGTTCTTCTTTTGCTTTTTTGCTCTCGGTGAAATCGTGGTTAATTGATAAACTTGCTTCTTTCCCTTTAAACTCTATAGGTGTTACAGTTACCTCTGTCCAGTATTCCGTACCATCCTTTTTCCTTTTCATCTCAAGTGTCGTAACGGTTTCTCCTTTTCGCAGCTTTTCTTCCCACTTATCCGTACTGATCTCCTCTGAACCGGGAATAAAAAGATCTTTAATAATATTCATTTGCAATAATTCACTTCTTGTATAACCCGTTTGTCTTGTAGCTTCAGGATTGACTTCCAATATCCGGCCTCTGTTTTCCCCTCCAAATCTCACAACATATACAGCATCACCCAGATTATTAAACAGTTGCTTAAACCTTTTTTCGTTTTCTATAGCTTTTTCTTTAACTAAAACTAGTTCTTTATTTTTTTTTCTTAACTCTATCTCGTTTTCCCGTAAAGCAAGATGTGTTTTTATACGTGCAATTAATTCTTCCTTTTGAAATGGTTTAGAGATATAATCCACAGCACCAAGCTGGAAACCTTTCAATTTATCATCTACTTTGGTTAATGCCGTAAGAAACATAAGCGGTATTTCAACTAAATTTTCTTTTTGTTTAATATGTTTACATACTTCAAAACCGTCCATTCTGGGCATCATTATGTCCAAAAGAATTAAGTCTGGAATATTATCTTCAAGAGAAGCTAAAGCAAGTTCGCCACTATTAGCTGTTAAGGTATTATATCCTTCATCTTCCAGCATGCTGCGCACTAGAAAAAGACTAGATTGATTATCATCAATAATTAATATATATATTTTCTTACTCATCACTCTCAAGCATTTAAATTCTAATTTAGCAAGCAATATATCTCTTTATATTTCATTTTTTTATGTAAAAAAATAAAGTTTGTGCTATTTAATTATTTAATAACCGGCTTACTTAATTGTGAGCCCTGTTGTTTTATAAATTATTAAACGGCATACTTACCTGACAACAGTCAGGAATGCCGTTTCTTAATTATTTGTTCTGTATTATTTTGTTTTAAAATTCCATTAATTATTGTATAGTTTAATTACTGTTGTTGCATTTGTTTCATTAATAAAAAAATACGTGAAAATTTTCCTTGCAGGCTTAATCTATTTTCATCCCCATAATAAGTATATCATCAATTTGCTCAACGCCGTGCATCCAATCTAATAATGTTTTATCAAGTATCTCCTTTTGTTCATTCATTTCATTTTCGTGAATACTAAGCAGTAGCTTATAAAAACGGTCGATCATGAATTTTTTATCTTCGGGACCACCAAACTGGTCTCTAAAACCATCTGAAAACATATAGATAACATCTCCCTTTTTTATATCTATATAATTATTTTTATATGGAAGCAGGGTTTTTGTTTCTATCCCTATAGGCATTTTATCGGCCTTAATAACTTGCATGTTTTTATCTCTAACAAGAAGTAGAGGATTATTTGCTCCGGCATATTGCAATTCCATATTTTTCATATCAATCATGCATAAAGCAATATCCATTCCGTCAAATGAGTCGTATTCTTTACCTGGTTGATTTAAGGCCTGCACTACATGAGTACGAAGTTTCTCTAATATTATATTCGCTTTTAATTCAATATCCTGTTTGATTATATCATTTAAAATTGTTAGACCAAGCATAGTCATAAAAGCTCCGGGAACACCATGCCCGGTACAATCAGCAATAGCGATTATTACAAATTCATCTTTTTTTGCTAACCAATAGAAATCGCCACTAACAATATTTTTAGGTTTGAAATAAATAAAATAATTGGATAAGATAGAATTTATAAATTTTTTTTGTGGATATAATGCTGTTTGTATTCGTTTTGCATATTTAATGCTATCTGTAAGTTCTTTTTTTTGAGCTGTGATAAGATCCCGATTTTTTATTATTACTTCCTTTTCACTTCGTTCATCATGTAAAATCCTATATCTGTTTAGGCGAGTAATGGTCTTTACTCTTGTTCTTAATTCGAGTCTATCGTAAGGTTTGGAAATAAAATCATCGGCACCGGCTTCCAGTCCTGCTATTTTTGAGTCTTTATCGTCGAGTGCTGTAACTAAAATAATCGGGACTTCAGCTATTGCTTCATCTTCACGTATTTTACGGCATACCTCAAATCCATCCATTTGAGGCATCATTATATCTAACAATATTAAATCAGGCTTATGTGTTTTGCTTAATTCAATAGCTTCGAAACCATTTTCGGCAAAGATTAAATTATATCCTTCTTTCATTAATAAAGCTTCAGCTGATTCTCTTGAATACGAATCATCATCAACAATTAAAATGCTTTGAGTATGTTTAAGAATCATATTATTTATTCTAAATTAATTTTTCATTAAAAAGTAAGTTACTGAAATTTAATCTATCAATCAATTAATGAATTAAATATATGGCATTTATTGAAATTTAATCTTTATATAAAACTATGCCGAAACTTATAATTTGTTAATTAAAATACGGTTTATAATCAATAAGTTAGATTCATGTTTATTTGATGTTTTATTATTTATTCGTAATTTAGATTTTATAATAAGTGCTTCATTAATAAATATAATCTTTCATCATATAATAATTTAAGAGAAAAAATATTGAATTGAATTAAATTTTATGAATGAAAAAGGATTAAAAAAGGTTATCAGACTTTTATCATTTTTTCAAAGTTTCACCAAAACTTCTGAGCAACAATTACATTCCGATATAATTATAGATTATATCCATAATATTGTTAAATATAATGTCGATCAATATGTTGAAATTTATTATTTCTATTTGAAGCAGATTAAATTAAAATCATCCAGAAAATATAATTCAAAAATCTCGGTTAAATTATTGGCGATATGTTATGAGTTAAAGTTAGAGTTAACGGCAAATGAAAAAACCAGATTATTTATTTTGCTTTTTAAATTATATAAACTCCAGAAAGATTATTCTCAAAATCAAAAAGATGTTATAACAACAATTGCCTTAATTCTGGGATTCGATAATAAAGAGATTGATAATTACGACTTATTTTTTGATAATTCGGATAATGCTATAGATGATAAAAATAGCATATACGAAATTTCGGCGAATCCTGAATTAAACAAAAAGCCAAACTTTAAGTTTTCAGAAAACTTATCAGGTAAAATAATTTTCTTTTATTTTAATTCTATTCATGTATTTATTTTAAAATATAATGGAAAAGATACCTTGTTTTTAAATGGTGAGCCTATTTCAGAAAATGAAATTTATGTATTTTATTCCGGGGCAACTATTCATGGGGCCAAAATTCAAAATATAAATTATTCAGATATTAGCTTTCAAATTAATCACAAAGAAGAATTTGAGCCTATTAACCTTCAGGTTAACAATGTTTTTTTTAGATATAAAAATTCAGATCAAGGCATAGGGGTTATTGATATCCATTCGCGTGGTGGAAATTTAATTGGCATATTGGGTGCAAGTGGAACTGGAAAAACTACTTTATTAAAAATAATCTCCGGATTAATTGAACCTCAATCAGGTCAAGTATTAATTAATAATGAAAACGTATATAAAAACGAAGCAATAAATAAAATCATTGGTTTTGTACCTCAAGATGATTATTTTATAGAGAATCTTACTGTAAATGAGAACATTAAATTCTATTCAGAACTTAGTACAGCAGGTTTATCTGAAACAGAAAGACAACAAAAAATCAATGATCTGCTTGAAGAAATAGGAATATTTCCAATCAAAAATAGAATAATTGGTTCTGCATTAAACAGAAACATAAGTGGCGGACAGAGAAAAAGAATGAATGTAGCATTGGAATTATTACGTGATCCGCAAATTCTAATCTTAGATGAGCCAACTTCAGGATTATCATATACAGAATCTTTAAATATTACAAGATTATTAAAAGAACAAAGTTATCGAGGTAAATTGGTTGTTACAACTTTACATCAACCATCATCAGAAATTTTTACAATGTTAGATCAAATTCTGATTCTTGATAAAGGTGGCATACCAATATATTTTGGAAACCCTGCTAATGCAATTTCATATTTTAAAACTAATAAACAATTAATAAACCCTTTATCAACTAAATGCCCGACTTGTGGATATGTTGATGCAGGTCAGGTATTTGAGATTATTGAAGAGACTAAAATCAACGCATACAACGAGATAGAGAGGGTTGTTAAGCCAAAAGAATGGCATTTATTTTACAAAAGCCAATTATTAAATTTAATTCCAAAAAAACACACAGAAGATGAAGCTTACGAGCATCATGAGGCTTACACAAAATCTGTAAAAAGATGGCGTCAATTCAAAACATATTTAAAAAGAAATATTTATTCAAAATGGAGAAATCTTCAATATGTTTCGTTGGTAATTGCCGAAGCACCCTTACTTGCTTTAATACTAAGTTATTTTTCAAAATATATACCTGGAACAACGGATAATCCTGACCAATATTCTTATTATTTGAACGACAACATACCTGCATATATTTTCATGAGTGTTATTGTTGCATTATTTTTGGGGCTTACTGTTAGCGCCGAGGAAATTATAGGAGATAAAATTCAACTGATGCGTGAAAAATTCCTTGGTCTTAGCAGGTTTGCATACATCAACTCAAAAGTGATATATTTAATTTCTATTTCTGCTTTACAAGCATTTCTTTATATTCTTGTGGGAAATAATATTTTAGAAATAAAATTCGCATTTTCTGATTTCTGGTTTGTACTTTTTAGTGTTTTTTGTTTTGGTAATTTGTTGGGTTTAAATTTATCTTCATCGCTAAGATCTGCTATAGCAATTTATATATCGATTCCTCTAATTGTAATTCCTCAAATTTTATTGGGGGGAATGATTATTGAATATCACAAAATTAATAAAGGATATAAAGCCCATATAGCAACACCGGTTATCGCAGATCTAATGGTTACAAGGTGGGCTTTTGAAGGAATAACTGTTAATCAGTTTAAAAATAACGAATTGGCGAAAAGCTTTTATGATTTAGACAGAGAAATTAATGGTTCCAAATATTTTATAGTCTTTTTAATACCTGAGTTAGAAAGTATATTAGAAGAAATAGAAGCTGCCTTTAAAAATGATGATGAAAGCACTTTGACACAATTAGTTCAGTTATATCAAAACACAATAAAAGTGTACGATCCATTAGCTAATTGTCCGCCAATTACTATACAAAATGAAACTGCTCCCTTTTTAATAGATATTAAAACTTCAAAATCAGCTCTTAGAAATTTAAAAAACAAATTCCAGAACAACTATAATAATTTATTAAATAATAAAGATAAGAAAATTCAGGAAATTGGACCAGATTATCTAACAATGAAGCAAAGCTTCTATAACAAAGAACTAATTCGTTTTTTATCGGAAAAATATGAAGGAGATATAATAACTGAAATTAATAATACACTTATTAGAACAAATTCACCAATTTACACAAAACCAATATTGAAAAATGGGAGAACTCATTATTTTGCACCAGAAAAAAATATTTCAAAGTATTCTATTAATACTTTCATTTTCAATATAATAATTATTTGGTTGATGAGTTTGATTTTGTATATTGCATTATTACAAAATATATTTTTAAAAATAGGTGAAAAAATAAAGTTTATCATAGTAAATAAATTTAAATCTTAATTTCACCATTTTAAAGATTTTTTACAAATGATTATATAATATTAGAAAGTGATATCAAAAAGAAAATCTAATGAAAAATAGAAATTTACAACAACAATTGTTTAAAATTTTGATACTATTATTGGCATTTTTGATTTTTTCGATGTGTACTCGCAATAATAGAAAAGAACAAGATGATGTACAATCAGGAACAGATGATTATGAAATAATTTCTGATTCAATTATGGCTATGGTTTATTCGATACCAGATCCTGATGAAATTTTTAATGAGATTTTTACTGATGAGTTTGAACTAAAGTTAAGTTTAATAAACTCATTAAGTTCTGCCGATCAGGTTTTTGATTCAAAAACCATTGCACTTAATATCGGAGTTTATACTGCAGATATGGCTTATTTAGTACTGAATGAGAAAAATATTATGGCCACAGAATACTTTAAGACTATTATAAAATTGAGTAAAAATCTGGATTTAAGCAATATTCAAAGTCCTGATTTATTTTTCAATATTGAGGCTAATATTAATAATAGAGATTCTCTTTGTTCAATTATTAAAGAATCTATTAATGAAATAAAAGATGAATTAGAATATACAAAAAGAAATAAAATTTTGGTTTTGATATATACGGGTTCTATTGTTGAATCACTTTATTTGGCTGTTAATAACATCAATTACGACGATTCAAAGGAGATAATAGAAAAAATTCTTGAGCAAAACATTGTAATAGATAATCTTTACGAATACTTATATCAATATAAAGAAGATCCAGATATTAAAACAACAATTGAGCAGCTTGATTCTATTAAATTTTTTATGGATAAGTGTAAAAAAGATGTTGATGTAAGTGTTCAGAAAGATGAGCAAAATCACTTGGTTTTCAAAGGAGGAAATGAAGTTGTTTATAACTTAAATGATTTTGAATTAGTAAAAACTAAAATCATTGAATTAAGGAAATCAATTGTTGAGAATTAACAAAACAAATAGTTAATTATGAAGATTTCAAAATACATCAAGCTAGTAATATTTGTTAATATTTTTTTATTAATTCTTACTTCAAGTGCTTTTTCTCAAAAGTGTCATAGATTTCATCATCACAATAACTGTTGGACAAAAGACACAAAAAAAGATTATAGTCAATATAGTCAAGCAAGAAGTGCTATACTTGAAATTAATAAGAAATTTTCTTATCAAGCAATTTTTTATGGGAAAAAAGATTTTAAAATACTTGTTTGTACCGAAAATGGTTACTACCCTATTCATTATAGATTAATAAATGCAGAAAATAATGAAATTTTTTATGATAATTCCGAAGACGATTATGTTGAATATGTGGGTTTTACTACCGATAAAAGTATTACATTAATAATTGAAGTAACCATTTTAGCTGAGAAAATTGAACCAGAAGATGCAAAAGATATACGTATTTGTGCAGGAATTCAGATTATTTGGAGAAAAGCACCTCAATTAGGATTTTAAAATGAAAAACTTGATTAGATTTTTTTGTTTTTTCTTGATTATTCCATTTGCAAAATCTCAAAATCTGGTCTCTAATCCAAGTTTTGAGATTTATGAGGATTGTCCTAATAATTATACAGTTGAAGCTATAAAAGAATTAATTCCTGATTGGAAATTACCCACAAAAGGAACAAGCGACTATTTTAATAGTTGCTCAAGGTTTCAGGTCAATGTTCCAAATAATTTTATCGGGCATATGTATGCTAAAGATGGACAGGCATATACCGGAATTATACTAATTGAAAAGCCATCTAATGATTCTGTCAAAACAAAAAAAGCAAATTATAGAGAATATTTACAAACTGAGTTAAATGAAACATTGTTACAAGGGAAAAGTTATGAAGTGAAATTTCACTATGCTATAGCTACCTATTCAACTTTTGCAGTTAACAATATAGGAATTCATATTTCTACAGAAAAAATTAAACTAAGAGGATCAAAAGTGCTGAATTATTCTCCTCAGATAAAGGCTAATAAAAATGTATTAAATACTACTAAAGATATGTGGTTTGAAGTTACTGATACTCTTATTGCACAAGGAGGAGAAAAATATCTTACAATTGGAAATTTTTTTACTGATACAAATACCCAATATTTAACCTTAAATACGTCTGATATAAGACAAACCTTAAAAGAAACGATTGCAGAAAATAAAATTGCTTATTATTATATCGATATGGTTTCAGTAACATTGATAGGAAATTAAATTTCTTCTTCAAAAAACATGATTAATTGGAATCCAAACAAAATTTAATTAATTATTTCATTCCTAATCTTTTCAATAGTTTTTTTCAAATTCTCAAACTGATCTTTATTCATGATTATTTTAGGTCCACCTGTAAATTTAATTTTTCCATCATCATCAATTGTAAATGATCTCTTTGGTCCTTCCTTTACTATAAACAAATCAAATAATTTTATAATTTCTTCCTGATATCTTATAATATCAGTCATATTAGGATCACTTTCATAACGTTTTGAAAATTTATGAAGATTATGTAATGCATATTTTTCTTCTGCTATTTTTTTCAATAAAACATTTTCTTCATTGTATTCACTAACCAAATTCAACATTATATAAAAAGACTCAACATATGCTCCGGTAGTTATTGTATAAATGACATTATTGCTTTTATTTTCGTCGAGTTCCATCATTATATCATAATAATGAGTATTAATTGTTTTAAAAACAGAATCGATATCCTCTGCACTTTCCGCAATTTCTTTACTTAAACAACCTTTTAAATCAGATGAAATTAACAAGCAACCACACATATTTGATATAGCTTCATAGTATAATTTACTTTTGGCTTTTTTGGAAAAAAAAGTACAATATGTTAAATCGGCCATATAAACACCTATATTCAAGTATTTATCCTTGGAAAGGATATATTTTTGTTCATTATCAATAGTATTAAGCAAATCTTTATTAAATGATATTTTCCCTACATCAATTACTTCAAATATCTCGCTGGGAGTAGGATAAAGATAGAAATTCTCGCTTGATTGAATATTATCATTTTGTGAAAGAGCTTCAGACTTGCAAAAAAAAGAAACAACCAAGAATGCAATTATTAATTTCAAAATTTTAGAATCCATTTTAGCTACTTTTTTATAAGTTAAATATATGAAATTTATAAATATATAAACCTATTTTAAATATAGATTTCGAAATGTGTCTTGTGCTAAAATAGGATGACCTTTTTTTGCACGACACTAATCTTTACTTAAAATATCATTATAGTATCGTTCTATTCATTGCTATTTTTTCTGTCTTCATTCCCAATTTTCAAAACAAATTATTATGTTTTAACGTGTATGCTTTTTAATATTCTGTTTACTTTTATTACTGTATTCTGAGCATACCCTATCTTTTTTGCTATTTTAGTGAGCGATAAAGAACTATTTTCAATCCAGTCAACAATATCACTATACTTTTTTAAAGTCGCCTCTGCGCTTTGTTTTGAACCCTCAACACGACCTTTGTAAATTCCTTTCGCTTTTGCTATCTCAATCCCTTGTTTTTGACGTTCTTTTCTCATGTCGTTTTCCATCTCGGCTCCTATTGACAACATTTGTAACAGCATTTTAAAAATACTATTTTCTTTTCCGTCAACAAAACTTAGCATATCAAACTGTTGTATATAGACAGTTAATTTTGCTTTATGTAGTTCCTCCACTATGTTTAATACGTCTAAAACCTTACGTCCTATTCTTGATACCTCAGAGAACATTACAATATCAACATTATTCTCCTTAACATATTTAAGCATTTTATTGTATTCGCTTCTTTTATCTGCTTTGATAGTTCCTGATATCTTCTCACTAAAAACTCTTTTGCAGTTCCAACCTTTTATCTCGGCTTTATTTTTTAGTGAAGGATTATTTATTAAATCAGTTCCTTTACCTGATACAATTACTTTTAAAGAGCTTTCAATATTATTTTGCGCCCCACTTTCTGCTAATGTATTAAATTTACAAAATTGTTATTATTCTGATTTTCTGTCCTTTAATTTCTTTTAGTTTCTTATGTTTTATAGTTAATTAAATATCCCCGCTACTACAAAAAGCCAGTTAAAACATTGATTTTAACTGGCTTTTGTTTTTATTGGATGTAAAATTAAGTGTAAATATCTAATATTTATCATATTCATCTATAACCATAGTATTTTTTAAGACTCTCTAACTTTAAACCTAAGTTAAAGTTAGGTTTATTGAGTTTGATTTCTTAAATATCTTTTGTATTATTTCTGCATTATCAGCTTTATTATCATAAGTAGCTTCGGCACAAATAATATTATTTTCTGAGAATATTTTTTCAATTTGCATCAACATATTTTTGGCAATGCTTTGTTTTCGAAAAACAGGATTAACAAAAATTGAATGTATTTTTGCATTTCTTTCCTTACTTACTTCAAAAACACTCATTGCAATGGCTTGTTTATCTGTAAGAGTAATTAATGCTGTTAAAAGACCGGAAAATTCGTTTTTTTCTAATTCAAGAATAAAATCAGGAATTAATAAAGCAGAAAGGTCTTTAATTAAATCTGTACTGCTGATATTCTTAAGCAATTGAAATGTGTATGTATTTGGTTTCTCGTTTGCCTGTGTTTTTTTTGCAGGCTGTTGCTTATTATCATCTTCTGAACTGCTCCAAAAGCTTTTTTGAGGTGTTGATATTGCCAATCGGTGTACCTTCATATCCGTAGATAACAATGACGGACGAACCAAATCTTCCAATACTTTTACATCATAAATTTCATCGACACTCATTTCATATTTAAAACTGCCGACAATGCTTTTGTAGGGTAAATAAACAGCTATAATACCTGCAAATGATGTTTTTGCAATATCTAAGTCGCTAAACACCTTGCTATTATGTCTTAATTTAGAAACACCTATAAAAAGATAATCACCGTAACGGGACATCCCGCGGGCAAAGCCTCCCAGCTGAACAATTACTTCATAGGTCCCTTTTTCGGGATCTACGCAAATAAGTTCGCCCTGAGCCGAATTAAGCACATATAGTTTGCCATTATATATACGCGGTGAGTGCGGCATTGCTAGTCCGTTCAAAATAATTTTTCCGGAAGGATATTCCATTAAAATACCACCATTCATTTTTTTGGCTCGCCAACCCTGCGATGTATTTGTATTTCCCAGTGCTGTAACATATTTAATTTTATTATTCTCAATTGCCATTCCATTTAAATGGCACCGGTCCTCTGGTGTAAGTTCCGAAATAAACGGAGCCTGCCAAAAAGGTGTAAAATTATGTTTGTCGTCTATATAGGATAAACATGAAAAAAGTGTGTTAACTGCCACAAGTTTATCCTCAACAAAATCCATATCATGCAAAGCAAGATAACCAGTATTGTAATTTACCCGGGGAATATATATTCCATCGTAAACGCCTTTTTTATTAGGATAAGCAAAGGCTAATTCCGGATCATTTTTCAACACAGTAACTTCATTTAGGGTAGAAACAGCCAGTCTGTTTTTACTTACAGCCATACCCATAGCATTTTCAAAGGTACGGGGCAGCTGTATCAGTTTGTCAGTTTCTACGGCACTTAAAAAAATAACTTTCCCTGCCTGGTATGTGCTTATTGCGAGAGAAATACCCAGTTTATGCAATAATTCTGCAAATTGGGGTGAATATTCACAATCGAATGGTTTTGGGGTTTTATTCATATTGATTTGACATTTAGGAGATAATATGAGACTTCCTATACAAGTTCTGAAATAATATATTCAAAAACAAACATTTACTAAATATGTATCCATAGTTATTACTTAATAACTAACCAACAATTCATCACTATAATAATTTAATTCTAGCATTAGTTTATATTTTATGTAAATTTATTTTAATTACTTATCTTAATATAACTCCACCAAATTTGTAAAAAAACTTACACTCTGAATACATATTCCAGAGTGTAAGTTCAGATAATTTCAAACTTATTTTTTAATTACCTTTCTAATTAAAGTTTCATCATCTGTTTGTATACAAAGTATATATAAACCTTCACTATAGGCACTCAAATCAATTCTTTGTTGGTGTTCAATAAGATCAACTTCATACAATTGCTTACCTAAAATGTCTATTAATATAACTCTCTTTATTTCAGAAGGATTATCAAATGCAATTACAATATTATCACTGGTTGGATTTGGATAAATATTTATACCAAAGTCCTTCAAATTATGCAAGCCAGTTACATCCTCTTCTTCTACCGTAATATCAACAGAACAATCATCTGTATTACCACTATTATCAATGGCAGCCCATTGGATAGTGTGTATTCCGACATCAAATATCTCTCCATCTAATGATGTACCTGAATTCCTGTTATTTAGCAAAGTAGCTACGCTACAATTATCTGTAGCCGTGGCATCATGGATTGTTCCAACTACTGTATAGGAAGCACCGTTCGCAACAGTCACAGTTAAATCATCAGGACAGGTTACTACCGGGTTGATATTATCAACAACTTCGACATTAAAAGTAACTTCGTCCGTATTTCCTGCATCATCGGTAGCCGTAAGTGTGATAGTATTTGTTACACCAGAAATAGTACTTCCAACTACTGGTGATTGGGTAATATCCAGTGCATCATCACAGTCATCCCAGCCTTCCACGCCCCCTTTGTAGTCGGGTAAGGTGATGTTACAATTATCACCTGCTGCCGGGTATTGATTACCATGTGTCGATGTAATAAAAGGATCTCCATTATCTACAACTTCTACATTAAAAGAAACTTCATCTGTATTTCCCGCATCATCTGTTACGATTAAAGTAACACTGTTTGTTGTGCCAGAAATTGTTGTTCCGGCTACAGGAGATTGTACAACATCCAACGCATCATCACAATTATCAGTGGCTACTATATATCCTGTATAATCCGGAAGAGACGCTTCACAAGCTTCACCTGCATCAACATTTTGGTTGTTGTGAATAGATGTAATTACAGGGTTCGTATTATCAACAACTTCGACATTAAAAATAATCATGACATTATTTCCTGCATTATCTGTTACGTGTATATTAACAGCGTTTGTTGTCCCTGAAATTGTTGTTCCGGCAGTCGGAGTTTGTGTTATATCAAGATCTGTGTCAAAGTTATCGGTTGCTGTTACATCTCCGGTATAATCCGGCATACTACTTTCACAATTAGAATTTGCATCAACAGTTTGATTGTTGTGAGTAGATGTAACTACGGGATCTATTAAATCAATTCCTTGATATTCAATAATAAAACCGTCCATGTTTCCGACAAAGAGATTTTTGTAACCCTTATGACTTGCAAATACCGGTGCTGCACTATAATGTACATCAATGTCGGTTCCGCCGGCTTGCAAATAAGCCGCCTCAGAAAAAGTTCCGGTTCCGTCATTTTCGAAGACTTTGACTCTTCCGTACGATTCACCAACGTATAAATCAAGGTCGCCATCGCCGTCAATATTTGCAAATACAGGCCTGGAATAACTACCTGCATCAATGTCGATCCCGTCGGCTTGTAAATTGCCGGCTACAGAAAAATTCCCTGCACCATCATTCGTAAAAATCTTAATACTTCCAAGCTTTTCACCTACGTATAAATCAAGATCACCATCACCGTCAATATCTGCAAATGTTGGTGTAGAAGTATTACCTACAGCAATGTCGACTCCGCCGGCTTGTAAATCAGCTGCTGCATTAAAGATTCCGGTTCCGTCATTTATGAAAACTTTTACAGCTCCATACTCTTCACCTATGTATAAATCAAGGTCACCGTCCTTATCAATATCTGCAAATGCAGGTTTAGGATTTTCACTCACATCAATGTCGGCTCCATCGGCTTGCAAATCATTTTGCTCGTAAAAAACCCCTCCGCTATTCAAAAATACTTTAACCGCTCCATAATATTCTCCTACATATAAATCAAGGTCTTCGTCACCATCAATATCTTCAAACACAGGTGTAGCATCGTATCCTACATCAATTTCAACATGCATATGATCTGCTCTGGAAAAAGTTCCTGTTCCGTCATTTGTAAACACTTGAAGATGCCTTGAGAAATCATTAACATACAGATCAAGGTCGCCGTCGCCATCAAGATCTTCAAATATAAGTTTCGGTTTAAACGATACATCAATGTCTTCACCGTCGGCTTGTAAATTTCCGTTTGCATAAAAAATCCCTGATCCATTATTCGTAAAAACTTTAATTGTGCCACTATTTTCGCTTACATACAGATCAAGGTCGTTGTCGCCATCAATATCTGCAAATGCAGGATCAGAATAAGTACCCACATTAATGTCGGTTCCGTTGGCTTGCAAATCAGCTGCTGCTGAAAAATTCCCTGCACCATCATTTATAAAAACTTTAACAGCTCCTTCCTTTTCACCTATATATAAATCAAGGTCACCATCCTTATCAAAATCTTCAAATACAGGATTAGAACGCATGCCTGCATCCATATTAGCACCACCAGCCTGCAAATATCCTGCTGAAGAAAAAGTCCCTGTTCCATCGTTCACAAAGACATAAATGGTTCCGAGCCAATTACCTACATACAGATCAAGGTCGTCATCGCCATCAATATCTGCAAATTCAGGGATAGCATAAGCCCCCGTATTAATATCAGCACCATCGGCTTGCATATTCCCTGCATCAGAAAAAGTCTCTGTTCCATCGTTCCTCAAAACTCTAATACATCCATCACCTGCACCAACATATAAATCAAGGTCGTCATCGCCATCAATATCTGCAAATACAGGTGCCGGATGACTAAAAAGCGGACTACAAGTAAGATTTCCAAGCTTTGTGAAGTCTTGTGAAAAACTTGTTGCAGATATCAACATAAGAGCAAGTGCCGAACCGGCAATCTTTATTCCTATCCGATACTGCATTTTTTCGAGTCGCTTATAAATATTTTGTAATTTACCGGACATGTGAATTAATTGCTGTTCGGAAGTGTTTCCTTTTTTTATTCTTTTGTGCAAGTTCAAGAACTTTCGCAAAAGACTGTTCCATTTCTTTGCACCGGGAATAAATAAGTACTTTTTTTTCATTCTATGAACTTTTAAATTTTGCGTACTCTTTGTTATAGGATTTTCTGCTTACTCCTTATATAGTTAAATTCATTCAACAATTATTTTTGCTGTACTTACAGTTTTATCATTTTTGAATATTATGAAATAAACACCTTTCGGATGATTTCTCAGATCAATTGATTCATCAGAATTATTAATTATAAATTCTTTTACAAGTTTCCCGGATATATCAATAACAGAAACAATGTAACTGTCGTCAGTTTCAATTGTAAATATTCCGTTTGAAGGATTCGGATAAATAGAAATACCCGATTCCGAAAGTTCGTTAACACCAACAAACACATTAACCTCAATATCAAAACTGCAGGTTTCTTCGTTTCCGGTATCATCGGCAACAGTCCAAATTACGCTTGTTGTTCCTTCCGGTAATGTTGCACCGTCTAATGTTGCTGCACTGTTAAAATCATGAATTATACTTGCAACACCGCAATTATCGTCAGTTTCAGTCGGGTCAAATTCTGTTCCGGCAACAGTATAAGAGTTTGAGTCATCAGCATCAACTTCTTGATTTCCTACGCAAGTGATTGTTGGGTTTATTATATCAGTCCCTTTATATACAGATATATTACCTGGACTGTTCCCAATAAATAGATCTACAGTGCAACCGTCAAGACTTGCAAATACAGGAATTGAACCCCAACCTACATCAATATCGGCTCCATCGGCTTGCAAATTCCCTGCAGCAGAAAAGGTCCCTGTTCCGTCATTTGTGAAGACTTTAATGTTTCCGTAATATTCACCTGCGTATAAATCAAGATCACCGTCACCGTCTACATCCTCAAATGCCGGGGTAGAACGATCACCTGCATTAATGTCTACTCCGCCAGCTTGCAAATCTGCTGCAGCAGAAAAAGCCCCGGTTCCGTCATTTATGAATACATTAATGTTTCCGTAAGATTCACCAACGTATAAATCAAGGTCGCTGTCGCCATCAATATCAGCAAATACAGGGGTAGAATGATCACCTACATCAATGTCGGCTCCGTCAGCTTGCAAATCTGCTGCTACTGAAAAAGTCCCTGTCCCGTCATTTGTGAAGACTTTAATTTTACCGTATTGTTCACCAATATATAAATCAAGGTCACTGTCGCCATCAATATTTGCAAATACGGGAGCAGAAAAATTACCCACATCAATGTCTGTTCCGTCGGCTTGCAAATTGGCTACCGCTGAAAAAATATTGTTGCCATCATTCATAAAGACTTCAACAGCTCCGTTCGTTTCACCTACATATAAATCAAGGTCATTATCGCCGTCAATATCAGCAAATACAGGTTTCGACCAAAAACTTACATCAATATCTCCGGCTACAACTTGAAAGTCTCCTGATTCTGAAAAAGACCCTGTTCCGTCATTTGTAAAAACTTTTAAACTTCCGTAATATTCACCTGCATATAAATCAAGGTCACCGTCGTCGTCAATATCTGCAAATATGAGAGTCGAGGCATAGCCTACATCAACATTAGTTCCGTTGGCTTGCAAATTAGCTGCTGCTGAAAAAGTCCCTGTTCCGTCATTTGTATATACTTTAATTTGTCCGTAATTTTCACCTATATATAAATCAAGGTCATTATCACCATCAAGATCTTCAAAAACAGGCTCAGAATACATAGTACCTATATAAATATCTACCCCGTCAGCTTGCAAATCAGCTGCAGCAGAAAAAGACCCTGTTCCGTCGTTAGTGAATACTTTAACAGTTCCTGCATTACTGCCTACATATAAATCAAGGTCGTCATCACCGTCAAGATCTGCAAATTCAGGTGCAGAATATGCACCTCCATTTAAGTCGGCTCCGTCGGCTTGCAAATTCCCTGCTGCAGAAAAATTCCCTGATCCGTCATTCGTGAAAACTTTAACAGTTACGGATTTATTACCTACATATAAATCAAGGTCGTCGTCGCCATCAATATCTGCAAATGTAGGTGTAGAATATTCGCCTACATCAATGTCTACAGCATCAGCTTGCAAATTCACTGCACCAGAAAAATTCCCTGATCCGTCATTCGTGAAAACCTGAACAAATCCGGCTTTATTACCGACAAATAAATCAAGGTCGCCATCTTTATCAATATCTGCAAATACAGGTGAGGTCCTATATTGTACGGAAATATCTTCTGTAAAAGTAAGATTTCCAAGCGATGTGAAGTCTTGTGAAAAACTTGTTGCAGATATCAACATAAGAGCAAGTGCCGAACCGGCTAGCTTTATTCCTATGCGATACTGCATTTTTTCGAGCCGCTTATAAATACTTTGCAATTTACCGGACATGTGAATTAATTGCTGTTCGGAAGAATTTCCTTTTTTTATTCGTTTGTGCAAGTTCAAGAACTTTCGCAAAAGACTGTTCCATTTCTTTGCACCGGGAATAAAGAAGTACTTTTTTTTCATGATTTAAAAGTTAAAACGGTTTGTTATAAGAATTGTAATTTTTGATTTGAACTTTTAAACCAAATTTATTGAAAGAAAGGCCTTTGAGCAATAGCAAATAAGAGTATACAGGAGGTTAATTAGAATTTGTAACGATTTGGCAGGAATTCGTAAATATATAATGATATAGATTATTCCTTTATTACTATTTAAACATCGAAGTCGGAGATTTAAAATACTAATAGTCGCACGCGTTCAAAACGCGCGCTAGCGGTTAGAAAAAGGCCAACAGCTAAAAGCTTGTATCATAATGCCAAATAAGTATAAATCGTGATAAACTAACATTAATAAATAAGGAGACAAAATTATCAGTAGCTACATCCTGCTGTATTTATCGAAAATCTTTAGTAATGAATTTCGCTTGCGTGAAGAGACGAGTACTTTAGAATCGTCTTTCATGATAATTGTGCCACCATCATGTTTATCGAAGCGAGCCATATAATACAGGTTAACCATATGCGATTGGTGCGACCTGAAAAAACCATAATCACTTAGTAATTCTTCATATTCTTTGAGTGTTTTTGACACCATAATCTTTTCGTCATCAACAAGGTAGAAAGTTGTATAACAATCGTCTGATTCACATCTTACGATATCCTGAATATTAACAAGAAAAATACTTTCAGCGGTTTTAAGAATGATCTTTTTAACACCATTGGAAATATTTTCTATGTTCGATAATAAAGCATTCAGTTTTAATTCTGTCTGGTCATGCTCCAACATTTTCGAAGCATTGTTAATAGCTTCAATCAATTCTTTAGGATTTACAGGTTTTATCAGATAATCTAATGCGCTGAATTTTAT
Source organism: Bacteroidales bacterium (assembly GCA_030637515.1). Lineage (GTDB taxonomy): Bacteria > Bacteroidota > Bacteroidia > Bacteroidales > UBA12077 > UBA12077. The sequence continues at coordinate 18,104 of DAOWGM010000183.1, forward strand.
GGCTTTAATGGCAAATTGTTCATATGCAGTAATAAAAATAATTTTAAAATCTACATGGTTCAATTGTTTCAAAATATCAAAACTTGTTTCTTCACCTAATGAAATATCCAGAATTAGGACATCAGGAATAATCTCATTTATCACTTTAATTGCTGAGTCAACATTGGAGGCTTCATGGATAGATTTTACTTCAGGACAGTAGTTTTTAATGATATCAAGAATTCCTTCTCTTATTTTCTTTTCATCATCTACTACAACTACTTTCATATTAGGGTTTTATTACTTTTTACAACAACTAAATATATAAAATCTTTTGCTTTTTAGCTAATTATTGCTGGTAGATTAGGGGAATATGGAATTTCACCTTCGTTCCCAAAGGTTTGCCGGTTTCTGATTCTAAATCAATAATTTCAAAGAATATTTTATTCCTACTTCTTCTGTTTAACTTTTCCAGTCTTCGTTGTGTAAGATTAATAGCAAAAGATTTATGTTTTGATTTCTTCGCTTCGGATGCTTTCTTTCGTCCAATGCCATTATCTTCAACTTCAACAAGTAGACTCTTGTTTTCCAAGGAATAACGTATGATTAAATTGTTACCTTCCTGTCTACCTTTGAAAGCATGTTCCAATGCATTTTCAATGAAAGGTTGAGTTAACATTGGCGGAATAAGTACTTCTTCAGTTTCAATATTTTTGTCTAATTCAAATTGGTGGATAAAATTGTCATCAAATCGTAGTTTCTGCATTTGCACATAATACTTCATA
>DAOWGM010000044.1 GCA_030637515.1 Bacteroidales bacterium
CCCTTCGGTAGGAATTATTCGAATGAAAGATGCTGAAACAGGCGAATATGCATGGGTCGATACTACAAGTATTAATGTAAGACGAAATTATGCCCAGTGGTATCAAACAATGGATGCATCAGTAAATGATACAATGGTTCGCGCAGGAGTTGATTTTGTTTCTATAGCTACTGACGAAGATTATGTTAAACCCTTAATTAATCTTTTTAAAAAACGATAATTGAATTGAATTTTAATTTATGATACAAATAATAAAATCATATAAGCTAAATTTATTATTTCTGATTGTTTTAATAGCATCTACTAATGTTGTATTTGCACAAAGAGTTAGTGTTGAAGCCAAATTGGATACTACAGAATTCCTAATTGGTGATCAGGTTGGTCTTGAATTAAAAGTAACTCAGCCTAAAAATGTTTTTGTTGGGATACCAATTTTTGATACAGAGCTAACAAAAGAAATTGAAATACTTGAACAATCTGAAAATGATACAAGCTTATTAGAAAATGGTGATTGGTTAATTAAAAAGAGACTACTAATAACTGCTTTTGATTCAGGATATTATGTACTTCCTCCAATTCCGGTCTTATATTACAGCGATACAATTAAATCTGAACCATTAGCATTTATAATTCATTCTGTTAAAGTTGATACTTCGCAAGCAATAAAAGATATTAAATTGCCATATAGTGCACCTATTAGCTTTGCTGAAATATTTCCCTGGGCTGGAGGTGGCTTGGGTCTTGTTCTTATACTTTTGGTGATTATTTATATTATTCGAAAAATAAAACGCAATGAGCCTGTTATTAGGCGATTTAAACCGCGTGAACCTGCGCATATTATTGCTTTGCGAGATTTAAGCAGGCTAAAGGACGATAAACTTTGGCAAAAAGATAAAACCAAAACATATTATACAGTTTTAAGTGATATTCTTAGAATGTATTTATGGAATCGCTACGCTATTCGTACTATGGAAAGAACAAGCGAGGAGATTCTGCAATCATTAATAAACTCGGATTTTAAAAATGATGATGCTTTTAACGATTTAAAAGAGATTTTCTATACATCTGATTTGGTGAAATTTGCAAAATTTAAGCCTATTGCTGATGAACATGAAAAATGTATTAAAGGAGCTTACAGTTTCGTTGATAATACAAAGTTAGTGGTTGAAGAAAAACCTGCTCGTCCGGCAGGCGGGGAAGAAGAATCTCTTAAGGATGAAGTTGAAAAGAAAGTTCTTCAGGAACAAAATAGTTAATTAAGATTATTTGAAAAAAGATTATGAGTCATATTACATATGCAAATCCAAATTTATTATATCTGTTACTAATTGTTGTGCCGGTTATTATTTGGTATGTACTAAATCATAAACGTACACATGCAAGTATTCAGGTATCTACAATTAAAGGATTTGGTAAAAATCATTTTACATACAAACATATATTACGGCATGTTGTTTTTGCATTTAGAGTAATTGCAATTGCTCTAATTATTGTAGCAATCGCCCGACCACAATCTACTTTAAGTTGGAAAGATGAAGAGTCTGAAGGTATTGATATTGTATTGGCATTAGATATATCAAGTAGCATGCTTGCTCGCGATTTTTCTCCAGACAGAATGGAGGCAGCTAAAGATTTAGCAATTCAATTTATTTCAGGACGCAGGAACGACAGAATTGGTTTGGTAGTTTTTAGTGGCGAAAGCTTTACACAATGTCCATTAACTACAGATCATTCAGTTTTAATAAACTTGTTTAGAGATATAAAAAGTGGAATGATCGAAGATGGAACTGCAATAGGAATGGGACTTGCAACTTCTGTTAGTCGTTTAAAAGATAGCGATGCAAAAAGTAAAGTAATTATTTTATTAACCGATGGAGTAAATAATCGGGGAGCTATTGCTCCGGCAACGGCTGCCGAGTTAGCTCAGACTTTTGGAATAAGGGTTTATACCATTGGTGTTGGTTCTGAAGGAATGGCTCCGTATCCAATCACAACACCATTTGGAACTCAGCTCAGAAATATGCCTGTTGAAATTGATGAAGAAACTTTACAAGAAATAGCTGAAAATACAGGTGGAGAATATTTTAGAGCAACAGATAATGATAAATTGAAACAGATTTACGAACAGATTGATAAGTTAGAGAAATCAAAAATTGAAATAAAAGAGTTTAGCCAGAAAGACGAGGAATTTCTAAGTTTTGTTTTAATAGCTGCACTTTTACTTTTAACAGATATGATTTTAAGAAACACATTATTAAGACAAATACCATAAATGGTGTGTGTTTGAGTTTGAGTGTGCTTTGTATATATTTTTTAGAAAGTAATAATAAAATTGAAAATTAATTAAAAGTGTTATCTAAGTACTCTGTACTTGATACTTAATACTAAAAAAGAAATGTTTAGATTTGGTAATCCAGAATATTTGTATTTACTGTTACTAATACCAGTTTTAGCGGTGTTGTTTGGGTTAGCGCAATATTATAAGAAGAAAGCACTTGCCCGATTTGGTGATATGAGTGTAATTGAACAATTAATGCCTTTTGTTTCGAAAAGTAAGCCGGTTTTAAAATTTGTATTTCTAACCGTAGCTATTGTTTCTATCATATTTGCATTGTCTGATCCTCAGTTTGGTTCAAAATTGGAGAAGGTAAAACGTAAAGGAGCTGAAATAATTATTGCTCTTGATGTTTCAAATAGTATGTTAGCAGAAGATATCAAACCAAATCGTTTAGAAAGAGCAAAGCAAGCCATATCAAAATTGGTTGATAATATGGAAAATGATAGAATTGGTTTAATAGTTTTTGCAGGAGATTCTTACATTCAGGTTCCGGTTACTACTGATTATACTGCTGCTAAAATGTTTTTATCATCAATAAATACAAAGATAGTTTCGAAACAAGGAACAGCAATTGGTTCAGCTATTGATTTGGCTATGAATTCATTCACTCCTGAAAGTGAGATGGAGAAAGCATTAATTATTATTACCGATGGTGAAAATCACGAAGATGATGCAATAAAAGCTGCAGAATTAGCTGGAGAAAAAGGAATTGCGGTTCATACAATTGGAATGGGAAGTCCCCAAGGAGCACCAATTCCTTTGAATAAAGGTTACGGACAAACAATATTCCAGCAAGACAAAGATGGAAATACTGTGATTAGTAAGCTTGATCAGAAAACATTGCAAGAAATTGCTAATGCTGGTAACGGTGTATTTATAAGAGCTAATAATACTCAAACGGGTTTAAACAAGTTGTTCGATCGTATTAATAAGATGGAAAAGAAAGAAATGGAAGAAAAGATATATACTGAGTTCGAACATCGTTTTCAATATTTATTAGCCATTGCTCTATTTTTTATTCTTTTAGATATTTTTATTCCTGAAAGAAAAAGTAAATGGTCGAAGAACTTTAACATATTTAAAATTAATGCATAATATGAAATGGATTAAAATTTTAATGATTTTTACATTAGCATTGATTGCTGTTAATGCTTTTGCACAAAAAGAGAGGAAGTATATTCGTCAGGGAAATAAAGAATTTGAAAACACTGATTTTGAAAATTCGGAAGTTTCTTATAGAAAAGCGGTTGATCTTGAAGAAGAGAAAACGCATGAGCCAGCTTTTAATGTTGGTGATGCTTTATATAAACAAGAAAAGTATGAAGACGCAATTAAACAATTTGAAAGCATTGCTGACATAGAAATTAGTAAAGAAGAAAAAGCGAAGATCTATCATAATCTTGGAAATTCGTTATTGCAGAATAATAAACTTAAAGAAAGTGTTGAAGCGTATAAGAATGCTTTAAGAAATAATCCGAATGATCTGGAAACTAAATATAATCTTGCATATGCTCAGAAAAAATTAGAGCAACAGCAGCAGCAACAACAAAATCAGGATCAAAATAAAGATAAGAATAAAGATCAGAACGAGGATCAGCAAAATAAGGATGATCAGAATAAGGAAAATAAAGATCAAGATAAACAAGATCAGAATAAAGAACAACAACAGCAACAGCAACCACAGATATCAAAAGCAGATGCTGAGCGTATTTTACAGGCTTTAGCCAATGACGAAAAAGACACTCAGAAAAAAGTAAAAGAACAACAAGCAGCAGCTGCTAAAGTTAAGACTGAAAAGGAGTGGTAATCTTTTAATAAAGTATTACTTGTAAATAAAGAGAAAATGAAAAATTGGTATTTATTAATAATATTCTTACTGTTTGCTAAATGTGCATTCTCTCAGGATGTTACATTTAAAGCATCGGCACCAGAGGTTGTTGAAATTGGGCAGCAGTTTAGGTTAATATATTCAGTAAATGCAAAGCCAGAGAATTTCACATCGCCAGCTGTGGATGGAATTAGTGTTCTGGCAGGACCGAGTACTTCTCAATCAAGTAATGTAAGTATTGTTAATGGTAAGGTTACACAAAATTTTGAATTACGTTATACATATATTGTCCAGGCAAACAGAGAAGGAAAATTTATTATACCTTCAGCAGAAGTAGTTGTCAATAAAAAAACATATAAATCTGAACCGATAAAAATTGAAGTAATAAAAGGAGGACCAAAGCAGGCACAAACAGGAGCTGCTGCAGCCGGAATAAATCAATCAGAGCAACCTTCAAGTCAACAACAGACTTCTAATAAAGATCTATATATTAAAATATTTGTAACTAAAACAAGGGTTCACCAAGAAGAACATTTGGTTGCTACTATAAAATTATATTCAAAATTAAATATAACCCGTTTGGATAATGCAAAATTACCATCATTACAGGGTTTTATTGCTCAGGATTTAGAAGTTCCACAACTCACCAGTTTAAATAGAGAACGAATAAATGATGAGATTTATCTTACAGGAGTTTTAAAGAAATATATTCTTTATCCACAAAAGACCGGAAAACTTACAATAGAACCTTTTGAGCTTGATGTATATTACCAAAAAGCAGATAATCGAAGATCAAGAAGTATGTTTGATGATTTTTTTGGTTCAGTAGAAAGCGAAGGTCGAAAAGTATATAGTAATTCTGTTACGATTAATGTTGATGAATTGCCTTCAAATAAACCATATAATTTTTCTGGTGCTGTTGGAAAACTAAACATGACAGCATCGCTTGATAATTCAACTGTAAAAACAAATGATGCAATAAATTTAAAGGTTAAGATCACCGGGAATGGAAATTTAAAATACATTAATCCAATGAAGATTGAATTTCCTTCGGATTTTGATGTATATGATCCGAAAGTTGGCGACAATATAAAATATACCGAAGGTGGTGCTGTTGGTAATAAATTATTTGAATATCTTATGATTCCGCGTCATGCAGGCGACTTTACAATTCCTGCTTTTACATTTTCTTACTTTGATACTGGTTCAAATCAGTATAAAACTCAAAAGGCCGGACCTTTTAATATAAAAGTTGATAAATCAGAGGGAGATACAACAATAACAGTTTCTTCTTCATTTACAAAAGAGGATTTAAAATTTTTAGGTCAGGATATCAGATTTATTAAAACAGATACGAACTTCAAAAAGTCAAATAAGTTTGTATTTGGCTCGCGATTATTCTATGCATTTTATATTACAGGAGTTATCGTGTTTATCATTGTTTTCTTGTTTCGCAGAAAGAAAATGAAAGAGAATGCGAATGTCATGTTAGTTAAAAACAAGAAAGCCAATAAGTTTGCTCGCGAAAGATTAAAGAAAGCTTCTGCATACATGAAACAGAATAAGAATGAAGCTTTTTACGAAGAATTGGTAAAAGCAATGTGGGGTTATTTAAGCAATAAATTAGGAATTACTATTGCTAGTCTTTCTAAAGATAACGCACGAAGCGAGATGCTATCCAAAAATGTTGATGAAGAATACATTAATCAAATAATGAATATAATTGATCGATGTGAATATGCACGTTACGCTCCGGTTACAGAGGAAACTAAAATGGATACTTTATATAACGATGCAATAAAAGTTATTAGTAAGTTACAGCAAAAACTGAAATAGTGTAGGAGATTTAAAAATGAAAAAAATACTTTTTCTTATATTTTCCGTTTCAACAGTGCTTTATTTAAATGCACAGGAAGCTGATAGTTTGTTTCAAAAGGGAAATGATTTGTACGCAAAAGGTCAGTACCAAGATGCAATCGACATATATGAAAATATAATAAGTCTTGGTTACGAATCTCCTGAAATATACTTGAATACTGGTAATGCTTATTATAAGCAAAATGTAATTGCTCGTGCTATATTAAATTATGAAAAGGCTCTTATGCTTGTTCCTAATGATAACGATATAAAGTACAATCTTGAACTTGCAAACAGATTGGTTATTGATAAAATTGAAGTTTTACCTGTATTCTTTATTACTGGATGGATAAAATCTATTCGAAATTTATTTTCTTCTGATTTCTGGGCAATTGTAAGTCTTTCGGCATTTATCATAGCATTAATCTTTATTTCAATTTTCTTATACAGTAGAAACCTTAGTTTAAAGAAGATTTCATTTTGGCTGGGATTTTTTATTATTCTTCTTTCAGCTATCTCCTATATATTTTCAAATCAGCAAAAGCAAAAAATCTTATCGGGTAATACTGCTATTGTTATGAACCCTTCTGTTACTGTAAAAAGTTCTCCTGATGATAGTGGAACAGATCTGTTTGTAATTCATGAAGGAACAAAAGTTAGTATAGATGATCAAATTTCAGAATGGAAAGAAATAAAACTCAGTGATGGAAGTAAAGGTTGGCTTAAAGCTGAAGATCTGGAAGTCATTTAGTTTTAAATTATTCTTAATTCATAATTGTCTAGTGGAATCATTCTATATTAATATTCAAACTTAAACTTCTGTAATTTATTTTGGTCTTAAATTTATAGATTTAGTAACTTATAACTTTGAAATCCATATGTATACAATTGCATATCGGTTTTTAAAGAATTGAGATTTACATTTATAAATTATATACCTATGAGACCATTAAAACAATTATTCCCACTTGCAGGTTGGTTAATGCGATTTGCTGTAGTATTTTTCGTCTTAACTTCTTATTGGAAGACATTCACTTTTTTTAATTTTCAAAGTGTAATGTTTTATGTTGCAGCTATCTATGTGATATTTTCTATTCTGTTATTTATTGGAGGATTTTTACATAAAGTTAGTTTAACAGTTTTTTCTTCGCTAATCCTGATTTTGGTTACAGGATATCATGCTTTTTTAAATCTGGAATCTAAGTTAGATCATAATTTTGCAGTATATGTTGTTCTGGGTTCTATACTCGTTTACTTTTTAACAACTGGTAATAAAAAAGATAGATAATATTATGAACGATGCTAAAAATTATACACGAAGGCACTTCCTTCAAAATATGGCTTTTGGTGGTGGTGGCTTAATTGTTCTAGGAACATTTGGTTTCCGAATTTTTAAGGACAAGGAACATAATCTGATAAAAGCTATTAGCGTAAATTTTGAGAAATGTGCCGGTTGCAGAACCTGTGAAACTGCTTGTTCTGCATACAACCACCCAATTCTTATTAATGGTGAAAAGATGAATAGTTTAGGAAATCCTCATTATTCTAATATTAAAGTACATCATTTTAATCCTGATGTTGATATCCCTGTTACATGTGCTTTATGCGATGATCTTCCATGTATTAATGCTTGTCCGGTTGCTCCCGATATGATTACTGGACGAAAAGCATTATATCGTACTGATGAAATGACTATTAAAAATGATACAGATCGTTGTATTGGCTGCAAACAATGCTCAAAAGCATGTGAAAATTTACGTAGCGGAGTTATTCATCCTAACCCTGAGACAAATATGCCTGAGCGTATGTGTACTCTCTGCGACGGCAATCCGCAGTGTGTTGAAAACTGCCCATTCGGAGCTTTGGAATACATTGAAATGCCTGCAGATCGTGAGTTAGCGAGTCTTGCACCTGCGAAAATAGCAGAAAAGCTAATTAAGAAATTATATAATTTAAATGTTTAGGAGGATATCATGGCTATAAAAGGATATTATGGGAAATTACTCGATATAAATCTTTCTACCGGCGAAATTAAAAAGTCAGTGATTCCTGAAGAAGACATTAAGCGGTTTATAGGAGGACGTGGATTAGGTACTAAAATTCTTTGGGATAAATTACCCGGACCAGGAGTCGATCCATTATCACCAGAAAATGCTTTGTTATTTATGCCTGGTCCATTTTCGGGTTTACCTATTCCTTCGTCATCGCGTACTTGTGTGGTAACAAAATCGCCTCGTACATCTGCTGTTGATCCTACATTTGAACATGGCTCAACGGTTAGCTATTCAAATATGGGTGGATTTTTTGGTCCTGAAATGAAATTTGCAGGTTACGATGGTATTTGTATTACAGGCAAAGCCAAAAATCCTGTTTACATAAAAATTGAAGATGATAAGGTTGAAATAATTGATGCTACAAAATTTTGGGGCATGGGAACTGAGGAATTTGATAATGCCTTAATTGATGAATTAGGTGATAGAAAATTCGAATCCTGTTATATTGGACCTGCTGGTGAAAACTTAGTGCCAATGGCATGTGTTTTAAATACAGCAGCACGCGCGGCAGGAAGAGGAGGAACAGGATGTGTAATGGGTTCAAAAAATCTTAAAGCAATTGCAATTAAAGGATCTCAATCACCTCAATTGGGAGATCATAAAGAATATTTGGAACTGCTTGGTAAAGTACGTAAATCGTTTAAAGAGGATAATAAAGAAAGTTTGAGAGACTGGAGACATGGAGGCACTGCAAATGCTTTAGTATGGTCAAGTAACAGCGGAACACAGGCGGTTAAGAATTATAGCGAAGGTACCTTTGAAGAAATTGAAAAAATTGGAACTGAAGCAAATCGTGAAAAAGTATGGAAACGTGATTTCGCTTGTTTTTCTTGTGCTTTAGCTTGTAAAAAAAGTGGTATTGCAAAGGGTGCATATGCAGTAATGGTGCACGATGGACCAGAATATGAAACAGGAACAATGTTAGGTTCGAACCTGTTAATATCTGATTTGACTGGTTTGCAGAAGCTTATTGCGGTTGCCGATGATTATGGTATTGATATAATTTCTGTAGGAAACACCATAGGTTTTTTAATGGAAGCATATGAAAAAGGCTTGATAGATAAGGAATATCTGAATGGTATTGACTTAAAATGGGGCGATGTTGCTGCTTCTTTGGAAATGATGCATAAGATTTGTAAGCGTGAAGGTATTGGAGAAAAAGCTTGTAATGGGGTGAAATTTATGGCAAATGAAATTGGTCAGGATGCTCACAAATTTGCAATTCATGTTAAAGGTCATGAGCTTGCTGCTTGGAATGTTCCTGTACGTTCAGATTACTGGAGTATTACTTATGCTACAAGTAACCGGGGTGCATGCCATATGAATGGTGGTTCTCCGGACAGGCAGGATGGTGCTGCCCTGCGTGACTCCATAGCTGCATGTAGTTTTGCAAGTCGCTGGTACAAAGGTGAAATAAGTTATGCAAAATTTCTTTCAGTAATTACTGGTTTAGAGTGGACTGAAGAAGATTTTAATAAAGCAGGAACACGAATATTTAATCTCGAAAAAATGTTTAATTATCGTGAGGGATTTAATATTAACGATGATGTTTTGCCACCTAAATTCTTTGAAAATAAATTTACGGTTGGAGATCATAAAGGTGCAATAGTCGATAAAAATATTTTCAACAAAAATCTGAAGGAATATTATAAACTTCGCGCTTGGGACATAAAAACATCAAAACCAAATGATGAAATCTTAAAAGACTTAGATTTGGAGTTCACTATAAGTTAATAAATATATCATTGATGTAAAAAGAGCTGTTATTATTAACAGCTTTTTTTGTATATATTAAAATATATAATTTGACAAAAATTGTATTACCTTAGAGTATGTTACTAAGAAATTTTAATTATTATGAAAAAGCTATTACTCGTTGTTTTACTTTTTATTAATTCATGGAGTTTTATTTTTGCTCAAGATCAAATCATTTATAAATATAGCCAAAATGATTATGTCGATAGCATTTTAGGTGTTAATAATGATACAATTATCTATAGTAACTTTAAAGAAATATACAAGGTTCCATTATCAGATGTAGAAGCATATTTTATAACAATCCGCTCAAAAGAAAATTTGGGAAAAGGTTTTTATATGAGAGAAAGAGAGCTGTATAATATTTCAGAGAAAATAGAATATCAGGAAAGGAATAAGTTAAGAAGAGATACTGTAATCCATAGAACACATGTAATTAAATCAGCAATTCCATTTAAATTAAATGGTAACTATGAGTTTGATTTATCTTACGAAAAATTTAATACAAAGAAAACTTCATTTTATACAAATATAAGTATATCAGTAATTAACGATTTAGATTTGTGGGTTAATCAAAGTGGAGGATCTTTTCCTGAATACTTATCCTATCATAACATCTATGGAAATAGTTTTTCAGTTACTACTGCTTACAAATATTATTTTATCCCGTTTAAAAGATTTAAACCTGCAGGTGTTTATATTGGAATAGCAGCTCAGCCTTCATATACAAAAGTATATTGCGATTATATGGTTTTTTATAATGAGAGTTTACAATATTCATACAGGGATGAAGGAAAAATAATTGGTGTAAACGTGGGAGGTTTAGCAGGAATACAATTTTTAATTTCAAGTAGAATATGTTTAGGTTTTGAGTTTGGTTTTTATGGAAGTATAAGTAAGTTCACTTCAGAAAAAACTGTGTATTTTAATACAGGACATGAATTAAAAGATATAATTACAAAAGATAACTTTCCAATGTCTTTTAATATAAGTTTAGGATATGCATTTAATTAATTGTTTATATTAATTAAAACTCAACAAACATTTTCTTAATTTTGCTTTTAAAACCTTTCAACTTTGAATTTGAAACTTTAAACTAAATATTATGTCCGACGACAAAAAGATTATTTTCTCAATGTTTAAGGTAAGCAAGACTTACCCACCAAATAAAACTGTAATAAAAGATATTAGTTTATCATTTTACCTTGGAGCCAAAATAGGAATAATTGGTTTAAACGGTAGTGGTAAATCTACATTATTACGCATAATAGCAGGACAGGATAAATCATTTAATGGAGAGCTTGTTTTTGCTCCTGGGTATTCTGTTGGTTTACTCGATCAAGAACCTCATCTTGACGAAAGTAAAACTGTTAAGGAAGTGGTTATGGAAGGAGTTCATGAAGTTGCCGATGTTCTAAAAAAATACGAAGAAGTAAATAAGAAATTTGAGCTGCCTGAGGTTTACGAAAATCCGGATGTAATGGATAAGTTAATTGCTGAACAAGCAAACCTGCAAGAAAAAATAGATCAATTGGATGCTTGGAATATCGATACAAAACTGAATCGTGCTATGGATGCTTTACAATGTCCACCTGATGATCAGCCAGTAAAAGAACTTTCGGGTGGTGAACGTCGTCGTGTTGCATTATGTCGCTTATTGTTACAGGAACCTGATATTTTGTTATTAGATGAACCAACAAACCATTTGGATGCAGAAAGTATGCAATGGCTTGAACAACATTTACAGCAATATAAAGGAACTGTAATTTGCATTACTCACGACCGTTATTTTCTAGATAATGCAGCAGGATGGATCTTAGAGCTTGATCGAGGAGAGGGAATTCCATGGAAAGGAAACTATTCTTCATGGTTAGAACAGAAAACGAATCGTATGCAAATGGAGGAAAAAACAGCTTCAAAAAGACGAAAAACACTGGAACGAGAATTAGAATGGGTTCGTATGGCTCCAAAAGCACGTCATGCCAAATCAAAAGCACGTTTATCTGCATACGATAAAATGTTACACGAAGATATTAAGGATAAAGAGGATCGTCTTGAAATTTTTATTCCTAACGGACCACGATTAGGTGATAAGGTTATTGAAATGGAAGGTGTTTCAAAAGCTTACGATGATCGTATTTTAATAAACGATTTAAGCTTTAAATTACCACCTGCAGGAATTATTGGTGTTATCGGACCAAATGGAGCAGGAAAAACAACTTTGTTTCGAATGATTATGGAACAGGAAACACCTGATAAAGGAAATATACAATTGGGTGAATCGGTAAAAATAAGCTACGTTGACCAAACACATCAAGCCATCGATACTGAAAAATCGGTTTTTGAAGTAATTTCTGACGGACTTGAAAATATGAAATTGGGTAACAGAACGGTTAATTCTCGTGCTTACGTAGCACGCTTTAATTTTACAGGTGCCGATCAGGAAAAGAAATGTGGAGTACTTTCAGGAGGTGAACGAAACAGATTACATCTTGCACTGGCATTAAAAGCAGAAGGCAATGTTCTTTTGCTTGATGAGCCAACAAATGATATTGACGTAAACACTTTACGTGCCTTAGAAGAAGGTTTAGAAGGCTTTGCCGGATGTGCGGTAGTCATTAGCCACGATCGTTGGTTCTTGGATCGTATTGCAACTCATATTTTAGCATACGAAGGAGATGGACATATTCATTTCTTCGAAGGTTCTTTCACAGAATACGAAGAAAACCGTCGTAAACGTTTAGGAACTGATTCTCCGAAACGTTTTAAATATAAAAAGTTGACTAAATAAACTATTAAAAAACCAGAATTTTTGTCACATATAAAGTATTTATAGTTTAAAAATTTTTTGTAACTTGAAAAGAAATTTTTAGTATTATTTGTAAATAAATTATTAATATAATTGGATTAAAATTAAAAGATAGAAATCATATTTTGTAATAAAAGAAGTTATAATCATAGATTGGTAAAGACTTAAAAACTTTATAAGTAGGTAAATAATTAAAAATCAATTTTATGAAAACACAAAAATATATATTGATTTTAGTTTTATTTCTTTTAGGTTCCATAAATTGGTCATCATGTGAGGAAGCTTGTGATGGAATGGGTACCTTAAAGCTGACAAATAAATCCCTTAGTACTGTTCAGAAAATAATGATTGATGGAGTTAATTATGGAACTATTGACCCAGATGAATCAAAGGAAATTGATCTTGCTCCTGGTGAGCATGAGTTTCAACAAGTCGGCATTAGCGGTGGAACAGGATGTAGCGCTGCTACAGTGATTATTGTTGAATGTAAAACATCAGCATTCGAATGTAAATATTGAGCCTAAGTAAATATTTCTTTGGTGTTTGTATGGGTATTATGTTTAATAAATAGATCTAAATTGAATTAATAGTAACTGTATTTATACGTTTTCAAAAGTAAAGTTCTATTGTAATTACTAATGTTCTTTTTCTGAATACGAAGAAAACTGTCGTAAACGATTAGGAACAGATATTCCAAAATATTTTAAGTAAAAAGCTAACTAAGTAGAAATTATATTTGTTTTTATTTGTAGTTAAAGCGCAGCGATTTTGCTACGCTTTTTTTTATGAATCAAACAGTTATAGATTTTATATTTATTTGACTCTTATAGAATAAAATCGTAATTTGTATAAATTATTGAAAATCAGACTTTTTTCTCTCTTATCTTCAATTGAAGAATTGAAATTATAAGACACTTTCATTTTAGTTAATATAAATGAAAAATAAATCTCCTCCAATGAAAGTTATAAATCAATAATTGATTTTTTAATCTTTAGTTATTTCAATTTATTAAACCCAAATTATTAATTAAACATTTTTCATATGAAAGTATTTAAACTGCTAATTATAATAACAGCACTTTTCATATCAAATTCCTATGCAGGAAAAAAAGTGACTATTATTGAAAAAATTAATAACACTGAAACTATTCAGGTTTACTTTTTAGAATCTCCAATAACTGTTAAGCAACCTGAAGTCTCTGCTACAGTTTCTCTTTATCCTGAAGAAGCTGAAGCTTTAAAAATGAAAATTGAGCCTATTGATCTACCTGAGGATTATGATGCACTTTATAGTTTGGTAGTAGCAGAATTAAATAAAGCTTTTGGAGTCGATAAATTTGTTTTAGGCAAATTAGATGATGTGCCAAAAAAGACTGTTAAAATATTTGGCGCAGATACTGAAGTAGAAGATTGGAATCAGTTAAGCGATAAATTTATAGTGTATGTTTCCGTTTCTGTTAATTATTATGGAAGCCCATATCAAAGAGCAGAGGATGCCGTGAAAATCCCATCTTATATGGAATCATCAATAAACATAAAGTTTTGCGATATTGTTGAAGAAAAGGCACCATTAAAATATCTTAATCCAGCAGGTGCTAATATATATGCAAAAGGAGATCAGTTTACTCAAATGGGTATTTTTACAAGTATGGATCAATTTACTGAGCAAGCAGAACCAAATTCTATGGTTGATAAAATAAAAGAAAAGATACCTGGAAGTCTTGATAAATTTTATGCAAAACAAAAAAAGAAATTCGATAAGGCTAATAAGTAATAATTGAATTAAATGTTTAATTCGAAATGAGCGCTATTTGAATTAGCGCTTATTTTTTTAATAATATTGAAATCAAATAATGAAAATGAGCAATACAAACAGGTATTTCTTATCTTCGCTAAGTTGAATAACTGTTTGAATGATATCATCAGAAAAAATAGAAATTAGATTTAATAAATTACTGAGAAATTTCTTCTTTCATATTGTTTTTTGGTACTTAAGTTTTCTATTTTATTCATTCCTTACAGGTGAGCACCAGATATTTAAAGTATATCTGAACCTCCTGGAAGTTGAAAATGTTTATGTTGTTATCTTATTCTTAAGTATTTGGATATCAATCTTATTTACGTTTATTGATCTTCTTTTTACAGACAGAATTGTGCGGTTTTTTCCAAGGCGATTTATGATTTTTTTAAAGTCCTTATTGTATTTTGCTACCGCTTTTTTCCTGATTCTTATAGCTTCGAAATCTCCACTTACAAAATTTACTCAAGAAAATTACACCGAAATTTTAAAACATTTGCCTGAAATGGATATTGTATTTATTCGTTTTCTAACGTATTTCTATTTATCAGGATTCTTTATTAATTTTTTTAAAGGAGTTGTGAAAAAGGTAGGAAGAGGAAATTTTAGAAACTGGATACTTGGAATGATGAATAAACCAAGAGAGGAAGAACGCATTTTCATGTTTATTGATATGAAAGCATCAACTACGATTGCTGAAAAATTAGAACATAAGAAATTTAGCCATTTAGTTCAGGATGTTTTTAATGATTTGTCAGTTGTTGATAATTATTATTGCGAAATATATCAATATGTGGGCGATGGAGCTATTCTTTCATGGAGTATAAAAAAGGGAATTAAACACAATAATTTTTTAAAAGCTTTTTATGCATTTACACATGTTATTCATAAGCGACACAGATATTATCAAAGAAAATACGGCATAATACCTAAGTTTAAAGCTGGAGTCCATGTTGGGAAAGTTATGGTGCTACAAGTTGGGCAAATCAGAAGAGATATTTCATACAATGGCGATACTCTTAACACGGCAGCTCGAATTGAATCTTTATGTAATGAATATAAGCAAGACCTGTTGATATCAGGAGACTTATATAATCTGATAAAGGAAAAAAATGATTATAATTTCAAAAATATTGAAAACATAAAATTAAAGGGTAAACGAAAAGCAATAGATATATTTCAAGTAAGAAAAAAGAAATAGTATTTTAGTAAATCAGAATAGGTTAGTTTATTCATGTAAATGAACTATTTATAACTTTAATAGTTATTAATACAAAGAATTTCATATGAGATTAAATAAAAAAATAGCGTTCTATTATTTGTTTTTTGTTTTTATTATCCTTGTTAGTTCTTCATTTACCTTAAAGAATGAAGATTATAAGGATAAGCCAAAAGTATCATATTTTACAAATAGCAAAATTGCTGACGGACCGTATTTTTTTATTCAAGATGACAGCAGCCTTGTTGTAAAATGGATAAAAGGAATAAGACCTGTTGAAAGGGAAATAAAAGGTAACGATTTTAGTAAAATTGAAAAGAAAATTGGGTTAGATTTTGATTTCATTTCAATTGATTTTAACAAAAAGCAACAAATTGATTATAAACAGGAATTTACAGGAGTAAATAAATTTATTGCACTTAGTGATATTCATGGACAACTTGATTTGTTTGTTAAACTTTTAAAGCAATACAAGGTTATTGATAAGGACTTCAATTGGATTTTTGGTTCAAATCATCTTGTAATTGGAGGGGATGTTTTTGATCGTGGTGATAAAGTAACAGAAACATTCTGGTTAATATACAAATTAGAAAAACAAGCTGAAGAGCAAGGAGGTAAGGTTCATTTTATATTAGGAAATCATGAACTAATGGTAATGAATAATGATCTTAGATATGTTAACGACAAATATTATAAAACTACGCAGATCCTTGATATTCCTTATGACCAGTTATATTCTAAAAATACAATAATTGGTAGGTGGTTAAGAAGCAAACCTCTGATGTTTAGTATTAACGAAATACTATTTACTCATGCAGGTATTTCTCCAGATTTTATAAATAAAAACTTGTCGATTGAGAAAGCAAACTACACTTTTATAAATTCAACAGTTTCTGATTCAATACGTGTATTTCTTGAGAGTGGATCAGGACCTTTGTGGTACAGGGGATATTTTAGCGAAAAAGGTTTTGATGAAAAAATGCTGGATTCTATTTTAAGTTATTTCGATAAAAATCATATTGTTATTGGACATACTACACTACCAAATATAGTATCATTTAAAAATTCTAAAATAATTGGTATCGATTCAGGTATTAAAGATGGTGTATATGGTGAAGTCCTATATTACGAAGAAGGGAAATTCTATAGAGGAACACTAAATGGCACTTTAATAAAATTATAGAATTTTACTAGCGACAAGTTTTTAATAAATCCTTTTTAATAAAATCAGGTTTGTTAATAGATAAATAAAAATCATCAAGATAATTAATAATCTCATTTCTTTCTTTAATATCAAGATAATCAAACGTATTTATTAGATTATAAATTTCAGTTTTTTTATCATTAAACAATCCAATTGTTTGCAGATAATCCTTATTACTGTGGCAAATTCCAAGATAATATCGCGTTCTAACATTAGGAATATTGACCTTACTTGAAGGTGTTGAGTAGTGAGTATCAACAAAACCTGAGTAATCAAAGTCATAAGGAACAGGAATTAACTCAGGTTTATTTCTTGGCAGTAATTTGTACATTTTTATATTGTGTCTACCATAAATTGAAAAGTCAGTATTTCCAATCATATATTGAAACAAACTCATTATACCGGTTGCAGTAGAATCAACCTGATTAAACTGAATTTTATTTAATTTTATAGGAATAACATCAAGTCTTTCCTGAAGCATTTCTTCAGATTCGATCATAAAAGCCCAATAATTCTCGGATTTATTTTTTCGTCCAATATCAATATAATTTATACTTAGAAGACGGGTTTTAAAACTATTCTCTGTAAGAATATTTAATATATTATAAGCAAGATATTCTCTAAGTACAAAATTGTTGTAAGTATTAGAATCGTGACATTGTGTAACAACTTTGAACTTTTTTGTGCCATTCAAAAATGATTTATTCTTTCCCTTATTATTAATATTTAACCAGAATGGAGGTAAATTACAGAATTCTCTTCGAAATTCCCCACGTGCCTTCAATTTCATATTTCTTGAAATTGTTTGTCCTTCAGGGTTTTCGTATTTTAAAATAACTGAATTATAATTTCCTTTGCTTTTATTTCGCTGAAAATCTTTAATATTAAATTCTAATGATATTTTTGCGGGATCTGGATTTCTGAAAAAATCAGTACTAAATATTAGCGTGTCAGATTCTTGTGAAAAGGAAAATGTAGAGTAAAAGAACATAAACGTAAAAAGGTAACAAACAAATATGTTCTTTTTGCTAATCATCTTTCCTTTCGATTTTAATAATAAAACAAAGTTTTGAAGTAATCGTTCAGTTATTCTTAAAGTTTAAACGATGAATCAAAAAATGTAATTCCATCTACCTTTTTAAAATAGATAATTAATTTAACTTGATCGCGAATCAAGTCAACTGGTCCAATATCTGCCTTTTCAATCTGAATGCCAAATCTTTCTGACAGATCTTTTAGTAATTCTTTATAATTTTCTGGTTTAATTAAATCGGTTCTGTCATACATTATGGTTTTTTTCTGATGCTTCACTGTCTCAAGATACTTTTCAATTATATAAGCAACAGTAACCGTTAAAACATCAGTTAAAATAAGTTCCGCCATGCTAATATTTTCATTGGCGAGCGAATTTTTTACCGACATTCCTATAACTAAAAACAAGTAAGTCATTTCTCTAGGAGGTATAGGATTGGTTCTGTACCTAAGAATTCCAAATATTGCAAAAAGCCCTAAAGCAAATCCAATTCGCAAACTTACTGTTCCTAACAACATACAAATTTGGAAAACAATAATACTGGCAATCATAAACGTGAAAAAATACTCTTTATCACCACGTTTTCTGAAATATAAGAAATACGATGGAATTGAAACCCAAACAAGATTGTACATAAAACGGATAAGAAGCTGCCAAAAATCCTCGCTATGAAAAAACTCAAGGCCTAAAATTTTTGTAGTATCTATCGAAAGCTGAACTAAATTATGTATCATAACAAATTCGTTTTATAGTTATTAATTTATTTTTAAAGCGGTTATGTTTTAATTTAGGACTAAGCATAATATTACCTAAAACATATTTACTTATTCCCATTGGTCTTATTCTATGACTACGTAATATTTTTGTAAACGGGCTAATTCCTGTGCTTTTATCACGTTTAACTTCAATAATTATTAATTCAGGAATACTAACTTCATTTAACTCATTTTTAAACCTGATATTCGTATCAATTGTTATTCTTTCAATATGATTTTTTCCAGCAAGAGTAATTCTATCAAATATAGTCCAAATTGCTGGTTTAAATGTGTCAGCATTTAATTCAAGCTCTGAATTAAGAAATTCTTTGTGTTTTGCATTTAAATCTTCGCAAAATTCAAATTGTAATCTACGTTTATTTGTTCTATTAGAATTTTTCTTCTTTTTTATTTCAAGAAAGGCATCACCTGTATCGAGGTATTTTCTAAACCTTACTTTGTATCTTATTCTTCTACCTTGATGATGATCATAATATGATTTCTTTTCATCTGTGTCAAAATATAAGGATTCATAACTAAATATTCGTTCGTTGGAAATAGTTTGAATATTAAAATGTTCAGTAGCAAGTTTTAATACTTCAGGAAGTTGTTTGTAATTACAAATATATTTTGTGTCAATTCTGTTAAGTAATTTGTAATCTTTTAATTCCTCAAGGCTAACCGGTTCAAATTGTTCTAATATATTTTTAAAGTCTTCCGGCATGCTTATTCAATATAAGTAAGTATTTAGTGCTAATTACAAATTTAACTTTTTTCTGTTAACTACAATTTTGTAGATAGAAATTATTATGTGTATAAAAGATGAATTAAACCATCGTGTTTTTTCTATATCTATATATTTTAATATCATTGTACTTAATTATTTTTTAATTTATAGAATTTAAAATCGAGAAATGAAAAAAGCAATTATTCTTTCCTTGTTACTATCCATAGGATATTTTAGTTATTCGCAAACAAGCAAAAAAACTTTAACATTCGACGATATTCTTAAATGGAATCGCATTACTGAAAAAATAATTTCGAATGATGGAAACATCATTGTATACAAAACAGAGCCTTGGAAAGGCAATCCTGTTTTGAAAATAACTAATAATTCAGGAAAAGAGATAAAATCAATAAACTGTGGAGCAAATGCAAAAATTTCTAATAATTCCCAAACAGTTGTTTTTAAAATTAAGGCAACTGAAGAATTAGTACGAGAATTAAAACTTAAGAAGACAAAAAAAGAGGATATGCCTGAGGATAGCCTGGCTATTTACAATGTTAATTCAAATAGTTTTACAAAATATGCTAAGCTAAAATCATTCAAAGTTCCTGTAGAATGGGATGGATGGATTGCATTTCAAAGTAAATCTGAAATAGTAAAAGATACTGTCATAACAGATTCTTTGAAAGAAAATAAAAAAGCTAAAGAGGAATCTGCAAAAAATGGTTATTTATTAACTCTTTTTAATACAGCAAATAATGAATTAGTTCAATTCCCATTTGTTAAAGATTACCAATTTGCAAAGGATAAAGAAATTATCACTTTTTTATCTTCAGGTGATGATAAAGATTTTAATACGGGAATATATACTTATGATTTAAGTAGTGGAATACAACATGAAATACTTACGGGTAAAGGCACGTATGAACAGTTATCGATAAATAAAACGGGATCATCAATTGCATTTATTGCAGATACAAGTGAAAATAAAAAGGAAGATTATTCTTTATATTATTGGAATGGAAAGAACACTGCAAAAGAGATTTTAAATAATAGCAATGAAAATATTCCTGAAGCTTGGGAAATAAGTAATAATGGTAGAATTCAGTTTTCTGAAAAAACTAACAGATTATTTTTTGGAACTGCACCTATTAAACCGGAAAAAGATACAACGGTTCTTGAAGAAGAAATTCCTCCGGTTGACATATGGAATTGGAATGTACCAGTTTTATATACACAACAATTAAATACGCTGAAACAAGATGAGAAGAAGGCATACCTTGCTGTTTATCATTTAGATAATAATAAAATGATTCAGTTAGAAAAAGAAAGTATTACTGATATAGAATTAATAAATAAAGGTGATAATGATTATGTTGTTGCTGTTTCCAACTTACCTTATTCAGTGCAAACGATGTGGGAAGGTTATCCTGAGCACAATGATGTATATTTAATTGATATTAATACTGGTGAAGCTGAAATGATTAAAAAGGATTTATTAGCTGCTCCTCAGGTTTCAGTTTCTGGAAAGTATTTATATTGGTTTAATTCAATGGACACAAGCTGGAATACGTTTAATATTGCCACAAGAAAAGAATATAAAATTACAGATTCTGAAAAAGTACAATGTGCAGATGAATTAAACGATATACCAAATCCTCCATATCAGTATGGAATAGCTGGATGGGCAATTAATGATGAAGCTTTGTTGATTTATGACAGATTTGATATCTGGATTGTTGATCCAGAAAATAAAACAGAGCCGAAAAATATTACACAAAATGGTCGTATATATAATATAAGCTACCGTAATATTAATTTCGATTACAATAGATTAGGTCGTAGGAATTATGAAAAAGAAGGAATTGATTTAACCAAACCATTCTATTTTACAGGACATAATGAGCTAACTCGAGAAGATGGTTATTATAAATTTTATTTAAATAAAGGTGTTCCTACAGAACTATATTCAGGAAAGTTTAGTTTAAACAATCCTTTAAAAGCAAAAGATGCTGAAATTTTCTTGTATACAAGGGAGAATTTTAAAGAGTTTCCTGATCTTTTAGTTTCTACTAATGAATTTAAGAAATCGAAAAAGATAAGTAATGCAAATCCGCAACAAGAAGATTTTTTATGGGGAACAAAAGAGCTTTATAGCTGGACATCATTGGACGGAAGAAAACTAGAAGGTTTACTTATAAAACCAAAAAATTTCGATCCAAATAAGAAATACCCGATGATTGTTAATTTTTATGAAAAATCTTCTCAGGAATTATACACTCACCAAATTCCTGAAGCACATCGCTCAACTGTTGATTATCATTACTATAGTAGTAATGGTTATGTAATTTTTAATCCTGATGTATATTATAAAGAAGGATATCCTGGCGAAGATGCATTTAATTGTGTTATGCCTGGAGTTACACAGCTTATTTCTGAAGGTTTTATTGATGAAAAACATATAGCAGCTCAAGGTCATAGTTGGGGAGGTTATCAGGTAGCATATCTGGCAACGCGTACTAATTTATTTGCGGCAATTGAATCTGGAGCTCCTGTTGTTAATATGTTTAGTGCTTATGGTGGTATTCGTTTATGGAGTGGCAGAAATCGTTCATTCCAATATGAACATACCCAAAGTCGAATCGGTAAATCAATATGGGAATCACCTCTTCGTTATCTTGAAAATTCACCATTATTTACTGCCGATAAAATTCAAACACCAATGCTTATTATGCATAATGAAAAGGATGGTGCTGTTCCTTTCAGTCAAGGCGTAGAGTTTTTTATTGCTTTGCGAAGATTAGAAAAAAGAGCATGGTTGTTAAATTATAATGAAGCAGATCATTGGCCAACAGTAGTTCGTGATAAGTACGACTTTCAGGTTCGTCTGGCTCAATTTTTCGATCATTATTTAAAAGGTGAGCCAATGCCTCAGTGGATGAAAGAAGGAGTTCCAGCTATTGAAAAAGGTGTTAATATGGGACTTGAATTAAGTAAATAAAAAATTAATTATTATATACTTAAGCGCATTTCCTCAAGATTTGCGCTTTTTTTATTTCTTGCTTAATGGTTGTATCTTGTAATAAATTAAAACTTAGTTATGAGTAATTTTACTAAGAGAGAGAATGATATTCTTGAGCTATGTCTTAGAATAACAAATGCTGATAAACCTTCTGAAGCAGTCGAATCTTTTATTGATATAATGGAGAGTGTTACGTACTCTGAAGTTATTTGGGTTGTGGAAGAGTTGGTGAGGCAAAACATTCCAATGGAAAAGTTAAAAACCGGAATTAATAAATTTCTAAATCTTTTTTATAATACATTGAATAAAGCTAATATTGCAGTTCCCAAGGAAAAAAGTTTTTTATATTATTTAACTCAAAATAACAACGAGTTAGATGCTATATTAAAATCAACAAAACCATTATTAAGAGATGTTAATAGAGATTCTGAAAATCATGAACTTAAGGCACAGTTAATAAATAAGTTTGAAAAACTGTCACAGTATGATTATCAGTATATTATAAAGGAAAATATATTATTCCCATTACTTGAGAAAAAATGGGAGAACTATAGATGCTTACAAGTAATGTGGTCGTTTCATGATGATATTAGGCGTAATTTAAAAACTATATTGGAGATATTGCGAAAAGAGCTGCTTGATATAGAAGAATTTAACTCTACCACAGGTAGTATTTTCTTTGATATGTATGCAATTAAGTTCAGAGAAGAAAAAATACTTTTTCCATTCATTCTTGAAACTATTTCGGAAGCTGAATTGGATACAATGTTAAATGAAAGCCTTTCATTTAAATGGGCGTTTATAAAACCCGATATTAATATGGATGATATAGAAGAATCAAATGAGTTAATACAAAATGGTTTGGTAAATTTAGAAATCGGAGAACTGAATCCTAAGCAAATACAGTTAATGTTAAATCATTTACCTGTAGATATAACTTTTGTTGATGAGAATAATAAAGTTAAATATTTTTCATCGCCTGAAAAAAGAATATTCCCAAGATCAAAAGCAATTATTGGGAGAGAAGTGAAAAATTGCCATCCACCTGAAAGCGTACATGTAGTTGAAAAAATAGTTGAGGCATTTCGTAATGGAGAAAAGGATAAAGCAAGCTTTTGGATAAAAATGAAAGGTGAATATATTTTAATTCAGTATTTTGCTGTTAGAGATGAGAAAAATAATTACAAAGGTGTTTTGGAAGTTAGTCAGGAAATTTCTGAGATAAAAGCTCTTAAAGGTGAAAGAAGGTTACTGGACTGGTAACATAGTATTAATGCATATTATATTAATTGTTTGAATTTAAGTTCAAAATTACTAAATTAGATAACTAATGTTTTATTACTATTTTGTATCTATTAAAATTGATATTAAGAATTAACCCTGAAAATTTAAGGAGATATTAACTATGAAAAAATTATTTACAATAGTAACGATTGTTCTAATGGCTTTATTTGCTAATCAGATTATGGCTCAAGGTAATGCTGAGAATGCAGCTACTGATGTTATTAATGCTTGCAAAAATAAAGATGTAAAACTCTTTAAAAAGTATATGACAGGCTTTATGGTATACGCCGTAAACGATAATTTTTTTGAGAGTAGTGATGGAAAACCATTAACAGAAATAGCTGGAAAATGGGATGGTAGCATTAAAGATATACGTTATTCAAAAGGTGATATGATGGGTAAAACTGTATTACTTGCCAGCGTATATTTCAGCGATAATCCTAATGGAAATATAGATGTTGTTATACTTTCAAGTTACGAAAATGCTGATTGGAAGGCATTTGCTTTTGGTATAGCAGACATATCTAAAGAAGAATTTGAGCAAGGTTCAAAAGAAATTCCAGAGGAAACGAATGAAGTTATAATTGATCATTCTGATTTTTCTATTGAGATGGCAAGTGGCGATAAATATGAGAATCCTTCTAAAGAAAAGCTGACAGAATTATTAAAAAGCTTAAATGATGATAATTTCTTCCTAATACTGAATAGTACAACTGGATTTCTACAAGCATCCACATCAGAGAAAGGATATATAGTTCAATATAGTGATGATTCCGGAATGTTTGAAGCAGAAGCATATTTTACGTTTGATATGCTTGCCGATATTTTTGAAGCATACATCGAAAGTAAAGAATGGAAAGAAAAGGCTACTTGGGTAGGAATGTAGGTTTAAATAATTGAATTTTTTAGCATAAAATACAACATTTTCAAAGATAGGAAGTATAATAAAAATTATTCCTTAGCAAGAAATATATGAAAAGAATCTGGAAGGTAATTTCATATTTAGGTCTGACTGACACATCAATGTCTCTGAAGAATAGAGCCATAATCTTATGCAATCAGATTAATTTTATAATGTTTGTTCTTTTAATAGGGTTGAATATTGCTGCAACAATTTTAAGAGAAATTGATGGAGGATATATGTCATTTGGGTCTTTTAGGCTCATTTTATTATTGTTTGTAAATATCCTTGTTTTCTTCTTTTCTTATTATAGATTACATACTTATGCAAAAGTTTTACTTGTTTTTTTACCAGTTTTTGTTATTATTATTTTACCAACACTTATAGGATTTGTAGAACAGGAAAGTTATTTTTATTATTCACTGACCATAATTGCATTTTCGATAATACCGCAACTTATACTAATTCCTGAAAAAGAGAAGTTTGCTTTTATTGTTTCCATGTTTTATTTTTTTCCTCTGATATTGTTTTACGATGATTTACTCAATTTTTTTGCTCCAGAGAAGTTTATAATAAGCGATATAATTGAAGATTTCTATTTTATTAATAAAATTGTTAATGTTTCAATTTTCTTTTTTATACATTTTGCAATTTATTATTTGAGAAAAATTAATGTTAGTTTTCAAAGTGAGATTAATGAATATAACAATGAATTAAACTCTAAAATTAAAGAACTGAAAATGACGGAACAACACTTGGTTCAGTCTGAAAAAATGGCTTCTTTAGGTACCTTAACAGCAGGAATAGCACATGAAATAAATAACCCATTAAATTTTGTGAGTGGAGGTTTGCAATTAATAAGTAGTATTGAAAATGAACTTACAAATAATATTAATGACGAAGTAAAGGAAAAGTTTAATGAAGCTGTTTCAATAGTTGAATCAGGTTTGAATCAGGCAGATCATATAATATCATCCTTAAGAACATTTTCATTTAAAGGCTCATCAAAGTTGACAAAATCTAATTTTTCTGAAATTATTGATAGCACAATACTCTTTTTAAAATCAAAAATTGAAGGAGATATTAATATAATTAAGGATTATCAGTTAATTGAAGAAGTGCCTGTGTATCCAGACAAACTACATCAGATAATTTTAAACTTGATTGATAATGCAATTTTTATTTTGAATAAATTACCTGAAGATTCTGACAAGAAAATTAGCATCAAAACATATTCAGAAAAAGATAACTTTGGTATTTTTGGTGTGATAGAGATATTAAATACAGGACCTAATATTCCTGAAGAAATTATTAATAAACTATTTGATCCGTTCTTTACAACAAAAGAACCAGGAAAGGGAACTGGATTAGGATTATCAATTTGTTATTCATTGATTAATGAACATAATGGAAGTATTATTGTAAATAATACAGAAAAAGGAGTACGATTTAAAATACAGATTCCACTTTAAGGATTAAAAACTATATTTTTTATACTAATAATTATATTGAATATAACTATGACCACTAGTAAAATAAAGAGTTATTTAGATGAAGAATGGAAAGATCTTGTTTTAGATGATATGTCTGAAAAAAGTAAATACAAGATTTCAAATTACGGAAGAATTATTAGTTATTTTTATAAACCTGAAGGCGTACTTCTTAAATTGTCTAATGTACACGGATATAAATCTATTAATTACACAGATAAAGACGGAAAATCAAAAAGTAAATACGTACATAGACTAGTGGCACAATTTTTTTTGGATGAACCGAAAGAGGGTCAAATACTTGTTCTTCATAAAGATAATCAACGACATAATAATTATTATATAAATTTGCTGTGGGCCAGTGAAAGGGAAGGGTTTTATCATAATTTAAAGTTTAATAAAGGCTGGTTCAAAAATAAAAAATACCGTGCCTGGTCAAAACTAACAGAATCGCAGGTTAAAATAATTAAAAAGAAATTGGCTGATCCAAACCGTAAAACTAAAATGAAAGTACTTGCTCGGCAATTCGGCGTTTCAACCATGCAAATTTCTAGAATAAAATCAGGTGAAAACTGGGGAACAGTATCTGCCGACTAATTGTATTATATCTTATTTTTTTATAACTTGTTTCTTCATTAATAAATAAGCCTAATATTAACTTTAAAATTTTGTCAAATGAAGAAACTATTATTACTAACTGTATTTTTATCATTAACTGCAGTTTATACTGTTAAATCACAAGGCTTTCAGGCCCCAGCCGATGGTAAAGCTGTTGTTTATTTCACAAGAGTAACTGTATATGGTAAACCAACATCTTTTGAATTTTTCCATCAGGATCAATATATTGGTGTTTTTAAGGGAAGTCAATATATGCGATATGAATGCGATCCTGGAACTCAACTATTTTGGGCATCATCTGAAAATAAGGAATTTATTACTGCAGAGTTAGAAGCAGGAAAAACCTATATTGTAATGGTTGATGTTATAATGGGTGTTATGAAAGCGCATGTTGGTTTAACTCCAATAAGTGCTAATAATATGGAGAAGTTTGAACGAGCAAAAGGTCTTATTTTAAAGAAAGAACCTACAGTGACTCCTGAAGAAAAAATTGCAAAAATGAATAAAAAACTGGCAAAATTTATTACGCAGAAGTTGGAAATGTACGAATCAACTTGGAAGAATGAAAAAAACTTTAAGCATCTGTCAGCCGATATGGCAATACCAGACGATCAGCTTTAATACTCAATAAAAAACCCCGAAACTAATTTCGGGGTTTTCTTTTTCTCATAGTTTCAGTTATTTTATGCAACGTACATAGTAAAAATCTTTCTTCTTAGCTTTTTCGTTTAATTCAACTTTCCCTGTAGAATCAATATAGTAAAAACCAGCTTTGTCGCCATCTTGAAACAGATAATTTGCAGTAAAAATTTCCGTTTTGGTATCTTCATTATAAATAACTTCTCCACCCAGTAGTAAATTAAAACCTGTTCCTCCAAATGGATAAAGTATTTTAATATTATTAGCTGCTTTGTTTACTAAAATATATTTCCATTCTGCTGAAGTTGGAAGTCTCCAACCATCTGGACATCCAGAACTGGCAATTTCAATATTATACATTCGACCAAATAAATCGCAGTCTGTTCTTATATTGTTTCTACATGTACTGTTTTCAACTGTATAGAAATTTAAATTATCAGACATCCATGTTGTATTATTAATTTCAACAAAACCGTATTCCTTTTTATCTCTATTATCAGTATAAACGCCTGTCTTTAAGGTTGCTTTTTCCTTAATAAAATCCTCTTGATCTAACACGCAACGTACCTTAGCTTTTTCATTTGTCTGTTTTTCATCCCATTTTAATTCTCCATTTTTATTTGATGGAAAAGCTATTAACTTTTTGCTTTCTCTTTTATCTTTCTTATTAACCCAATAAGTATTGTAAGTATAATAACCTGTATTCATCCAATAATCATTGTCGGTTAGGTTCATACCCCAAATTCCCGATGTACTAAGTCTTTCGCTAAGAATTATATTTCGTTCTTCTGTTTTAACCGATGGTTTTATTTTATTAAATAATTTATCCCATTCTTCTTTTTCTGGTAATCGCCAACCAGCGGGACATACTTTTTCTGCTTCTTTATATACATAGCTTCCGGTGTTATCTTTCTTTAACCATATTGCATCGGCAATATAAACCCAGTCAAGTTCTTCTCCTGTAAATGGGTGATTTGTTTCTCCAGTAATTGGATTTTCTTTAAACTGAAGTTCAGCAGTAGCTGTAATAGAAGCAAGATAAGAAGCACTTTGAACACAACGTACACTCAACTGCTCTGTTTTATTTCTGAGCTCTTTACTAATTTTCTTTTCATTAAGTCGTATTACACGTGCAAGGTATTTATCAGAATAGCCTGTGTAAAGCATTTTATTCTCAGAACTGGTCCAGAAAGCAAGAGCTTTTTGATTTGGATATAAGTTTGCTTTATAGCTACATTCTTTAATAACAAATCCTGTATTAGCGAGTTTTTCTAAATTTATTTCACGTAATCCGTGTTCTTTTACTTTGTCCTTATTAACTCCAAATTCAATTTCAAGAGCCATCCATTCTTCATCAGTAGCCAGGTGCCAATTATCAGGGCAAGCATTACGAGCCGCTGAATTCGAAAATAAACCTCCACATTCTCCATCTGTTTTATTGGCTTTTAAGTTTTGTGCCATCCATTTATTTTCACCAAAACGATTCCATGTATATAAATAGCCTGTTTTACCTTTTACATTTCCTGTGCTATTATTATCAATGGTAAAGTATTCAGCTTTAACTTTTATATAAACTTTATCAGTTAAATTCTCTAAGTGATCGAGCCAAAGTACAACTTTCTTCGATTGCCCAGCAGTAATACTATCACCAACATCACCATATGCTTTTTCAACAATTTCCCATGTTTTATTATCTGAAGAATAATAAACGCTTACATTAAAATTGGTTTCAATAGTTCCATTAATGTCGTATTGTACAATAATTTCACCGCCATTTTGAGTAATAGCAGTATTTTCTATTTTTTGTGCACTTGCATAAAGTATAGAAAAACAGAACAATAATGTTGTAAAAATTTTCATAATATTTGTTTTATAGTTTTTATTAAGGAAATATAAATATATCATATAGTGCGAATAAATACAAAAAAGATGAAGCTTATAAGTTTTTTATTTAAATTAGTATATTGATAATAATACTTCGAAACAATGACTGAATTAAAGGAGTGTATCGTTAACTTTATGAACCGCTTTACCGGCTTATAATTTATCTAATTTCAAATCACATTGCTTTTTTTAAACATAATCCAATGATTATGTAAGTATTAATTCAAATATTTTTTATAATGAAAAAAATTATCATACTTGGCGCTGGCATGGTTGGAAAAGCTATGGCTATAGATTTATCAAAAAAATATAAAGTAAAATCAGTTGATATAGATAAGGAATCCTTAGATTTTTTATCTGCAAATTATGAGATAGAATCAGAACTTGTTGATGTAACAAACGAAAAAGCTCTTTCAGAAGCAATAAAGGATTTTGATCTTGTTATTTCTGCTGTACCAGGCTTTTTGGGTTTGCAAACCATTAAAAATGTAATTAAAAATAAGAAGGATTTAGTTGATATTTCATTTTTGCCTGAAGGTGTATTGGACCTCGATAAAATGGCAAAGGAACATGGTGTTACTGTTATAATGGATTGTGGAGTTGCTCCAGGAATGCCCAATATTATTGCAGGATATTACAATGAGAAAATGAAAATTGAGAATTTTGAGTATATGGTTGGAGGATTGCCTAAAATCCGCACATTCCCTTTTGAATATAAAGCACCGTTTTCACCTTGTGATGTAATTGAGGAATATACGCGACCTGCAAGATTTGTTGAAAATAGCAAGATAGTAATAAAACCTGCTATGAGTGATTTAGAGTTAATTGATTTTAATAGAGCTGGAACTCTTGAAGCTTTTAATTCTGATGGTTTACGTTCATTAATTTATACCTTGAATAATATTCCAAATATGAAGGAGAAAACTTTGCGCTTTCCTGGGCATATTAATATGATTCAGGCATTTAAAGCTGCTGGCTTCTTTGAGAATGATCCTATTAAAGTAAAGGGAACTGAGATTGTACCTTTTGATGTTACTTCAGAAATATTATTTAAAGCATGGAAACTAAACCCTGAAGACCGTGAATTTACTATTATGCGAATAATTGTTCAGGGTGAAGAAAATGGTATTAAGAAAGAAATAGTATATGATTTGTTTGATGAATATGATCCCATAGAAAAATTATCATCAATGGCTCGCACAACAGGTTTTACAGCGACTGCTGCTTCGGATATGATTTTAAGTAATGTATTTAATGAAAAAGGAATATTTCCTCCAGAATTGGTAGGAAAGAACCACGAGTGTTTTGAATATATCCTTGATTATTTAAAAGAACGTAATATAAATTATGTAAGATCTGAAAAGTTATTATAAATCTACTTTGATATTATGAAAAGACTGTTAAAGCATTGCTTTTTTCAGTCTTTTCGTTTTTAAAATGTAAAATGCTTTGTGATTATTGCGATTTTCAGTAATATTATTAACTTTAAGTCTAATTTGTATTTATCTGAGGATCAATAGTCGTGTTAAATTTTTTTATTTTACTAATAAGTATACTCTTATTTCAAATTCCGGCAAACTCACAAAATAAACCGGATAGCTTGTTTGCCCGAACAAAGCTGGATTTTTATATCCTTGAAAGCGAAATATCTGAAGGTAAATATATTGAAAGTGAAATTCACGAAAATGGTTTTTCTAAATACGATAATAAAGAAATCCCAAATACCCGAGCTCAAAATGATAGAATGATAACATTGAGATCTGATATTTATATCGATAGTATATATTTAGATCAGAAGCTTTATTTGGTTGTAATGCCAGTAAATACTCCTTGTAATATATATATCAATGGAGAATTATTATTTGTTCAAGGAGATTATAAGGATGGTTATACTAGCAGGATGCATTATTCAGAAAATGTTTTTTTACCTCCAAACATGCTTCGTTTCAATAAAGTAAATCAAATTGCTTTTCAATTATATCCTAAGGAAGGAGAAAGTCATCCATTAAATAAACCATTTATAGCTAATGCTCGGGAAGCTTCGAATTACGTTTTTTACAGAAACTTTTTTGGTCCCAAATTGATTCTATCTACATCATTTTGCGGTTTAATTTTCTTCATTTTTTTCTTATTCACGTATATTAGTCGAAGAGAGTATAATAAACCACAGTATTTGTATTTTGCTTTAATGAACCTATTTTTAATTTTTAGTTGGTTCAATAATATATTTACTTATGATTATACAAATACTTTTGTAGTTGAGTTAATTTCCAGGCTTGGCTTTCAGTTTTCTATGATAGTTGGTTTGTTTTTCTTATTTGATTACACGAATGTATTTAAAAACAGAAATTATTTTAGAATAGGAGTGTTTGCTATTTATGTGCCTGCAATTGTGATGCTTTCTATTCAAAGTAATTTGACCGATTTAATTCATGTAAATAATTTATATCCAATTTACATATTACTTCTTGGAAATATATCTTTTGTGATAATTACATCATTATATTTCTTAAAAGAAAAAAGTTCTAAATCATTTATATTATTTTTTGTTTATTTAATAAATTTTCTTGCTGGAATGTACGATAGCTATTATTTTGTAGTTCTAAAAATAAAACCAAATATTTTATTGACTCCAAATAGTGTTTTCATAATAAATTTAACAATATTTTTTGTTTTACTTATTGACCACTCAAAAATTTATCATTTAGCTATAAAATCATCGAAACAATTACAAGAGTTAAATGATAACCTTGAGTTATTAGTTGAAGAAAGAACTCAAAAAACAATTGAATATGCTGGCAAACTTGAAGAAGCAAATAACACAAAAGATAAATTCTTTTCAATTATTGCGCATGACTTAAAAAATCCTTTTAATACTTTAATAGGCTATTCTGATTTATTAAAATCAGAGTTTAGAGAATACGGTCAGAATGAAATACATCAACATTTAAGCACAATTCATGAAACTTCGGTTAAAGGATATAATCTTCTGGAAAATTTGTTAAAATGGTCGCAGACACAAACAGATAAAATTGTTTTTGAACCTGTAAAAATAAATTTGCACGAAATTATTCAAACCTGTGTTGACGATATTGAGCATCAAAGCCAATTTAAGGATATAGAAGTTCATAATGATGTACCAGCAAGTTATCACATTGTTGCAGATGAAAATCTGCTAAAAACAATTTTGCGTAATTTAATTAGCAACGCTGTAAAATATACACATAGAAACGGCTACATTACAATAGCTTCAGCAAAAGATGATGTGTCATTTGAGATTTCCGTTAAAGATTCTGGAATAGGAATGTCAGAAAAAGAATTGCAAAATTTATTTAAAATTGATAAAATATTTTCAAAGCCCGGAACTGAAAAGGAAAAGGGTAGTGGTTTAGGATTGGTTCTGTGTAAAGAGTTTGTCGAAAAACATGGTGGTAAAATTTGGGTTGAAAGTGATTTAGAAACAGGAAGTGTTTTTAAATTTACGATTCCTAAAATTATTAAGATGAATTAATTTCTCCTTTCTGGTATAATCCTGTAAGCTTTTTTGTCATTTTATACTATTAAACTTTGATAGTCTTCAGGAATCATATATTTTCGAAATCTTAAATTTTATATAAATACTAAAGTATTATGAAGCGAAGTCCGATAGCTATATTTTTAAATGGAGTTGAGAAAGTTGGAAATGCCTTACCACATCCGGCAACATTGTTTGGAATTTTTGCATTATTAGTTCTGTTATTTTCGGCACTTTTTGCTTTTATGGGCTCATCTGCTGTTCATCCTGGAACAGGCGAAGTTTTTGAAGCAGTAAATTTATTATCGCGTGATGGTGTTCATATGATTCTTACGCTAATGGTAAAGAACTTTACGAATTTTGCACCACTTGGAATTGTTATCGTAGCAATGTTAGGTATTGGTTTGGCAGAAAATTCGGGATTGATTGCTGTTTTAATTCGTAGTCTTGTTATTTATTCTCCAGAAAAGTATTTAACATTTATTATTGTTTTAGCTGGAATTTTATCGAATCTTGCTTCTAGCGTTGGATACGTGCTATTAGTTCCTTTAGCGGGTACTATTTTTATAGCTGTTGGTAGGAATCCAATTGCAGGTATGGCTGCAGCTTTCGCTGGAGTTTCAGGTGGATATTCAGCAAATTTGGTTTTAGGTACTATTGATCCTCTATTAGCTGGATTATCGCAGGAAGCAGCACGTTTGGTTGATCCAGAGTATTTGGTAAATCCAACGGCAAATTACTTCTTTATGGTTGCATCAACTTTTCTAATTGCAGTATTAGGAACATGGGTGACAGAAAAAATAGTTATTCCAAGATTAGGACCTTACAAAAATGAAAATATTGAAAAAGAAGAAATTTCTCGCTTGTCTAAAATAGAAAAGAAAGGAATAAAAAGAGCTTCATTATTATTTTTAGGTTTTATTGTTGTACTATTAATAGGATTAATTCCTTCTAATGGAATATTGCGAGGTACTGATGGTTCTTTTCTTAAATCCCCTGTATTAAAAGGTGTTGTGGCTATATTATTTTTGGTAGCTGGATTAATGGGATTAGTTTATGGTTCCGTAGTAGGCAAGTATAAAAATGATTCAGATGTAATGAAAGGTATGTCAGAATCTATGAAAACACTTGCTGCTTATATAGTATTGGTATTTTTCGCAGCTCAATTTGTTGAGTATTTTAACTGGAGTAATCTGGGTATAATAATGGCAATAAATGGTGCAAGTTTTATACAAAGTTTAAATTTAGGGCTAATCCCGCTAATGATTATGTTTGCTATTTTTGCGGGCTCAATTAATCTTGTTATGGGCAGTGCATCAGCTAAATGGGCACTATTAGCTCCTATATTTATACCCATGTTTATGTTCTTGGGTTATACACCAGAGTTAACACAAGTGGTATATAGAATAGGGGATAGTGTTACAAATATTATATCACCCATGATGAGTTTCTTTGCACTTATTATTGTTTATTTCCAGAAATATGATGCTAAATCGGGAATTGGAACACTTGTAGCTACAATGCTTCCGTATTCTATTGTCTTTTTTATTGGTTGGGTTATATTATTAGTAATATGGCTTTTAACTGGATTGCCATTAGGGCCAGGAGCTGCAATACATCTATAATGATTCTTTTATAAGGTTTAAAATCAATTATATAATATCAAATGTCGGTAAATAATCGTTTTACAAAAGGAGAGGAGATCGCTCATTCTGTATCACATGGATTAGGAGCAATATTTGCAATCGTTGCTTTAGTTTTAATGGCTGTATTTTCTGCACGTTATGGAACTGCATGGCATATCGTTAGTTTTGTTATTTATGGCTCATTTCTGGTATTGTTGTATTTGTCATCCACTTTGAATCATTCACTACCTTTTGGAACAAAAGCCAAGGATTTCTTTCATAATTTCGATCAAATTGCAATTTTCCTGTTTATTGCAGCTACATATACACCAATTTCATTGGTTGTTATTAGAAGCGATTGGGGTTGGGTTATGTTTGGAATAGAATGGGGATTTGCCTTAACTGGTGTTATCTTAAAAGTCTTAATTCCAAATAAGTTTGAAAAAGGAGTAAACATATTTTATGTAATTGCTTATTTGGTAATGGGTTATCTTTTTGTAATGTTTCTTATTCCTTTATATAAACATATGCATCCAATGGGCATAGGTTTTATTTTTATTGGTGGTGCTTGTTACACTTTTGGTGTACTGTTTTTCAAAATGGAAAAGGTAAAGTTTAGCCATTTAATTTGGCATTTATTAGTTATTGCAGGAAGTGTTTGCCACTGGGTTGGTATTTTTAAATATACTTTGTAAAGAAAGCTTAGTAAGCTAATTGCATTACTTAAAATAATAATTTCCGAAACTTGAAAAAGAAACCTGCAAGTTTAAATTTCTGACATTTTAATTATTTTTTGTTTAAATTATTAAAAAATAGATATTTATCATATAAATATATATATTTTTGCGCACTTGATTTAACATTCTAATTTATTAATCCAATTATGAGAAAAACTTTATTTATTAACCTGTTATGCTTTTTAAGCATTCATGTATTTTCACAACCGATAAATGAACTTTATAAAGTATTACCAGATGTTCCATTTGATCAAAACCTTGAAGATAGATTTGGAGAATCAGTTGCAGTTGATGGAGATTATGCAGTTGCAGGTGCTCCAGAATATAATGGTAAAGGTTGTTCCTATGTTTTGTATAAAAATGGAGCATCGTGGGAGCAATTAGCAATATTAACAGCATCTGATGGTGCTGTAGGTGACGATTTTGGGTATTCTGTATTTATTTCTGGAGAAAATATTATTGTTGGTGCAAGGGGAGATGGACTTAATGGTATAAGTGGATCTGCTTATGTATTCACAAAACCCACAGGTGGATGGGAAGATATGACAGAAACTGCTATATTAAGTGCTTCAGATATTGCTGTAGAGGATTATTTTGGCATATCTGTTTGCATCTCCGGTGATAATATTGTAGTTGGAGCATATGGCAAAAATGTTGAAACAGGATCAGTATATGTGTTTACGAAGCCTATATCCGGTTGGGAAAATATGACAGAAACCGCAATATTAACTGCTTCAGATGGTGCTGAAAATGATAATTTTGGATGTTCAGTAAGCATTTCCGGTGTTAATGTTGTAGTTGGTGCTAATAATACTGATAATGATGGAAATAATAAAGGATCAGCTTATGTATATACTAAACCTTCAGGTGGTTGGGAGAATATGACCCAAACAGCTAAATTAGCATCTTCAAATAGTGCTGCATATGATCAATTTGGATATTCTGTAAGCATTTCGGAAGATAATATAGTAATTGGTGCACCTTATACTGATGATGCCTGGAGTAATATTGGTTCAGCCTATATATTTGCAAAACCTTCTGGTGGTTGGGAAGATATGACAGAAACTGTTAATTTAACAGCTTCAGATATTGCTGCAAACCTTTGGTTTGGTTATAGTGTTATTATCTCAGGAGATAACATTGTTGTTAATGCTTTTCTTGATGATGAAAACGGATTTGCAAGTGGATCAGCATATGTATTTACTAAACCTTTAACCGGTTGGGAAAATATGACGGAAACTGCTAAATTACTTGCATCTGATGGTGAAGCATCTGATTATTTCGGTAAATCTATTGGTATTTCAGGAGATAATATAATTATTGGAGCTTATAGTGATGATGATGCAGGAGATTATAGTGGATCTGTATATGCTTTTTCTAAACCGGTTGGTGACTGGGTGAATGCAAATGAGGATCAAAAATTAATATCAGATTTATATACTGGATATTACGAGGGTCGTTTTGGATATTCTGTATCAATTGATGGAGAATATGCGGTTGTTGGAATGACCGGTTATAAAAATTCACAAGGTTGTGCTTATGTTTTGCACTATACCGGATCTATATGGGAAATAAAAGGATTGCTTACAAATTCGGATGGTGAAGCATCTGATTATTTTGGGTATTCTGTATTTATATCAGGAGACAATATTGTGGTTGGTGCATATGGCGATAGCGAAAATGGGAGTTTTTCAGGATCAGTTTATGTATTTACAAAGCCCTTATCCGGTTGGGAGAGTATGACAGAAATAGCTACATTAACAGCATTGGATGGTGCAGAATACGATTATTTTGGCATATCTGTTTCCATGTCCGGAGATAATATTGTTGTTGGTGCAAATGGTGATGGGAGCTCAAGCGGATCAGCTTATATATTTACTAAAGCTTTAACCGGTTGGGAAAACATGACAGAAACAGCGAAATTAACTGCTTCAGATGGTGCTGAAGAGGATAAGTTTGGCAATTCTGTTAGCATATCAGGAGATAATATTGTAGTTGGAGCCTATGGTAATGATGATAATGGAAATAGGAGTGGATCAGCTTATATATTTACAAAGCCTATAGAAGAATGGGTAAATATGACCGAAACAGCTAAGTTTTTGGCTTCAGATGCCTCTGCAGAGAATTGGTTTGGTTATTCTGTAAGTATTTTTGAAGATGATGTTGTAGTGGGTGCAATTGGTGATATTGATAATGGGGATTTTTCTGGGTCCGTTTATGTATTTACAAAACCTTCAGGTGGCTGGACAAATATGACAGAAACTGCTAAATTGACTGCTTCAGATGGTGCTGAATATGATAATTTTGGCAAATCAGTTAGTATTTCCGGAGATAATATAGTTATTAGTGCTCCTTATAGTGATGATGACGGAAATAATACAGGATCAGTATATTTATTTTCTAAACCTTCAGATAGTTGGGATGATATGACAGAAACCGCTAAATTAGCTGCTGCTGATGCTAGTGCTGATGATTATTTTGGATATTCAGTAAGCATTTCAGGAGATAATATTATTATAGGTGCTCTTAGCAACAATTTGGCAAATAATAGCGGATCGGCTTATTTTTACAAGAGAAATTCAGTTAATATAACTTCTCAGCCAACTGATCAATTGGACATTAACGAGGAAGCAAATATTTCATTTTCTATATCTGCTGAAAATGCAGAATTTTATCAATGGCAGGTTAGTAATGATGATGGAGATAGTTTTTTAAATATTTCTGATAATGATACCTATTCTAATAGTGCAACAGAAAACCTTTCAGTTGTTTCTTCAAACGAATTGAATAATAATAAATATCGTTGTATTGTTTCAAATGAATGGGGTAAAGTAAATAGTGAATCAGCCGTATTAACAATAAAATCTACAACTGCAATAAACGAATTGAATTTACAAGCTTTTTCAGTTTACCCAAATCCTGCAAAAGATAAGCTTTACATTGACTTTAATGAAAGTAAATCTGGATTAGTTCAAATTTATGATGTAACTGGGAAATTGGTGGCTGAAAAGAATGTTACTGAACAAACAGAAATTATAAATATTTCCGAGTTGGTTAATGGAATGTATATTGTTCAAATTCGTTCAGAAGAAAACTCAATTTCATATAAAATAATGAAAGAGTAATTATTATAAGTCATATCCAAAGAAAAATATCCCTGTAATTTTTAATATTGCAGGGATATTTTTATATTGTATAGTTAAGTGTTTGCCACTGGGTTGGTATATTTAGTTATACTTTAGAAAGATAAAATGAAATATTTTCTGAAAAAAATATTACTGTTCTCAATATTACTATTGCTTTTTATTAATGGTAGTAGTGAGATTAATTCCGACTATTCAAATATTTCTGATGAAATAGTCTATATTGTTAAACATGAATGGCATACCGGATTAGTAGTAAATAGAGCTTCAGCTGAGAAGTATTTACCATCGTTAAAAAACGAATTTAAGAACTCTGATTTTATTGAAATAGGTTGGGGTGATAAGGCTTTTTATATGGCAGAAAAGGAAACTTTATGGCTTGGATTTAAAGCTGCCTTATGGCCAACAAAATCTGTAATACATGTTTTTGCATTTAATATACATCCGGAAATTTATTATAAAAATAATGAAATGGTTAAGCTGGAATTAGTTGCTGCCGATTACAATAATTTATTAGATTACATTAATAAAAGTATCTATATTGACGAGATAGGGAATAATATTTTATTAAGCGATAAGCAAAACAAAACCAGTAGATTTTATCTTTCTAATGAAAAATATCATTTGTTTAAAACGTGCAATGTATGGATCGCAAAAGCATTAAAGGAAGCTGGTATTTCAATAAATCCAATTTTTGCACTTACTTCAGGAAATGTAATTAAACAATTAAAAAGAAGAACTAAGTAAGCTTACTCATTTTACCCGATTTATACATTAAAACTTCTGTTTTCTGAATTGTTGCCATAATTCCTTTAGGAATTGAATTGAGAATTGGTTTAATAGTCCTATAAAATTCTTTTATCTTATTGGATTCGTCAACAATTTCGATTACTATGGGAAGTTTTTCAGTTAGTTCCCAAAATTTAGAGCTATGAATTTTACTACTTGCTCCAAATCCCATAACTCCACGTAACACAGTTGCTCCAGCTAAGCCTTCATCTTTAGCTTTTTTTGTAATTATTTCATAAAGTGGCTGATGATCAATAATATCTGTTGAGCTGACAAATATTCTTAATAAGCTTAAATCCTGAGTTATATCCATCTTACATTATTTTTGAAAGTACATAACCTAAATAAACTGCTAAAAATCCCAGAAAGATACTTAACCCTGAATATAGAAAAACAAAAAAGAATTGTCCATCCTGCATAAGTTTAAGGTTTTCACTGGTAAAAGTTGAGAATGTAGTGAAACCACCACAGAAACCAACCATGAGAATCAATCTCCATTCTATAGAGAATGAAGGGTTCTTAAGAGCTAATCCCATTAAAAATCCAATAATTAAACTTCCAATTATATTTACAGTTAAAGTCCCTGCCGGAAATGAAGCAAATGATGATTCTTGTATAATTTTTGAAACGTAATATCGGGAAACACTACCGATAAAACCACCTGAACCAACTAATAATATTGTTTTAAACATTGATTACTTTTTAATTAATCCATTTATAGAAAGAATGCTAAATGCTAAAATACATATTACTAAAAACATCGCAATATATGCTTGAGGTTCTCGTAAGATGTATGTTATGGCAATTGTAAATATTGTTCCCACAAAATTTAAGACGACTGCAATACGAGAAAGACTATTTATGTTAACTTTTAATGTTGCTAAATTGTATAATCCCATAAAAATATAAGAGAGTCCTGAGCCGAAAAACCATAAAGCATCAGCATTAAATGATTTATAAAAAATAGGAGTTAATCCTGAGTGTATTACACCCAAAAGAATTAAAAGGTATATTGCAATTTTATATAAACGTTCCATTAATCGTTTAGTAATAATGTAACTTAAACGGTATGATTTATGTATACAAATTTATAAAACAAATTTCATTTAGCATGTATCGTTTCAAATTCATATTAGCACTATTCTTGATTTTAAGTTTCTCTTGCAGAAAAGACAGAGATAATCCTATAAATGATTGGTTTCAGGATCCACCTGTAAACCCCGTGACAGAAACTATAAAAACTGTTATCCCTGTTGGTTACGCTGCATCTATTGCAGTAATGCATATGAAAGGCTATAGTATTCCTAATTTAAAATCGGAAAAACAAAAAAGCACAAATCTCTTGTATATCGATACCAATAGTGAAGATTATCCTTATAAATTTAAAGGAGACAATTATGGACAAATGGTTGTTGCATATGTACAAACTGATGAAAATACAGCTTTAGTTTCAGTGTTTTTTACCGAAATGGATGTTGTTTCTGGTAGCTTTGAACTACAAAATGTAATAGCTTTTCCTGTAATTTATGATGAGTTAAATGATAAGATTACAGCCATATATGCTTCAATTGATATAAATATAGGTTCAAACTCCGATATTGGATTAGATCTTACAACAACAGAAATGGAAGAGAGCCTTGGAAAACTTGATAATGAAAGAACTGAAATAACAGAAGTAGCAATAGAGCAGAATGCTTGGATTATTGATGTTTACCATCAAGGAACTTTTGATAATTTTTATGATGATAAGTTTAAAATATTTGGAGGACAACAAGCAGCTGCAGTAGAAGATTACGAGGTGGAATCTTCAGCAGGTGTGCTTCAAATGGCTATGATTAATGTTGAATTTTCATCTGATTGTGTTAAAAACCCGACAAGTGGATTTGTTTTTATGCAAGATATTGAAGTTGCTTCTTCTACAAATAGCAGTGAAATAGTATTTGGTCATGTTTTTTATGAATTCCATCCAAGTTGTGATGGCGAAATATTAGTTGATTTTGCAACAGGTAATTTCATTTTTGCAATAGGAAAGGAACTTGATTTAGGATTAAATTAAAGTTATTAACTGTAATTACAAATTACCTTTAAAATCGAAGTTGAGTTGGGTTTGAAGATCTGAAATTTCTGAAATAATTTTCTTTATAGTGGTCTTTTCAATATCAGCTAATTCTTCAATATTTATTAAATTATCGGGAGTTTGCTTTTTAAGAAGTTCGTTTGTTTGGAATCGGAATCGCATTAGCATCAAATAGTTATAGGATATATTTATTTCATTATATAATGTATTGCTAATAAGTTTTGCTGAATTTAGTTTTTCTAAACGTTGTATAGAGTTTGTCTCAGTAATTTTATTTTTTAAAGAATATATTCTGATAAAACTTATGATTGGTAATATTATTTTTTTAATATCAAAAGCAGCGTGATCATTTACTTTAGAGTCGCCAACAATATTTCCAAAGAAATTAACCACAGACTTATATTTCAAAATTGGATTTGCCATGTGTTGAAAAAATACAGCTTTATTCTCAATTTTATCGAAGATGTAATTTTGCAGATCCTTTGTTAAATCATCTTTTCCGTAGATACTTCTAAAATCAAAGAATATTCCTGCTTCTAAAATACTTTTCGGATCACTATTGTTTATCCAGCTTTTAAACTGATTTTTCCATTCATCTAAAGATAACACCCATTTTGGGTTATTAGCCATTACTTCTCCATTACAGTATTTAAATCCTAACTGATCAAGCGCTGTAGTAACTTTTTTACCTAACTCAAGAAAATACTTTTTATAAACTTGGTGATTTGCTTGATCAACATTATCAAAGATTATTGCATTGTCTTGATCTGTTGCTAAAGTCTGTTCCATTCTGCCTTCACTTCCAACAGCTATAAAAGCAAAATTGCATGGAGGTTTACCTAATGATTCAATAGATAAAGTAATAATTTTTTGTGTTATAACATCTGTTAATGAAGTAATAATATGTGTAATATTTTGAGTGCGGGCTCCACTATCGATCAGTGCTTTTATTAGAACCGGTAATCTGTTTGTTGTTTTTTCAATCTGATCAATATCTTCAGCATTTTCAACTTC
Organism: Bacteroidales bacterium; assembly: GCA_030637515.1. Classification (GTDB taxonomy): domain Bacteria; phylum Bacteroidota; class Bacteroidia; order Bacteroidales; family UBA12077; genus UBA12077. The sequence continues at coordinate 42,115 of DAOWGM010000044.1, forward strand.
TTTTACAAGAAAACTTATTGAGTTCCTCTGCATTTCATAAACATCGGAACTATTTAGAACTCCGGTAATTTCCGATTTGCTGTTTTTAATAGCCAGATGTGAAACACTTTTTTTATCAAAAATCAAAACAGCTTCATATAATAATATATTATCAGGCACACTAATTACAGGAGCCGACATGATTTGTGAAACTGAGATATTTGCCTCCTGTTTTTCTGCTATAATTCTCGATCTTAAATCACTGTCTGTTATTATACCTATTATATTTTCGTTTTGAGACACAAACAAAACATTTGTATTCTTTCGTGTCATTATCACAGATGCTTCATATACAGAAGTGTTGACATCACATTTTATAATCTTTTTAATAAAATGAGCAATAGGTTGATTCATTAAAAGGAGTGAGGTTTGAATTTCACTTGAGAGTTCTTGAGTTTCTTTTTCAACGAGTTTAAGCTTTGTTAAATCTTTTACAATAATGATATGCCCTTCTTGTTTGCCAAAGAATACTTTTGAGATAGTTAATACAACATCTTTTAATGGTTTGTTAGGCTTTTTTAGTCGAGTATCGACAGAAACAGATTTGCCTGAGTTTTTAAACATTGATTTAACATAATCCCACTGAATATCGAAAATGTCATTAAAATTTAGCAATAATACAAAGCTGGCAGAGCTTCCAAACATGATATTGAATTTCATATTTGAAAACATAATTTGATCATCTATTAAAAGTAATGTTCCATCTATAGATGCTTCAACCAAAGATTGATATTTTCTTCTAGAGGATTTTAATTTATCCTCAATATCTTTTCTTCTTCGCTCAATGTCTAAACTTTGTTTAACAATAAAAAGGATTATGACACTAATTATACCAATAATAATAAAGGTTATTTTAACTAAACGCTTTTCAAGAGATGAAATTTCTTCTTTGACATCTTCCAGATAAATTCCTGTTCCAATTATCCAGTTCCAGTTACGATACATTTTTACAAAAGAAAGTTTGGGCACTATACGTAACGAATCATCTTTCCATTGCCACATATAATCAATAAAACCTTCACCGCTTTTCAATACTGTATCAACAGCAACAACAAAAAGAGCTTTGCCTTCCTGATCTTTGTAATTTAATAATTCTTTTCCGTTCAACTCAGTGCGATATGGATGCATAATCATTCGAGGGAACATATCTATTATCCAAAAATAGTCCTTACTCTCAACACCATAACGCATTTTCCCTATTTTATTTATGGCCCGTTCTTGCGCTTCCTGAAGTGTAATAAGACTATCTTTGTAATCCTGATCATAATCTTCGATTAGGCTCCATGCAGTATTCACCAATTCGCTTATCATTTCCCGTTTTTTATCCATGATATTATTCTCAAAAACCGGGAGAATAAATATATAGATTGATAAGATAAACAAGACAACAGCAAGGATAGAAGGAAAAACAATTCCAGCGAAAAATTTTCTAATATCTTTCGGTGTTAAATGCATGATTTAACAAGTTAGTTCTCTTTACGCTTAGGAGGGAATAATTTCTGAATTAAATTTCGTTTTTTCAAGGGTTTGCCTAATAAAATGTTAAGATTATTTTCGGCTGTCAGATTTTGATCCCACAATTCGATCGCTTTTTGGTAATTATTGATAGCATTCTCATATTGCTCAAAATGACGGTGAATAATTCCCAAATTTGTATAAGCTACAGATAATCTTCTTTCTGTTTCGTATTGTGCAGTTTCAATTTCCTTAACCCTACTTTGAATAAATTTATTTTTTTGTTTTTCAGAATATTCGTTTTCCAGACCAGACAAAAAGTTCTTTTGAAGAAGTTTTTCTATTTGAACAGTGCTTTTATCTTTATATATTTTTATCCAGTTCTCATAAATAGCAATACTTTCAAATACAGAATTCTGTGCTAATTTTAATAGGGAATCTTTTGATATTAAACTAAACTGTTCTGGTATATTCTCATAGATAGCCATTGTAAGGTAAGCAGCAGCTCTATTATTATATAGAACACCAACCTCAAAAGATTCGCCATAATGATCTATACCTTTATAGATATATTCAACTGAATCAAGTAATGCAAAAATATTTTCAAAATCATTAAGTGAAGTATATTCATTATATTTCTCATATAATTCGCGAGCCTGTATAACTCTTGGGTCTTTAGAATCGTTTATACCTTTATAATAGAAATAAGAAAAAGATATTACGATAAAAGAAAGAGCAATCATCGCGAGGATGAGTGCTCTTTTATTTTTATTTATTGAATAACTCATTATGAGTGAACATTTAACACAAGAAACTTACGTATTTCAAGAGGTGTTTCTGGTGTAAGTTTAGATACTATAATATTAACAAGTATAGCAAGTGGAGCTCCAATCCATGCAAAGTACCATGCACCAAGCCAGTAGCTAACAAAATCATGATATGGTAATGTAACACCTTCTTTACCTGCAATAAAGTAAGTTAAAGAAATTGCAGCAACTGATAAACCTGCTATTAAACCTGCAATAGCACCTTGCTTGTTTGATCCACTCCACCATATTCCTAATAAGAATAATGGGAATATTGAAACTCCAGCTAAAGAGAATGCAACTGCTACAAGTTGAGCAATTAGAGCCCAGTTTTTTAGTGCTAATAAAGTTACAATAACAGCCATTAATACAGTTCCTAAACGAGCCATTAATAATTGTCGCTTTGGAGATGCCTTAGGATTAATAATTTTTACATATAAATCATGAGCAAATGCTGATGATCCAGCAACAAGTAATCCTGAAACAGTAGAGAATGCAGCAGAAACACCACCAGCAGCAAGAAGTCCAACAATCAAAGGATTAACACCTCCTAATTGAGCAGTATAAACTACAATAGCATCTTTAGCCAACTTTCCTACTTCAGGATTAGCAGATAATATTTTACCAAAAGCAGCATACACAGGAGCGCTCCAGTAAAGAATACTAATAAAAAATAATCCCCAAACTACAGACCATCTGGCATCACGTGCTTTAGGAACTACATAAAAACGTTGAATAACATGAGGTAAACCAGCCGTTCCGATCATTAATGAAAATGCGATTGCGATCCACTGGAAAAATGATTGTCCGGTTGCAGAATCCCATGGCATAGCATATTCCGGTGCGGGAACCATAGCATATTCATGTCCTAAGGCGTTAAACATTTGTACAGTTTGGTCAATAGGTACACCAGAAACAATATCAGATACAACAGAACCATAACCTATTTGTGGTAACAACCAGAAATAATCAAATTTAAATGTTAATATAAATAAGGGAATAAGGAATGATACAATAATAATAACATACTGAATTTGCATATTTTTAGTAACACCTAACATACCTGATATTAGAGTGTATGCTAAAACTACAGATCCACCAATAATTACAGCATAAGTATAATCTATTCCTAATATCCATTTAAACATAAGTCCGATTCCGCCAAACTGACCAACACAATATGAAATGGAGATAAGAATAGCAATAATAGCTCCGGTTGCTCTTAATCCTTGTGAATAAAAACGATCGCCAATAAAATCGGCAGCAGTATATTTTCCGTATTTACGAATTTGTCCAGCCATAAGGATTAATAATAACACATAACCGCCTGTCCAACCAACAACATAAGCTAAGCCATGATAACCTGCACCATACATAAGTGCTGCCATTCCAAGAAATGATGCTGCGCTCATCCAGTTTGATGCGATAGCCATACCTGAACCAACTCTGGAAATACTACGACCTGCTGCATAAAAATCAGCAGTATCTTTTGCTCTGAAAACTATACCCACTAATACAAATACACACAAAATTGTAATAAGAATAATTGCAGGTCCTAATTGAAAATTACCTTCAAGTTGAGTTGAAGCTCCAGCAGCAAATAACAATGAAGGTGTAAGTAATAATATTATAGGTAATAAAAACTTTTTCATAGTAATAAATTTTGAAATGTAACTATTTACTCTTCTATGTCTAATTTAGCATTCATTTTATCTACACGATAGCAGTATAACCAGCATAAGAATACAAATAGTACTAATAAAAATACTGCTGAGTAGAAGTAATGGAAAGGAAATCCAAGAAATTTAAAATCAGTTAAAAATGACTGATTATGGATAAGATAAGTAGACATAATAGTAGGAATCATATCCTTACTTTCAGTTTTGAAAGATTCCATTCCTGAAGAAACGAGTTCAATAGAAATAATTCTTGTTCTGGGATCACTTTTCTGTAAACCTAAAATAGAACTTCCAAGTTCAGAAAGTGCATTTTTAGTTTCAATATATTCAGGATCAGAAATTGAAGTAATTTCTTCTTTTATTTTTTCAAATTCTTTAGTTTTGTCAATCAAAAGTTCCTTTTGAGTTGAATCAGCTAATTGATAAGTAGTCCAGCTTACAGCATTATTTAGAGCTGCTTTTTCATTAGGTTTAATAAATACTTTCCCTAAAACAGAAAGTGAAGTATATGCAAATGTTTGCATTTCTTCAACGCTTGCATTGTCTGCATAAACATTTTCCCAAACCTGTTCATATTTAATATATGATTCTTCCGGAGTTGGTTTTTCAATGGCCCTTAAAAGGAAATGAAAACCAAATACTGCTACAGCCCATACTATAATCAATTTCATAGCTAAATTTCTGTTCCACTTAGCCATTGCAGTTGTAGGTTTAAAAAAACTAATGTGATAATCGTTTTGATTAGAATCCATGGTTTTTCGTTTAATTGTTTTGAATTTAGGTGTCTAAGATAAATTTTTATTGTAGATAATCAATCGTTTGCATATTTTTTTTTTAAACACATTTATTAATAATTACCGAAAGCATTAAATGTAAAAGAATTAGTAAAAAAGAGTTAAGTATATAGATATATGGAAGTTTTAGTGTTTTTGTGCTAAAACCGGGTCATTCAAAATTTCTTTAGCTCCAAGGTAAAAATAAAATGCACTACATGTCATAAAGAGATGACTAATGTCAAAATGATTAAACCATGGAGAAAATCCCCATTTATTCATAAAAAACAATGCACCTATAGCTGAAAATCCAATGGCTATAAGAAATAGCTTACTTCCTTTCTTTCTAGTTTTTAGAAAAACGGTCAAATTAAAACCTAATACCACGATTAATAATCCATAAGCCGAATGTACTTCTACAAAAAAGAAATTGAGTGTTACAAACGTTATTGTAACAAAGGTTAATAATTCAACAATATTTAACCAAGCAAAGAAAGAGCCTACCTTTTTACTTATTAAAGGTCGTGCGTATTCTATTGAAGCACGTTCAACTAAAGCAATAGAAAACATACTTGTAAGCCAACCAGGTAATTTCCAGGGATTAGCAACATCTTTTAGTAAATCTTCTCCAAATACTTTTGCAATTATATTAACAAAACCTTCAGGCGATTCCCATTGTGCTTCAAATAAATAAAGAAAACCATGTCCGACTATTCCTCCAACGACAGTGGCAATCCCCATACTTAGGAAATAATATCTTAAATATAAATGAACCTTGTTTTTAACATTTATTTTATTCAATTTGCAGAAAGCATAGAAGCATACAAAAGAGACCATTAAATCAGTAAAAGTTGTAACAGGCTCATCAATACGTATACCAAAGGGAAATATGGAAGGCTGGTCGAATATCATATTATAAAACGATTTAGTTTAAAAAAATCTTCAAAATAAAATCGACAAGTTTTAATATAATTCTTCGCTTTGTTTAAATATAATGTTGAGTATTATTTATATTTGCTGTTCTAACTACAAATATACGATTTTGAAGAGGTTATTCATAATATTAACATTGATCTTATTGTTTAAGTCTTTAGCTTTTAGCCAAACAGAAGAGTTTAAGACATCTTATTCCTTTGGAATAAAACAAGGAATAAATTATTCATCAGTTATATTTAATCCAGGGTTAAGCCAAGGTATAACACTCGGTTATAATGGGGGATTGGTATACAAGTTCCATAATGAGAGATTATTTGGACTTCAGTTAGAACTGATCTTTAATCAAAAAGGTTGGACAGAAGATCTGGATACAATTAGTAATTCATATAGCAGGAAAATGAATTATCTGGAGATTCCTTTGATTACTCAAATCATCTTTGGGAAAAAACAAACTAAATTCTATGTAAACCTTGGAACAAGTTTCGGATACTTACTTTCTGAAAGTGAGAATAAAACTATTAATAATGAGGCTCTTGCTCTTGAACATTACGGTAAAAAAATCGATAATAAATTTGATTACAGCGGATTAGGCGAAATTGGCACGTATTTTAATACCAGTTTTGGCGAATTTCAGATTGGTATCAGGTATCAGATGACTCTAACTGATTTGTTTGATGCTGAAGCTGATAGTGACTTTCTTAATACAAAGAATCAAGTATGGAATTTATCTGTAACATGGTTCTTCCTCAGCAATAAGTAATATAATTTTGAACTTAATTCGGTAATTAGCGTTTAGTTGATGAAATAATTAACTGAACACAAAATTTGTATTATGAAAAAAGGACTAATTCTATTTCTACTTGCTGGTTTTTTCACATTTTCAGTACTTGCACAAACAAAATCATTGCACAACTTTATTGTAAAAGATATTGATGGAAAAGAATTTGATTTTTCAAAGTTAAAAGGGAAAAAGGTGTTGCTTGTTAACACAGCTTCAAAATGTGGACTAACTCCTCAATATGAAGATCTACAGAAACTATATGAAAAATACAGCTCTAAGGATTTTGTTATTATTGGGTTTCCAGCAAATAATTTTATGAGTCAAGAGCCAGGATCTAATTTTGAAATAAAAGAATTTTGTACTTCGGAGTTTAGTGTTACTTTTCCAATGATGTCGAAAATATCTGTAAAGGGTGATGATATTCATCCATTATACCAATGGTTAACTAAAGAAGAATTAAATGGTAAATTGGATTCAAAAGTAAAGTGGAATTTCCAAAAATATATGATTGATGAAAATGGGAATTTTGTTGATGTAGCATATCCTAAAACAAAACCATTTGACGATCAAATAGTAAAATGGATTGAAAATTAAGAAACATATTATATTGGACAGCCTCTTTTTAATTCTCACAGAACCGTGCTATAACGGTATATGCTTTTTGTAAGCCTAATTCACCTGCAACACTCATATCCATACAACCATTTTCGGATTCTTTTAAGTATATATATGTTAAGCCTCTATTATAAAACGCTTCAGCAAAAATTGGTTCCGTTTTAATTACTTCATTATATAGACTTATTGCCTTTTTGTAATCTCTTGTTTTTAAATATGTATTAGCCAAATTATATACAGATAAATTAAACTCAGGTGATAGTTCGAGTGCTTTCACATAGTCGGCAACAACCTGATTGTAATCTGCATAGCTCTCATTAGATTTTATGTAATTTATTGTATTTGAATTATTTACAGGATTTGTAAGCATAACTTCGTTTTCCTGTTCAAGTAATTTAATATAATCAATCATTTCTGATCTTAAATTTGCTCTATTAAAGTAAAGAATGAAATTGTCAGGATCCCGCTTTATTGCTAAATTAATATCTGATATTGCTCCATTAAAATTCTTTTGCAAACTTTTATAAATACTACTTAGAATTAAATTATGAGTTTTATTTTTTGTTGTTGCATACTCTTTATCTAATCTTTCTATTTCACTTGTAATAAAACCTGTTTCATAAACTGTTTGTAAATCATTCTCAATAACAACGCCTAACTCACTTAAATTACCTTTTATAAACTCAATATTATCGTATAACACAGAAATTCTATCGAAATACTTGCTGTTTACATCTCCGAAAAGCATTTTATAATTTGTTTCAGGTATAATTCGCTCGTTAAATAAAGGATTATTGTAGAAACGATTGCTTGATTTTAATGTAATTAGCTTTTGAAAGTTTTCGGTTGTGTCAGCGTAGCTAACATAAGAGTCTTTATTTTGCTTAACATTTTCAATGATTTTATCGGCTTGCTCTTTATCAGTAAGTGCACCACTTATATCATTTAGCTTTTGGCGAACAATAGATCTATTTATGTACGCTTTTGCAAAGTTTGGATAGATATCGATAGCATATGTAAAATCTATAAAAGCACCTTGTAGATCATGCACTTTTAATTTAATTAATCCACGATTAAAATAAGTTAGAATATTCTGAGGGTTTAATCTAATTACTTTGTCAAGATCCTTAATTGCTTCGTGACTTTTACCTATTTCGTTCTTAATTAAGGCTCTGTTAAATAAAGCCAATGAGTTATCAGGCTCTATTTGAATAGCCGTATCTAAATCTAATATTGTTAAATCCTTTTTATCTAAATGATAGTTTGATAGAGATCTGTTAATATATGCGCCTGCATCAATAGGATTTAATTCAATAACTTTATTGTAATTAATAATGGCTGTGTCGTGTTTGTCCCATTCTGAATATAAAATTCCTCGATTCATGTAAACATCTGAATATTCGGAATCCAAATCAAGAGCCGTTTGAAAATCGACAAGAGCTCCTGTTGTATCTTCAAGCATTTTTCTTGCTAGCCCACGGTAAAAATATGCACGTTTATTATTTTTAGTAATTTCAAGTGATTTATTAAAATCAGCTACTGCTTGCTGATATTGATTTATACTTATCCGGCAATATCCTCTTGTCACATAAAAGTCAGGTTGAATAGCGTTTAGTTTAATTGCATTATCAAAATCAATAATAGCTAAATAATATTTTTTCAAATTTATACGAGTATATCCTCTGTATCTAAGTGCATCGGTATGATTAGACTTATATTCAATAGCCCTTGAATAATCTTGCTCAGCGCCTATATAATCCATTAGGTTATATTTTGCTATGCCGCGAAAAAAATAAGGATTAGCTAAATTGGGTTTTACTTTAATAACAATATTAAAAGATTCAATAGCATCATTAAATTTCTCTGCAAAAAGTTCTGCTCTTCCTTTATTTATATAATAATTAATATTTAGCTGAGCATTAAGATTTATGGAGATAAAAAAAATAGAAATTAGTAAAAGTGCTTTTCTCATTGTAAATAAGATTCTATAAGTATATTAGATTCAAAATTTTAGTCAATTCCTGTTCGTCAACTTCATCAAATTGGTTATATTCATTACTATCTACGTCTAATACACCTATTATATTGTTGTCTTTATCTCGTAATGGGATAACAATCTCAGATTTAGAGCGTGAGTCGCATGCAATATGTCCGGGAAAATTCTCAACATCAGTAACAATTATTGCTTTTTGTTGATTAATTCCAGCCCAACAAACTCCGACATTTTTTTAAGTTCCTGACAAGCAACAGGTCCTTGATACTGACCAACAATTAGTTTGTCTTTCTTAAGAAAATAATAACCAGTCCAAAAATAGTAGTCCATTTTGTGATGCAACACAGCAATAATAGATGCCATTCTTGCATTTGGATCTTCAGTTTTAACTAATAGTTCTGCTAACTGTTTATATATGCGCTCATAGCGTCCACGTTTTTTCTGTTTATCCATGTTTTTTTCTTTTAAATATCAAAGATAATATTTTTTTAGCTTGATATTTCTTAAAAAAAGTTAACTAAATGTATTTTGGTTTGTTAGTTAAATTTAAACTTAAATTATATTTGCAAGTCTATAAAGCATAAAATTGGGAAATGCGATTCAACATACTTAAAAACCTTGATTCTAAGGAAAAAAGAACATTTTATTTACACATAACATTCCAGATAATTGACGGAATGATTCGTGCTGCATTATGGCTTAATGAGTATGTTTTTATTAAGAGTTTGAACGGGACAAGTTATCAGCTAAGCTTTTTATTTCAATCAAGTGTAATTGTATTATTGCTATCGATTTTTTTTAACGAGTTAATTGCCAGGACAAAAAGAAAACGAAGAATGTTACGTAGAGTAGGTTTTCTAACTCATTTACCTTTCATTATCTTACTTTTTTTTCCAAAAACTCCCGATTTATATGTAGCTAATTCAATTTATCATTACGTATTCTTATTTGTATTCTTTACATACTATTTATCGTATCCAATTGTATTGCCTACAATAAATTTGTTGTTGAAAAATGCTTATTCAAAAGATAATTTTGGTCGATTATATGGAATCTCATCATCGGTTCGCCAAATTGTAATGATGATAACTTTCTTTGTTCTTGGATTATTATTAGATGCCAATCCGTTTTCATTTACCTGGTTTTTTCCAGTTTTAGGAGTGCTTGGTGTAATGAGCTTAATTCTTATTTCGTGGATAGAATACATCCCTAAAAAAGCCGTAGAGATCTCTGAAGGTCTTATACAATCTATGTTTGGATCTTTTAAGAAAATGATTCATATTTTAAAAACAAATAAAGCGTATTTTGATTTTCAGCTTGCATATATGTTTTATGGTTTCGCATTTATGAGTACCCGATCTGTGATTAATATTTTTTATGATAAAGCATTGGGATTAAATTATTCAAGTGTAGCTTTTTATCAAAATGCATATAATATTTTAGCTATTATATTATTGCCTGTATTTGGAAAAGTAATAGGGAAAGTTGATCCTCGAAGATTTACAATAATTCCGTTCTTTGCAATGGCCGGATATATTTTCTTTACAGGCATGGCTTCATATGTTCCACTTAATATAGAGATATGGAATATCCAGATTTACTTAATGCTTTTTATTGCAACCATGTTTTATGGATTGTTTTTTTCAACTATGTTGCTTTCATGGAATATTGGTTCATCGTATTTTGGTAGTAATCAGCAAGCTGGTGATTATCAGTCGATTCATTTATTTGGAACAGGCTTGCGTGGTGTTGTTTCACCATTAATTGGTGTTGTATTGTACGAATTATTTGGTTTTTCGCTAACATTTGGAATTGCCGTTTTATCGCTTCTATTAGGTGTATATATTATGCGATGGTCATATAAATATCGTAAGTTTTAGTAAAATGCAGAATTGCTAAATCAATTATCCCCTTAATTTCAGTACTTTAAACTATTATTTTGAAAAATAATTCAGAATTATTTGGCAGATAGAATATTTCGATATACATTTGTTCACTCAATGAACAATTAATAAAGTGAACTATTAATTCAAAGAACAAATATTATGGACAATCAACAAATAACGAGAATAGAAGAAATGTTAATGGCTATTCCAACAAAAATGTGTAGAAATATGGAACAGCGATTTGTTAACTATATACTCAAAGACATTTCAAAAGAAATAGCTAAACATCATTTTATGATTTTGAAAATGCTACAAGAAAAGGAGAAATTTTATGTAACTGAAATTGTTCAAATGCTTGGAATAACAAAATCACAAATGACAGCATCAGTTGATAAATTATTGCAATTAGGATATGTTGAAAGGTGGGCTGATACAAAAGACAGAAGAAAAATTTTTATATCACTCACAAAAGAAGGCTCACTAATCACAGAAAAAATAAATACTCGAATAAAAGAACGTTTTCATAAAGACATTGATGTGTTATCGCAAAATGAATTGGATGAACTTGAAAAAGGATTGAAAGTATTAAATAAATTATGTATGATAAATGAATAATAAAATTAAAAGAAAATTATAATGGAAAAGAAGTTTGATAAAA